>NZ_JBSGSG010000034.1:25138-84632 GCF_053606765.1 Streptomyces sp. NPDC055189
CTCTTTTTTCCGCCCCCCCTCGGGGGGGGGGGGCGGCGGCTCTTGGGGGGGGGCGGGGGGGGGGGGGGGGGGGGGGGCGGGGCGCGTTTTTTGGGCGCCGCCACCCCGCCCCCACCATTCGGGTGAGCCCGGGACGGCTGTATGCGCGGGGGCGCGGGTCAGGCCGCCGACGTCAGCCAGCGGTACACGTACTCCGGGCGGCCGACGTGCCCGTACTGCGGGGTGCGGGTGGCGCGGCCCGTGGTGACCAGGTGTTCCAGGTAGCGGCGCGCGGTGATGCGGGAGATGCCCACCGTCTCGGCGGCGGCAGCGGCGGTGACGCCCTCGGGAGGTGCGTCGCGCAGGGTGCGGGTCACTCTCTCCAGGGTGGGGCCGCTGAGCCCTTTGGGCAGGGCGGCGGGGCTCGGCGCGCGCAGGGTGGCCAGGGCGCGGTCCACCTCGTCCTGGCCTGTGGCCTCGCCCGCGGCGGTGCGGAACTCGGCGTAGCGGGTGAGGCGGTCGCGGAGGGTGGCGAAGGTGAAGGGCTTCAGTACGTACTGGACGACGCCGAGCGAGACGCCCTCGCGTACGACCGCGAGATCGCGGGCCGACGTGACGGCGATGACGTCCGCGCGGTGGCCCGCGGCGCGCAGGGTGCGGGCCAGCTGGAGGCCGTGGCCGTCGGGGAGGTGCAGGTCGAGGAGGAGCAGGTCCACCTCGGTGCGGTCCAGGGCGCGTTTCGCCTCGGCGGCGCTGTGCGCCTTGCCCACGGCGCGGAAGCCGGGGATGCGGTTCACGTAGAGGACGTGGGCGTCCGCCGCCACGGGGTCGTCCTCCACGACCAGAACCCGGATCGGCTCTGTCACTCGGTGCCTCCGTTAGCTGCGTCCGGTGCACCGGACGCGTTGTTGTCGGCACCCGGCGTCGCGGGGGCCACGGAAGCGGCATCCGTCCGCAGGAGAACCTCGAACTCCGCGCCGCCCCCGGCCGCCTCCCGCACCTTAAGCGTCCCCTCGTGCTTGGTCACCGTCTGGTGGACCAGGGCGAGGCCGAGGCCGCGGCCCGCCGTGGCCTTCGTCGACCAGCCGCGCTGGAAGACCGCCTCCGTGTGCGCGGGGTCCACGCCGGGGCCCGTGTCCGACACCCGCAGGGTCAGCCCCGCCCCGTCCGCGCGTGCCGTCACCGTCACCCGGGCCGCGGGCGAGCCCTGCGCCGCGTCCACCGCGTTGTCGATCAGGTTGCCAAGGACCGTCACCAGGTCGCGCGCGGGCAGCCCCGGCGGCAGCATGCCGTCGTCGATGCTGCTGTCGGGGGAGACGACGAGCTCCACGCCGTGCTCGTTCGCCTGGGCCGCCTTGCCCAGGAGCAGGGCCGCAAGGACGGGCTCGCTCACCGCCGCGACCACCTGGTCCGTCAGCGTCTGGGCGAGCTCCAGCTCGGCCGTGGCGAAGTCGACCGCCTCGTCCGCGCGGCCCAGCTCGATGAGGGAGACCACCGTGTGGAGACGGTTCGCCGCCTCGTGGGCCTGCGAGCGCAGGGCGCGCGTGAAGCCGCGCTCCGAATCCAGTTCGCCGGTCAGCGCCTGCAGCTCGGTGTGGTCGCGCAGGGTGACCACCGTGCCGCGGCGCTCGCCGCTCGACACGGGCGAGGTGTTGACGACGACCACCCGGTCCGCCGTCAGGTGCAGCTCGTCGACGCGCGGCTCGGCCGCGAGCAGCGCGCCCGTCAGCGGTACGGGCAGGCCGAGCTCGGCGACGTTCCGGCCGACCAAGCCGCCCGATACGCCGAGCAGCTCGCGCCCTCCGTCGTTGATCAGGGCGATGCGCCGCTGCCCGTCCAGCATGAGAAGACCCTCGCGCACCGCGTGCAGCGCCGCCTCGTGGTAGTCGTGCATGCGGCTCAGCTCGGCGGCGTTCATGCCGTGGGTGTGGCGGCGCAGGCGGGCGTTGATCACGTAGGTGCCGATACCGCCGAGCGCGAGCGCGCCCGCCGCGACGCCGAGCAGCGCGAGCAGCTGGCCGCGCGCCGTCGCGCTGATCTCCTCGATGGTGATGCCCGCGCTGACCAGGCCGGTGATGCGGTCGCTGCCGTCGGCGGCCCGGATCGGGGTGACCACGCGTACGGAGGGCCCGAGCGTCCCGGTGTACGTCTCCGTGAAGGTCCGGCCCCGCAGCGCCTCCGCCCGGTGGCCGAGGAAGCGCTCGCCGATCTCCGCCTTGTCGGGGTGCGTCCAGCGGATGCCGTCCCTGTCCATGATCGTGACGAAGTCGACCCCGGTGTGGTGCAGCACGTCGGTCGCGTACGGCTGCAGGGTCTTCGTCGGATCCTCGCCGCGCACGGCCTCGCGTACCGAAGGAGAGTCCGCGACCGCCCGCGCCGCGGCCGTCGCCTGGCGGCGGGCACCCTCCTCGGCCTGCTGCCGGTCGCTCAGGAAAGTGAACAGTGCACATCCGGCCACCACGACGGTGACCAGGACGATCTGCATCGCGAAGAGCTGCCCGGCGAGGCTGCGGGGCCGGGGCGGGCGGGCGAGGGGCATGGTGCCAGTCTGCCTGGCCCTATAAGTGCGAACTAAATGAACGCAAGGGTGACCGCCCTCACAGGGCGAGAGATAGTCACCCGAGATTCGCCTGCCCAGGACGTGAGCCGCACGCACTGGCCGAAAACGCCGACGTAGTCGTTCAAGGAGGGCCCTCGTGGCCGACACCACCGACAGCCAGGTGGCACCTGCGCCCGCAGCCAAACGGGACCGCACCCACTACCTGTACATCGCAGTCATCATCGCCGTGGTCTTCGGTATCGGTGTCGGACTGCTCTTCCCCGACTTCGCCACGGAGCTCAAGCCGCTCGGCACCGGCTTCGTGAACCTGATCAAGATGATGATCTCGCCCATCATCTTCTGCACGATCGTCCTGGGCGTCGGCTCGGTCCGCAAGGCCGCCAAGGTCGGCAAGGTCGGCGGGCTCGCGCTCGGCTACTTCGTCGCCATGTCGGTCGTCGCGCTCGCCATCGGCCTGATCGTCGGCAACATCCTGCACCCGGGCTCGGGCATGGACATCTCCGACTCCGAGAAGGGCGCGGGCCACGACGCGGCCGAAGAGGCGAACAAGGGTCTCGTCGACTTCGCGCTCGGCATCATCCCGAAGACGATCGTGTCCGCCTTCACCGAGGGCGAGGTCCTCCAGACGCTGCTCGTCGCGCTGCTCGTGGGCTTCGCCCTGCAGGCCATGGGCCGCTCCGGGGAGCCGATCCTGCGCGGCATCGGGCACATCCAGCGCCTGGTCTTCCGCGTACTCGGCATGATCATGTGGGCCGCCCCGATCGGCGCGTTCGGCGCGATGGCGGCGGTGGTCGGCGAGACGGGCACGGACGCCCTGAAGGCCCTCGCCACGATCATGATCGGGTTCTACGTCACCTGTGCGCTGTTCATCCTGATCGTGCTCGGCACGCTCCTCCGCCTGGTGACCGGCGTCAACCTCTTCAAGCTCCTGAAGTACCTGGGCCGCGAGTTCCTGCTCATCCTGTCCACCTCCTCGTCCGAGTCCGCCCTGCCGCGGCTCATCGCGAAGATGGAGCACCTGGGCGTCAGCCGCCCGGTCGTCGGCATCACCGTCCCGACGGGCTACTCCTTCAACCTCGACGGCACGATGATCTACCTGACCATGTCGTCGCTCTTCATCGCCGAGGCGATGGACCAGCCGCTCGGCGTCGGTGAGCAGATCTCCCTGCTCCTGTTCATGATGATCGCGTCCAAGGGCGCGGCGGGTGTCTCCGGTTCCGGCATCGCGGTCCTGGCCAGTGGTCTGCAGTCGCACAAGCCGGGCCTGGTGGACGGCGTCGGCCTGATCATCGGTGTCGACCGCTTCATGAGTGAGGCGCGCGCCCTGACCAACTTCGCGGGCAACGCGGTGGCGACGCTCCTGATCGGTACGTGGACCAAGGAGGTCGACCGGCAGCGGGTGGACGACGTCCTCGCGGGACGGCTGCCGTTCGACGAGAAGACGCTGCTCGACGAGGGCGGCGCGGATTCCGAAACGGTGGACCCGGACGCCGCGGACGCCGTCCCGACGCAGCCGGACAGCAGCGAGAAGAAGTCCCTGACGGCATAGCCGTCGGCCACCGGATCGGTGGCGTGTGCGAGGCGGGCGGGTCCGCCGTGGTCGAAACGTGACTGCGGGCGGGCCCGCCCGCTTTTCACGTACCGGATAGCCTCAAGATCAGTCAGGCAACGGGGAAGCGAGAAGCAGGGAAGGGGGGGCGGGAGCTCATGGGGAACAAGCCGAGGCGAGCCTCCATCGGGGAGACGTGGATCAACTGCCAGGTCTGCCAGGGGGATCTGTTCCGTGACCGGGAGGTCAAGCTCAACAGCTCCGGCATGGAGCTCATGAACATGGCGTGGGCGAACGAGTCGGCGACCGGGCTCATCTGCTGGCGCTGCGGCTACGTCCATCTCTTCGTGAACCGCGACATCCGGATGCACCGAGTGGACAAGTGAGGCCGCAAGAGCCGCAAGAGGCGGAAGCGGACGCTGGCTGTCTGGCCTGTGACCTCGCCGCCGGCACCGCCCCCCTGCCCGGCGGCACGCTCCTGCGCACGCCGCACTGGACGGTCGAGCACTGCGTCGGCCCCCTCGGCACCGGCACGCTCATCGTCAAACCGCTGCGCCACATCACCGGCGTACACGAGATGAGTACGGGGGAGAGCGCCGAGCTCGGCCCGCTGCTGACCCGGGTGACTTCCGCCCTGCGTACGGCAGTCGGCGACGAGTGCGAGCAGGTCTACGTCTGTCTCTGGTCCCACGCCGGGCGCGTGCCCGGCCACATCCACTTCGTGGTGCAGCCCGCCCGTACGTCCGACATCGACCGCCACGGCGGTGCGTACGGACCCGCCCTCCAGGCGGCGATGTTCGCCGGGGGCGCGGAATTCGAGCAGGGTGCGGTGGAGGAACTGTGCGCGCGTGTGCGGCGTGCGCTCGCTGAGGATTCCGCCATCCAGGTGGGCCCGTGCGCAAACTGTTGACTGTTATTCAAACCTGCCAGTAACTTCAGCGTTGTACCACCAAGAACCGCCGAAAGCCGCTGAAGCCTGCCCAAATCCCCCACACAGCAAGGCTGTTGGCGCCCGCGGCTTGATCGCTCATCTCCGGGACTGACCCCCCATCGGATTCAAAGGAGACTCCAGATGGTGATCCGCGCACGCGCCCGCACCCGCTCCCTCCGCCCGGCAGCCGCCCTCGCCGCCCTCGCCACCGTCGGAACCGCCGCCCTCGGCCTGGCCGCACCGGCCCAAGCGTCCGGGAGCAGCAGCGAACCGCTCGACTACGTGGCCCTCGGCGACAGCTACAGCGCCGGATCCGGCGTTCTGCCCCTCGACGTGACCGCGCCGCTCCTCTGCGCACGCTCCACGGCCAACTACCCGCATGTCGTGGCCAAGCGCACCGGCGCCAAGCTCACCGACGTGACCTGCGGCGGCGCCCAGACCAAGGACTTCGCGGGCTCGCAGTACCCCGGTGTCGCCCCGCAACTCGACGCGGTCACCGCCGAAACCGACGTCGTGACGCTGACCATCGGCGGCAACGACAACAACACCTTCATCGGCGCGATCCTCGCCTGCGGCAGCGCCGGCGTGCTCTCCGGTGGCAAGGGCAGCCCCTGCAAGGACGCCAACGGGGACAAGTTCACCAAGGAGATCGACGACAGTACGTATCCCGCCCTGAAGAAGGCGCTGCGGGACATCAAGGCCAAGGCCCCCAACGCCCGTATCGGCATCCTCGGTTACCCGTGGATCGTCCCGGCCAAGGCCGACCCCACGTGCTTCGCCAAGATGCCGATCGCCACCGGAGACGTCCCCTACCTGCGGGATCTGCAGACCCATTTGAACAAGGCCGTGCAGAGCGCCGCCTCCGAGACGGGCGCCACGTTCGTCGACCTGGCCGCCGCGTCGGAGGGGCATGACGCCTGCAAGCCGAAGGGCACCCGCTGGATCGAGCCCGTGCTGTTCGGCACGAACTTCGTCCCGGTCCACCCGAACGCCCTGGGCGAGGCCAGGATGGCCGACCAGGCCATCGGCGGACTCAAGCTGGGCTGAACAGGGCGCTCTCGTACGGTGGTTGAGTGAACGCGACGCCGAACGCCGACTTCTGGTTCGACCCCGTGTGCCCGTACACCTGGCTCACCTCGCGGTGGATCCGCGAGGTCGAGCGGGTGCGGGACGTCACCGTGCGATGGCGCGTGATGAGCCTGTCGGCCCTGAACGAAGACCTCGACGTCGACCCCGAGGACCCCGAGGGGCAGTGGGGCGACTACATGCGGGGGCCGGGCCGGGTCTGCGCGGCCGTGGACGAGCGGTACGGGAGCGAGGCCCTCGGGCGGTATCTCGACGCGCTCGGGGCGCGGTTGCACGAACGGGGCGAGTGGGACGGCGCCGAGCGGGCTCTCGCCGACGCCGGCCTTCCCGCGGAGCTCGCGTCGGTGGCCTGGACTGGGGAGTACGACGATGCCGTACGGGCCTCGCACGAGCAGGGCGTCGCGCTGGTCGGCCCCGAGGCCGGCACCCCTGTGCTCTCCGTGCGGGGCGTGGGCGCGGTCTTCGGCCCGGTCGTCTCACCCGCGCCGAAGGGGGAGGCGGCGGGGCGGCTGTGGGACGGGGTGGTCCTGATGGCGGGCGTGCCGGACTTCCACGAGTTCAAGCGGCCGTACGGCGCACTCGATTTCGGCTGATGGCGGACGCCTCAACTCGCCCTCCATGCTTACCTTTTCGTAAGTACCTGACTAATTAGTCGGTACTTGTGAGGAAGCGGGCGTCCGCGAAGCATGGTCGTCATGACGAACCAGAGCCACAACCCTTCCGCGTCTCCTTCTGCCTCCCCTTCTCCTTCTCCTTCTTCTTCCACTGCCTCTGTCACTGTCCTCGGCCTCGGCGCCATGGGGCAGGCACTCGCCGGTGCTTTCCTCCGGGCCGGACACTCCACCACCGTCTGGAACCGCACGCCGGGCAAGGGCGACGACCTGGTGGCCAGGGGTGCCATTCGCGCGGTCACCGTCGCCGATGCGGTCCGCGCCTCGGATCTGGTGGTCGTCTGCCTCTACGACTACGAGGTGTCGCGGGCCGTGCTGGGCCCGGTCGCCGCGGAGTTCGAGGGCCGCGTCCTGGTCAACCTCACTTCGGACACCCCGGAGCGCTCGCGCGAGGCCGCCGCCTGGGCCGCCGAACACGGGATCGACTACCTGGACGGCGCCATCCTGGTGCCGGTGACGGTGATCGGTACGGCCGACGCGCTGCTCTTCCACAGCGGCCCGAAGTCCGTGTACGACCGGCATGCGAGCACGCTCAAGGCGCTCGGCGGCAACACCGTGCACCTCGGCGAGGACCACGGCCTCGCCGCCGTCTACGACAACGCCCTGCTCGACTTCTTCTGGACCAGCATGTCTGGCCTCGTGCACGCGTTCGCGCTGGCCGGGGCGGACGGCGTGAAGGGGGCGGATCTCGCCCCCTATATGAGCGCCCTGCTCTCCATCTTCCCGGCGGCCGTCGAGTCGACGGCAGTAGAGGTCGACTCCGGCGAGTATCCGGGCGAGCAGGCCCCGCTCGTCACCGAGGCCGCCAACGTCGACCACATCATCCACGCCTCCGCACACCGCGGTCTGGACGTGGAGTCCTTGAACGGCATCAAGGCCACCCTGGACCGGGCCATCGCCAAGGGCCACGGCGCGGACGGCTGGACGGCCGTCATCGAGGCCATCCGCGCGCCCGAAGCGGCGCACTAGCCTTGACGCCTGCGTCAAGGATTACCGTCGTAGACATGCGCATCGGCGAACTTGCGGAGCGGGCCGGCACCACCACGCGGACGCTTCGGTACTACGAGTCACGGGGGCTGCTGCCCGCTCGTCGCAGCGGCAACGGCTACCGCACCTACGACGAGGACGACGTACGCCTCCTCGAGCAGATCAGGACCTTGCAGGACTTCGGGTTCGATCTGGAGGAGACGCGGCCGTTCGTGGAGTGCCTGCGGTCGGGGCATCCGGCGGGCGACTCCTGCCCCGCGTCGCTCGACGTGTACCGCCGCAAGCTCGGTGAACTCGACTCGCTGATCAGTGAGTTGAGTGCGGTGCGCGAACAGGTGGGCGCGCAGTTGGTGCGTGCCGAGGCGGCGGTTCCGGGGGGTCCGGACCCGCAGTGCGAGCTGACGGGCTGAGAAGGAGCGCAGGCATGGGGATGGTCAAGGCGGACGGCGTGGCCGAGGTGACGGACGCGGACTTCGAGGGGGAGGTACTGGGGGCGGAACTGCCCGTGCTCGTGGAGTTCGGCGCGGAGTGGTGCGGGCCGTGCCGGCAGCTCGCGCCGGTGCTCAGCGAGATCTCGCGCGAGGAGGCGGACCGGCTCAAGATCGTGCAGGTGGACGTGGACCACAGCCCGCAGACCGCGATCGCGTACAACATCCTCTCGGTGCCGTCCCTGCTGGTGTTCCGGGGCGGTGAGCCGGTGAAGTCCATGGTGGGCGCCCGGCCCAAGCGCAAGCTCCTCGCGGACCTCGCCGAGGCCGGAGTGCTCTGACCCGGATCGCTCTGACACAGGCAGCCACCCGGTCACCGGCACAAGAAAGAGAAATACCCCGGACGAATTGACGTCCGGGGTATTTCTTCGCGTATATTGGATCCTTTCGCGACCCCTGGCACATTTGGGCAGACTGGAATCGCGAGAATCTGTATAAGAGCACTGTAACTGGCGAGGGGCTGAATTGTCAACCGAGGAATTGCGGGAAGAGCAGCAATTCGTCTCCGGGCTGTACGCGCGCCTCGACGCGCTGCGCGAGGAGGCGCAGGCCGCCGTGCAGGCATCGTTGTCGCAGGTCGGCAACGGTCTGCAGGCCAGGCTTGAGCGCGACGTCCTGGTGGCCGAGCGGTCCGGACTGCTGGCCGCCTTCGACGCGGGGGAGAACGGTCTCTGCTTCGGCAGGCTGGAATTCCGTGACGGCCGTGATCACCACATCGGACGCATCGGAATCCGTGCGTCCGACGTCGAACGCACCCCACTCGTGATCGATTGGCGTGCCGAAGTCGCGCGCCCCTTCTATCTCGCGACCGGTCATACGCCCATGGGGCTGCGTCGGCGCAGGCACATCACCACAAAGGGCCGTGACGTCACGGCCCTGCACGACGAGATCCTCGATCTCGGCGACACCACCCGCACCGGCCACGAGGGCGCGGACGCCGACGAGGTGCTGCTCGCCGCGCTCGACTCGGCCCGCACCGGACGCATGCACGACATCGTGCAGACCATCCAGGCCGAGCAGGACCGCATCATCCGGGCCCCGCACCACGGCGTCCTCGTCGTCGAGGGCGGCCCCGGCACCGGCAAGACGGTCGTGGCGCTGCACCGCGCCGCGTTCCTCCTCTACGCCCACCGCCAGCTGCTCGCCAAGCGCGCGGTCCTGATCGTCGGCCCGAACCCCGCCTTCCTCGGCTACATCAGCGAGGTCCTGCCCGCGCTCGGCGAGACGGGCGTGCTCCTCTCGACGGTCGGCGAGCTGTTCCCCGGCGTGACCGCGACCGGCACCGAAACGCCCGAGGCCGCCGAGGTGAAGGGCCGCGCGGAGATGGCGGACGTGCTCGCCGCCGCCCTGCGCGACCGGCAGCAGACCCCCGAGCCCGGCGCCCCGCTGATCATCGAGCACGACGACGGCGACCTCGTCCTGGACTGGACGATCGCTCACGAAGCACGCGAGGCGGCCCGTGAGGCGGACGTCCCGCACAATCTCGGCCGCCCGCACTTCGCCTTCCGCGTGATCGACATGCTCACCGAGCAGCTGGCCGAACGGCTCGGCGCGGACCCGTACGGCGGCCCGAACTTCCTCGGCCCCGACGACATCGCCCAGCTCGGCAAGGCGATCGCCGCGAGCCCCGAAGTGCACGCGGCCATCGAGGAGCTGTGGCCGCAGCTCACCCCGGAGCGCTTCCTCACGGACTTTCTTGAGGAGCCGACGCACCTCGCGGACGAGGACGCCGACCTGGTGCGGCGCCCGCGCGGCGGCGCGTGGACGGCCGCCGACGTCCCGCTGCTCGACGAGGCCGCCGAGCTGCTCGGCAACGACGACAGCGCGGCGAAGGCGCTGGCGGAGGCCGAACGGGCCAAGCAGATCGCCTACGCACAGGGCGTCCTCGACGTCTCGTACGCCTCGCGGACCTACGAGTTCGAGGACAAGGACGACGAGGAGTCCGAGGTCCTGCTCGCACACGACATCATCGACGCCGAGCGGATGGCCGAGCGCCAGGAGGAAGAGGACCACCGGAGCGCCGCCGAGCGTGCGGCGGCCGACCGGACCTGGGCGTTCGGGCACATCATCGTGGACGAGGCGCAGGAGCTCTCCGCGATGGCCTGGCGGCTGCTCATGCGGCGCTGTCCGACCCGCTCGATGACGCTGGTCGGCGACCCCGCGCAGACGGCGGAGGCCGGCGGCTGCGGCTCCTGGGAGTCGATCCTCGACCCGTACGTCGAGGACCGCTGGGAGTACACCCGGCTCGGCGTCAACTACCGCACGCCGGTGGAGATCATGGACGTGGCCGCCGAGGTGCCGCGCGTCGAGTACCCCGACTTCGAACCGCCCAGTTCGGTGCGGTCCACCGGGGTGCTCCCGTGGGCGCACCGCACGGACGACCTCGCCGCGGCGGTGGCCGACGCGGTGGCGGCCGAGGCGCGGGACGAGGGCCGCCTCGCGGTGATCGCACCTCGCGAGCTCCATGCGGAGCTCGCCGGAAAGCTCCCCGGTGTGACGGCCGGGGAGGCCCCGGACCTGACGCGGGCGGTCGTCCTGATCGACCCGCGCCAGGCGAAGGGCCTGGAGTTCGACACCGTCCTGGTCGTGGAGCCCGCCGGCTACGGCGCGAGCGACCTGTACGTGGCCCTCACCCGGGCCACGCAGCGCCTCGGCATCCTGCACGCGCAGGAGCTGCCGGTGGCGCTCAAGCAGGTCGCAGCCACACCGTGGCCAGCGGCGGCAGGGTGAGACGGAGGGACGCGGGGCGGCCGTGCGACGCCACCGGCTCGGTCTTGACCGGGTCCGGGTTGGTGACGTCGCCGCCGCCGTAGCGCGCCTCGTCCGTGTTCAGGACCTCGTGCCAGGCGGTGAACTCGCCGGGGACGCCCAGGCGGTACTCGTGGCGCACCACCGGTGAGAAGTTCGAGACGGCGAGGAGCGGTGAGCCGTCCGTGTCGTCGGCGGCATAGCGCAGGAACGCGAAGACGTTGTCCTCGGCGGCGTCGCCGTCGACCCAGGCGAAGCCGCCGGGGTCGGTGTCGCGCTGCCACAGGGACGGCTCGCGGCGGTAGACGGTGTTGAGGTCGCGCACGAGGTCCCGTACGCCTCTGTGGTCGGCCTCGGCCCCGTACGCGGGGTCGAGCAGCCACCAGTCCGGGCCGTGCCCCTCCGCCCACTCGGCGCCCTGGGCGAACTCCTGGCCCATGAAGATGAGCTGCTTGCCGGGGTGGGCCCACATGAAGCCCAGGTAGGCGCGGTGGTTGGCGCGCTGCTGCCACCAGTCGCCGGGCATCTTGGAGACCAGGGACCGCTTGCCGTGCACGACCTCGTCGTGGGAGATCGGCAGGACGTAGTTCTCGCTGTACGCGTACACCATCGAGAACGTCATCTCGTTGTGGTGGAACTTGCGGTGCACCGGCTCCTTCGACACGTAGTCGAGCGAGTCGTGCATCCACCCCATGTTCCACTTCAGGCCGAAGCCGAGCCCGCCGAAGCCGCCCGGGCCCTCGTGGTGCGTCGCGCGGGTCACGCCGTCCCAGGCCGTGGACTCCTCGGCGATGGTGACGACGCCGGGGGCGCGGCGGTAGACGGTGGCGTTCATCTCCTGGAGGAAGGCGACGGCGTCGAGGTTCTCGCGGCCACCGTGCGCGTTCGGGGACCATTCGCCGTGCTCGCGCGAGTAGTCGAGGTACAGCATCGAGGCGACGGCGTCCACGCGCAGGCCGTCGATGTGGAACTCCTCGCACCAGTAACTGGCGTTGGCGACCAGGAAGTTGCGCACCTCCTTGCGGCCGTAGTCGAACTCCAGGGTGCCCCAGTCGGGGTGCGCCGCCCGGTCCGGGTCCTCGTGCTCGTACAGGGTGCGCCCGTCGAACTCGGCGAGCGCCCAGTCGTCACGCGGGAAGTGCGCGGGCACCCAGTCCATCAGGACACCGATGCCCGCTCTGTGCAGCGCGTCCACGAGGAACTTGAAGTCGTCGGGCGTGCCCATGCGGGCGGTCGGCGCGTAGAACCCGGTGACCTGATAGCCCCAGGAGCCGCCGAAGGGATGCTCGGCGACGGGCATCAGCTCGACGTGCGTGAACCCCAGGTCGGCGACGTACGCGGGAAGCTGCTCGGCGAGCTGGCGATACGTCAGGCCCGGTCGCCAGGAAGCCAGATGGATCTCGTAGACGGAGAACGGCGCCTGATGCACGGGCACCTCCGCCCTGCGCTCCAGCCACTGGGCGTCATGCCACTCGTGGTGCGACTCGTGCACGATCGAGGAGTTCGCGGGCGGGGTCTCCGTGCGCTGGGCCAGCGGGTCGGCGCGCAGTGTCTTCGAGCCGTCGGGCCGGGTGATCTCGTACTTGTAGAGCTCGCCCTCGCCGACCGAAGGGACGAACAGCTCCCAGACACCGCTGCTGCCGAGCGACCGCATCGGGAATCCGGTGCCGTCCCAGAAGTTGAAGTTCCCCACCACGCGCACGCCCAGGGCATTGGGCGCCCACACCGTGAAGCGTGTCCCGGTCGCCCCCTCGTGCACCATCGGGCGTGACCCGAGCGCGTGCCACAGCTGCTCGTGGCGCCCCTCGCCGATCAGATGCAGATCGAACTCGCCGAGCGAGGGCAGGAAGCGGTACGCGTCGTGGATCTCCAGTTCGGCGTCGTCGTACGTGACGTGGAGCCGGTAGTCCCCGGGGATCTCCCGCAGCGGAAGCACCCCGGAGAAGAACCCGTCCCCGTCGTCCCGCAGCTCGGCCCGCACATCCTTGGCGACGACGGATACGGAGCGCGCGTACGGCCGCAGCGCGCGGAAGGCGATGCCCTCGCGCACGACGTGGGCGCCGAGGACTCCGTGTGGGTCGTGGTGCGTGCCGCCGAGCAGGCGGGCACGGTCGTCGCGGGGGACGGGCGACGTGGGGCGGCTGCTCTTGCGCTGCTTCTGCTTGGGCGGTTCGGGCGTCCGGCCCGCGGGCTCCGCCTTTCTCCTGCCCTTCTTGCTGGCCTCGTCGGACGGTTTGCGCGGCTGCGGGCGGGGGGTCACGGGGGCGCCTCCTCGGCGATGACGGATCAGTGCTGTTCGGTGGCGGGGCCGTTCGTGGCGAGACGCTTGATCGCCGAAAGGGGTACGGGGAGCCAGTCGGGGCGGTGGCGGGCCTCGTAGAGGACCTCGTACACCGCCTTGTCCGTTTCGTAGGCACGCAACAGAACCGGGTCCATGCGCGGATCGCGGCCCGAGACCTCCGCGTATCCCGTGCAGTACGCGGCCCGGCAGTCGCCCGCCCACTCCGGCGCCCACGGCTTGGGGGCCTCCGCCGCCCGAACGGAGTCGAGAGCCCGGGGACGCGAGCGTGCCGCGTAGTCGAAGGAACGGAGCATGCCCGCCACGTCACGCACCGGCGGCTGTGGCATCCTGCGCTCGGACAGCGGGCGGGAGGGCTCACCCTCGAAGTCGATGAGCGACCACTCCCCGGCGGGCGAGCGCAGGAACTGCCCCAGGTGCAGGTCCCCGTGGATGCGCTGCGCCGTCCAGGTTCCCTCGCCGCGGCCCAGGTCGGCGAGCGCCTCGAAGGTCGTGCGCAGGGCGGGGGCGTACGGCTGCAGGGCGGGCACCGCCTTGGCCGCAGCGTCCAGGCGCTCCGCCATGCCCTCGGCGATCAGCTCCATCTGGGCGCGGCCCAGGGTGACGGTGGGCAGCGCGCGGGCGAGCGCCAGATGCACCTCGGCCGTCGCGCGCCCGAGCGCCCGTGCCTCGCCGCTGAAGTCCCGGTCGGCCGCGAGCTCCCGAAGGGCCAGCTCCCAGCCGTCCGCGGTGCCTTTCAGATAGGGCTGGAGCACGCCCAGGACGTTCACCTCGTCGCCGGCGTCCGCCAGGAACCAGGCGGCGGGAGCCGGCACCTGCGCGCAGCGCTCGCGGGCCAGCATCAGGGGCAGTTCCAGGTCCGGATTGACTCCGGGCACGATGCGGCGGAACAGCTTCAAAATGAACGTATCTCCGTACACGAGCGAGGAGTTGGACTGCTCCACTCCAAGGACGCGCGGTGCGAGATCATCGCCTATGGCCTTGCGGGGGTCCCGCTCGAAGCGCAGTTTGCCGACGCGGGCCTGCGTCCGCAGTGCCTCCAGGAGGAAACCGGACATGCGGGTGTCGTGCAGTGCTTCGTAGACCGTGAACCCGGCGAGCGGGCCCTGTGTCACATGGCCGATCAGCGCGGACGCGAGCCGTGGCGGCAGCTCGCGCCTTACGCCGAGGAGGAGTTGATAGCAGTCCGGGGGCAGCGGGGGTGCGCCGCCGTTCTGCCCCGGCACCTGTGGCTGCCGGACCTGTATGAGCAGGTGCAGGAGCCCCAACTCGGAAGTCGGGGGCAGTAGTTCGGTCGCGGTGACCAAATTGAAGTCGCTGATCGGGCGGCCCTTGCCCGCGAACCAGCGCTGTCGTGGCAGCCACGCGCGCAGCAGCGGATCGAGCGAGGCGAGCAGCGCGTCCGCGGTGATGCCCGGGCGGGTGACGGCTTCCGACATGGCGTCGCGTCCTTTCCGCGGTGCGGACAGGGGTGAGTGCGGGAGTGCCGGTTGTGCGGGAGAGTTCCCGGGGCGGGGCGGTGGAAACCGCCCCGCGCAGGAGTAGCAGGGGTGGAGCCTACGCCGGATCCTTGCGCAGCCGGAACCAGTAGAAGCCATGTCCGGCCAGGGTGAGCAGGTAGGGCAGTTCACCGATGGCGGGAAAGCGCACCCCGCCGATCAGCTCGACCGGGTGGCGGCCGTTGAAGGTCTGCAGGTCGAGTTCGGTGGGCTGGGCGAAGCGGGAGAAGTTGTGGACGCACAGCACGAGGTCGTCCTTGTACTCCCGTAAGAAGGCGATCACGGCCGGGTTCGAGGAGGGCAGTTCGGTGTAGGAGCCGAGGCCGAAGGCGGGGTTCTGTTTGCGGATCTCGATCATCCTGCGGGTCCAGTGCAGGAGGGAGGAGGGCGAGGACATGGAGGCTTCTACGTTGGTGACCTGGTAGCCGTAGACCGGGTCCATGATGGTGGGCAGGTAGAGGCGGCCGGGGTCGCAGGACGAGAAGCCCGCGTTGCGGTCGGGGGTCCACTGCATGGGGGTGCGTACGGCGTCACGATCACCCAGCCAGATGTTGTCGCCCATGCCGATCTCGTCGCCGTAGTAGAGGATCGGGCTGCCGGGCAGGGAGAGCAGCAGGGCGGTGAAGAGTTCGATCTGGTTGCGGTCGTTGTCCAGGAGGGGTGCCAGGCGGCGGCGGATGCCGATGTTGGCGCGCATGCGGGGGTCTTTGGCGTATTCCGCGTACATGTAGTCGCGCTCTTCGTCGGTGACCATTTCCAGGGTCAGCTCGTCGTGGTTGCGCAGGAAGATGCCCCACTGGCAGCCCGCGGGGATCGCGGGGGTCTTGGCGAGGATCTCTGATACCGGATAGCGCGATTCGCGGCGGACGGCCATGAAGATGCGCGGCATGACGGGGAAGTGGAACGCCATGTGGCATTCGTCGCCGCCGTCCTTGAAGTCACCGAAGTAGTCGACGACGTCCTCGGGCCACTGGTTGGCCTCGGCGAGCAGGACCGTGTCGGGGTAGTGGGCGTCGATCTCCGCGCGCACCCGCTTCAGGAGGGCGTGGGAGCGCGGCAGGTTCTCGCAGTTGGTGCCCTCTTCGGCGAAGAGGTAGGGGACGGCGTCGAGGCGGAAGCCGTCGATGCCCAGGTCGAGCCAGAAGCGCAGGGCGGAGATGATCTCTTCCTGGACGGCGGGGTTCTCGTAGTTGAGGTCGGGTTGGTGGGAGAAGAAGCGGTGCCAGAAGTACTGCTTGCGGACGGGGTCGAAGGTCCAGTTGGAGGCTTCGGTGTCGACGAAGATGATGCGGGCGTCGGCGTACTGCTTGTCGTCGTCGGCCCAGACGTAGTAGTCGCCGTAGGGTCCGTCGGGGTCGGTGCGTGAGGCCTGGAACCACGGGTGCTGGTCGCTGGTGTGGTTCATGACGAAGTCGATGATGACGCGCATGCCGCGCTGGTGGGTGGAGTCGATGAATTCGACGAAGTCGGCCAGGTCGCCGAATTCGGGCAGGACGGCGGTGTAGTCGGAGACGTCGTAGCCGCCGTCGCGCAGCGGGGACTGGAAGAAGGGCGGCAGCCAGAGGCAGTCGACGCCGAGCCATTGGAGGTAGTCGAGTTTGGCGGTGATTCCTTTGAGGTCGCCGACGCCGTCGCCGTTGCTGTCCTGGAAGGAGCGGACGAGGACTTCGTAGAAGACGGCGCGTTTGAACCATTCGGGGTCGCGGTCCTTGGCGGGGGTGTCTTCGAAGGTGTCCTGGACGGGCTCGTTGATGATCATGTGGGTGACCCTCCGATCAACGGGGAGGACGGTCGCAGGACCGTGAGGAGGTGCGCGGGGGCGCGGCCCGGTTCCAGGCGCACGTAGTTGGTCCTGCCCCAGTGGTAGGTGTGGCCGGTGAGCTCGTCGCGCACCGGCACGCTCTCGTGCCAGTCGAGGCCGAGCGCCGGCATGTCCAACGACACCGTCGCCTCCCGGGTGTGGTGGGCGTCGAGGTTCACGACCACCAGAACCGTGTTCGATCCGTCCTTGTCGTGGGCCGTTTTCGAGTAGGCGATCACCGCGTCCTGGTCCGTGTCGTGGAAGTGCAGGTCACGCAGTTGCCGCAGCGCGGGGCTCGCGCGCCGCACGCGGTTCAGCGTGGTGATCAGGGGCGCGATGGTGGAGCCCGTGCGCTCCGCCGACTCCCAGTCACGCGGCCGCAGTTGGTACTTCTCCGAGTTCAGGTACTCCTCGCTGCCGGCCCGCGCAGGGGCGTTCTCGCACAGTTCGTATCCGCTGTAAACGCCCCAGGTCGGCGAGAGGGTTGCGGCGAGCACGGCGCGCGCCTCGAAGGCGGCACGTCCGCCGTTCTGCAGGTAGGCGTGCAGGATGTCCGGGGTGTTGACGAAGAAGTTGGGCCGCAGGTAATGGGCGGTCTCGCCCGCCAACTCACGCGAGTAGTCGGTCAGTTCACCCTTGTCGTTTCGCCAGGTGAAGTACGTGTAGGACTGCTGGAAGCCGATCGCGGCCAGGGTGCGCATCATCGCCGGGCGGGTGAAGGCCTCGGCCAGGAAGATGACGTCGGGGTCGGTGCGGTTGATGTCACCGAGCACGTGCTCCCAGAAGACGACGGGTTTGGTGTGCGGGTTGTCGACCCGGAAGATGCGCACGCCGTGGTCCATCCAGAACCGCAGCAGCCGTACGGTCTCGGCGACCAGGCCCGGCAGGTCGCGGTCGAAGGCCAGCGGGTAGATGTCCTGGTACTTCTTGGGCGGGTTCTCCGCGTAGGCGATGGAGCCGTCGGCGCGGTGCGCGAACCAGTCGGGGTGCTTGTCCACCCAGGGGTGGTCGGGGGAGCACTGCAGGGCGAAGTCCAGGGCGATCTCCAGGCCCAGGCCGACGGCCCGGCGCACGAAGGCGTCGAAGTCCTCCAGGGTGCCCAGCTCCGGGTGGATCGCGTCGTGGCCGCCCTCGGGGGAGCCGATCGCCCAGGGCACCCCCACGTCGTGCGGGCCGGGGGACAGGGAGTTGTTCGGGCCCTTGCGGAAGGTGGTGCCGATGGGGTGGACGGGCGGCAGGTAGACCACGTCGAAGCCCATCGCGGCGATCGCCGGGAGCCGGTCGGATGCGGTACGGAACGTGCCCGAGCGGGGCGGCTCGCCCTCCTTGACGATGGCTCCCTCCGAGCGCGGAAAGAACTCGTACCAGGACCCGAACAGCGCCCGCTGCCGCTCCACGACGAGCGGCAACCGCGGTGTTTCCGTGACCAGTTCGCGCAGTGGATGCGCGGCGAGTACCGCGTCCACCTCCGGGGTGAGGGCGGCGGCGAGGCGGGCCGCGACCGGGCGTTTTGTGTCGCGCAGGGCCTTGGCGGCGGCGCGCAGGACGGCCCGGCGGCCCTTGCTGGCCGGGGCGTCGGCGGCCGCGCGTTCGTACAGGCGGGCGCCCTCCTCCAGGACGAGGTCGGTGTCGATGCCCGCCGGTATCTTGATGTGCGCGTGGTGGCGCCACTGGGTGACGGGATCGCCCCACGCCTCGATGGAGTACGTCCAGTCGCCCTCCGCGTCCGGAGTGACGTCCGCGCCCCACCGGTCGGTGCCGGGGGCAAGTTCACGCATCGGGGTCCACGGTCCGGGGCGGCCCCGCGGATCGCGCAGGACGACATTGGCGGCGACGGCCTCGTGGCCCTCGCGGAAGACGGTGGCGGTCACCTGGAAGGTCTCGCCCACCACGGCTTTGGCGGGCCTTCGCCCGCCGTGGACGAGGGGTGCCACGTCGAGGACGGGTATGCGGCCGGTGACGGGGCCCGGCCGGGCCGGTCGCGGGGGCGGGTCCTGCGCGTCCTGCGGTTCGTTCGGGCCCGGGTCCTGCGGATCGTTCGCGACGTGCGGGTTTTTCGGGTGCTGCGGGTCCTGCGGGTCCTGCTGTGGTGCCGGTGATCCGGGCACCCTTGTAGAGGCCTTTCCCGAGGGCGAAGCCGACGGGCGAGTTGAGGGCATGACCGCTCCTGTCCGCGTTACATGAGTGGGGCGGATACGGGGGTGTGGAGGGGTTCTGCTTCTGTGCCGCGCTTGTTGGCCGTACCTAGCCGTACCTAGCCGTGACTGACCGTACTGAGCCGTGTGCGTTCCGGGGGAGCCTTCCCACCAATTTCGGGTGGGCAATCCGGCGCTTTATTAACTACTGGTGCGTAAGGCCCATACGAGGCCGCGTCGTATCCGAGGGTGCGTCGCCTCGGCCCCGGAGGCAAGTCCGCCGCCACGCGCAGAGAACCGGCCCCGCCGTGTGCGGCGGAGCCGGTTCTGTGTCGCGTCGTGGACGCGTCGCGTCCCACAGGCCTTCTGCGGGTGCCCTACGGGTTGTTGACCTGCAGCAACTTGTTGGGTGAGCCGAGCCCCGCGCCGGTCACCTTGCCCGCCGCGGCCCGTCCTGCCAACGCCTTGCTCACCTCGGCCGGTGTGGCCGACGGATGATCGGCGAGGTAGAGCGCCGCCGCGCCCGCCGCGTGCGGCGAGGCCATCGACGTACCCGAGATGGTGTCCGTGGCGGAGTCGTCGGTGTTCCACGCGGAGGTGATGTCCACGCCCGGCGCGAACAGGTCCAGGCTGCCGCCCCAGTTGGAGAAGCTCGCCTTGGCATCCTTCACGTCGGTCGCGCCGACCGTGACGGCTTCCTTCACGCGGGCCGGCGAGAACAGGACCGCCGGGAGTCCTTCGTTCCCGGCAGCGACCGTGTAAGTAACCCCGGACGCAATCGAGTTGCGCACGGCGGCGTCCAGCTGGGCGTTGGCCGTGCCGCCGAGGCTGAGGTTGGCGACCGCCGGCTTCTCGGCGTTCTTGGTCACCCAGTCGATGCCGGCGATGACCTGCGCGGTCGTCCCCGATCCGGCGTCGTCGAGCACCCGGACGCCCACGACCTCCGCCTTCTTGGCGACGCCGTGGCTCTTGCCCGCCACGGTCGCGGAGACGTGCGTGCCGTGTCCGTTGCCGTCCTGCGCCGTGGCGTCGTTGTCGATGAAGTCCCAGCCACTGCTCGCCCGGCCGCCGAAGTCCTTGTGCGTGGTGCGGACCCCGGTGTCGATGACGTACGCGGTCACGCCCTTACCGGCCGTCTCGGGCCAGGTGTAGGACTTGTCCAGCGGCAGGTTCTTCTGGTCGATCCGGTCGAGCCCCCAGGAGGGCGGGTTCTGCTGTGTGTGGTCCAGGGACACGGTGCTGTCCTGGACGACGGAGGCGACCCTCGGATCCCCCGCGAGTCTCTCGGCCTGGTCCGAACCCACCTTCACCGCATAACCGTTGAGCGCGGTGCTGTAGGTGTGGCGTATTTTCGCCCCGTACTTCGACGCGATGTCCTGGCCCGCGTCCGACGGGGCCTGCGTCCCGCCCTTGAGCGTGACGATGTAACTCCCGCTGACGGAACCGGGTTCCCCGGCGCCGAGTATCTCCCCCAGCGGGGCATCGGCGGGAGCGGCGTGTGCGGGCAGCGTGATGGCCGAAAGCACCGCCGCCGTGGTGGCGGTGACGGCTCCGGCCCACCGCAGACGCTTCGTTCGCGACAGAGTCATACGCTGGTTTCCCTCCCCAACTTTACGTGCCACCCGTGGAGTTGGACCGATACATGCCGGATTCCCCGTGTCCTCCACGAGCGCCACTTGGCAGCCTCTCGTGCGGCGTGAGGGCCTACAAGACCACACGACGTGGGGGAATCGGCCATACCGCCGGTGGGGGTGCTGTGAGGGTTGCGCCGATTTTCGGACGGGTTCGGGACGCCTGCGTGAGGTGCGGGGCCACGGGGTGACCGCCGCAGGTCAACGTCCGTTTCCCGCCGGTCGGGGGGCGCAGGGTCCGGCACGCTTTCGGCATGACTTCTCAAGCGGCGTCCGCCGCGCCGGACACGACGACCGTCCTCACCGGCATGTACGAGGCGGAGTCCCGCTACCTGGCGGCGGGCGGCCCCGGCAGCGCCTCGTTCGACCTGCTCGCCCCCTATTTCGCCCCCGATGTCGTGCTGCACCAGGCGCGGGCACTCCCGTACGGCGGCACCTGGCACGGTCACGAGGGGATGACCCGCTTCTTCCTCGCCATGAGCGAGACCTGGGAGACGTTCGAGATCGGCGAGCAGGAGTTCCTGGCCACGGGCGGGACCGCGGTGGTCCACACCACGGTCCGCGCGCGGGCCCGCGCCACGGGGCGTGAACTCGCCTTCCCGATCCTGCAGACGATCACCGTGCGGGACGGGCGGATCTCGCGGGTGCGGCCGTTCTACTGGGACACGGCGGCGATCGTGGCGGCGACGACTCCGTAGCGCGTCAGAGGGCGCGGCCGGAGACGAGGCGGCCTTCGACGGACTCCGCGAAGATCGCACCACCGAGGTAGAGCGGCGTCGACAGGGTGTCCGTCAGGCCGTCGATCGCCTTCGTGTCGGTGGTGGGGACCGTGCGCTGGGTCATGTTCTCCGCGTCGCCGTCCAGGGGCACGGTGCGGATCTCGTAGGAGCCCACGGACAGGAGCCGGTCACCGGAGAGGCCGAGGGCGCTGGGGGTGCCGCGGGCCGGGAGGTCCCAGAGCTCCCTGCCGGACTTCCACTCGTACGCGGTGAGGCGGTCTTGGAGCCCGGCCTTCTTGTCGGTGCTCGCGATGACCAGTACGCCCTTCTCGCCCACGACCGGCGCGACGTCGGGCTGCTTCCCGCCCCCGATCGTGCGGCGGGAGGCAAGCGTGTCGCCGTCGAGCACGCTGACGCCGGCCCGCTCCACCGACCAGCACAGGACCGCGCCGCCGTATCCGATGAGGTCGCCGCACGCGGGCTTCGACACCTTGGCCTTCTCGTCGCCGGTCCGGGTGGAGAGGGCGATGACGCCGCCCGCCTCCAGGGCCGCGTACAGCCGGTCGCCCGACACGAGCAGCGTGCCCGTGGGCTTGCCGTCGATCCTTGTCTCCCACAGCTGCCTGCCGGTGCTCGCGCGCCGGGCCCGCAGCACCGTCTTGTACGGGGCCGGCGCTGCCTGACTGCTGAACTCGGCGGTGTACAGCACCCCTTGTGCGTACGTCACCGATATCACGCCCGCGTACTCGGGAGCCTTGTGCCGCCAGACCTCGTCGCCCGTTGCCAGGTCGATGCCGCTCACGCCCAGTTCGCTGGGGACGAAGACCCGCTTGCCGTCGGTCTCGGGCGGGATCTCCTGGACCCCGGACGGCTGACCGCTGAAGCCGGGTGACTTCCAGCGGTCCTTGCCCGTCGCCGTGTCCAGGGCGGTCGCCGCGCCCCACCCGTCCCGGCACACGAGTGCGGACCGCGCGATGACGCAGCCCTTGCCCATGCTGTCCACGCCTTTCGGCTTCTTGCGCGACCACGGCCGCCAGCCCTCGGGAAGCGCGGCCTCGCGCACCGCCGACGTACCGAACTCGCCGGAGTGGCCCTGGTTGCCGTAGGCGGTGACCGTGCGGCTCGTGGAGGAGCCAGAGCCGGGGCCCGCCGTCCGGTCCGGACCCGGACTCGCGGCGGGAGTACCCGCCGGGTCGTCCGCGAGAGCGTCCGGCAGAACGATCGCCGCCACGGTGACCACCGCGGCGGCAGCGGCGGACGCCACGATCCACGGCAGGCGGCGGCGCCGCAGGACCGGTGCGGGACCGAACGACCCCAGGGCGGGCGGTGTCTCCGGCGGGGGCGGAGGCGGGGCGTCGTCACCGGTCGACTCGAACGCGGCCGCGGCGGAGCGGTACTCGGCGAAGAGGGACAGCACGTCGGAGGGCCAGGGGAACGGGCCCGGCGCACAGGCGCCGCTCAGGCGCTCGGCCAGCCCGGCAGGCGCGGGGCGGCGGGCCGGATCGGCGTCCAGGCACTCGGCGATGATGCCGCGCAGCTCGTCCGGCACACCGGAGAGGTCCGCGTCGCCCTGCGAGATGCGGAAGACGACGGATGCGAACTCCGGGTCGTCGAAGGGGCCGCGGCCCGACACCGCGTGGCACAGGACCGCTCCGAGGGAGAAGACGTCCGACGCGGGGACGACCGCGTGCGAGCCCGCGATCTGCTCCGGAGCCATGAATCCCGGCGTGCCCACGAGCATGCCGGTCGTCGTCAGGGCCGTCGCCTCGAAGGCCCGCGCGATGCCGAAGTCGATCAGGCGGGGCCCTTCGGGGGTGAGCAGCACGTTCCCCGGCTTCAGGTCGCGGTGCAGGACCTCGGCCGCGTGCACCGCGGCGAGCGCGCGGGCAAGACCCGCCCCGAGGGCGCGGACCGCCGCCGCGGGCAGCGGGCCCCGCCGGGCGACCGTGTCGGCGAGCGACGGGCCCGGCACGTACTCCGTTGCCAGCCACGGGAGTTCGGCGTCCGCGTCCCCGTCGAGCAGGGCCGCGGTGTACGGACCGGTGACCGCACGGGCCGCCGCGATCTCCCGCCGGAAACGGACACGGAACGCGGCGTCCGGACTCGCGCCGAGGTCCTGCCGTACGGCTTTGAGGGCGACCAGCCGCCGGGATGCCCCCTCCTGTGCCCGCGCGAGATAGACCTGGCCCATACCGCCGGCCCCGATCCCGGCAAGGAGACGGTAGGGGCCGATGCGGCGGGTGTGGCCCGGCGGCAGAGGGGTGAGCATGGGACTCCTCGACTCGGCGGCTCGATGGGTGCGTCAGGCCGGTTGGGTGCGTCAGGCCGGACGGGTGCGGCAGGTCGGCTGGCTGCGCGGTCGTCAGGGCAGGGCCACCGACGAGATCTTTCCTTCGTCGTAGATGACGTGGGCGACGCCGCCCAGGGCCAGGACGGTCGGTGCGCGCAGCGTCTCCGAGATGACGGTGCCGTTGACGTTCGGCGGTGGCTCGGGCCGGTCGCCCGGCGCGCCGGGCACGGGATGCCGCGACACCTGCCCCGTACCGGCGCCGAGCGGCAGCGTGTACAGCGCGCCGCTGTCCGCGTAGAGCGCACGCCCGCCGAGGACCAGCGGCGACGAGGCCGGGACGTTCCCGTCGGGCAGCTTCGCCGAGCGCAGCACCTTCCCGTTGCCCCGGTCGTTGACGAGCACGCTGCCCTTGCCCGGGTCCACCCCGACCGCGAGGGAGCGGTTCACGGCCGTCGGCCCCGCGGTCGGCCCGAACCCCTCGGTCTCCGGGTAGTAGAAGGGTTCACCCGCCTCCTTCAAGGTGCGGGCCCGCAGCTGCAAGGTCTTCACGCGTGGCGGCAGAGCGTCGGTCCCGGACGCGTCGCCGGTGGACGTCGTGCACAGTACGTCCGTGCCGACCAGGACGGTCCGGCACTCGCTTCCGGCCCGGCCGACCTCGTCGCCGGTCCGTGCGTCGTACGCCGTAAGGCCGCCCTTCTCGTCGGCGTAGACGACTCCGTCGCGCAAGGCGCGCATCTGGTAGCGGTTGATGTCGGCCTTGGCCTCCAGCGGGGTGCCGAGATCCTCGTGCCACAGCGGGCGTCCGCGGTCCAGGTCGTAGGCGTGCAAGGAGGCGATGGACCCCTCCTTCACGTACGAACCCTCCGCGGTGACCAGGAGCGTGTCGTCGTCGAGGAGCGGGCGCAGGTTGAACGCGCCGGCGCCGTCCGGGGGTGGCGCGTCCCAGATGACATCACCCGTCGCGGAGTCGCGGACCTGCAGGACACCGTCGCTCGCGATGACCGCCCTGCCGCCGCGCACCTGCGGTTCGACCACGTCACCGGGCCTGAAGTAGGCGCCGCTCGGGCCGATGTACGCCTCGTCCACACCGCCTTCGGGGTCGACCTTGCCGGACTTCCACAGCCGCTTGCCGTCGACGGCGCTCACCGCCTCGTACGTGCCGTTGGTCAGCAGGCAGACGATGGCGCGGGTGTCGGCGGAGCAGCTCATGGGGGAGTGGCCGAGACTGCCCCGCCACGCCTTCCACCCCTTGGGGCGCTGGGCGGCGACCTGCTTCACCACCCCGGACCGGTCGGCCGTGCCCTTCGCGTCGACACCGGCCTGTGCGATCAGTTTCTTGACGGCGGCGGGGTCGGCCGACCCCGGATCGCCCCTCCCCGCCGCGCCTCCGTCGCCGTCCCCGTCGCCGCCTCCGGACCCGTCGGAGTTGTCAGAGGCGCCGGAACTGCCGGAGTCGCCCTGCCAGGGCGCCCACACGGCGAGCCCCCCGCCCAGCGCGCCCGCCAGCACGGCCACGGCGACCGTGGCGAGCAGCACGCGCGACGTGCGGCGGCGGGGAGGGGCCGCCGGGGCGGGCGGCGGCGAACCGCTCATCGTCGGCAACTGATGCACGCCGAGGGGGCCGGGCGCCCCCGGAGCGGTGACCGGATGCCCGGGTGCGGCGGCCGGATGTCCGGGTGCGGCGGCCGGATGTCCGGGCGCCGTGACCGGATGCCCCGGTGCGGTGGCGGGGCTGCCCTGCGCCGTCGCCGGACGCCCGGCCTCCGCTTCCGGCCAGACCGGAACCGGCAGCAGCGGCAGCCCCGACGCGCACAGCTGCTCCACGTCCCGCAGCGTCTCGCCGACCGCGTCCCGCACCGCCTCCGGCCACCGGGCGTCCGTGGCCGCGTCCCGCAGCCGTACGAATCGTTCGGCGACGTCCGCCGCGCCGGGCCGCTCACCCGGGTCGCGGGCGAGACACGCGGACAGGATGTCCCGCAACTCGACCGGCATGGCCCCCAGTTCGGCCTCGGCGCGCGAGACCCGGTACAGGACGGCGGCCATCGGCCCGTCCCCGAAGGGATCCCGCCCCGACACCGCGTAGGTGAGCACCGAGGCCAGGCAGAACACGTCCGATGCCGCCACCACGTGCTTGCCGCCCGCCACGTGCTCCGGCGACATGAAACCGGGGGTGCCGACGAGCAGGCCCGACCGGGTCATGGTCGTGGCGGACTGCACCCGCGCCACGCCGAAGTCGATCAGTTTGGGGCCGTCCCGGCCGAGCAGTACGTTGCCCGGCTTCAGGTCACGGTGCAGGGCGCCCGCCGCGTGCACCGCCGTCAGCGCCCGCGCCACGCCCGCCCCGAGTGCGGCGACCGCGCCGGGCGGCAGCGGACCGTGCCGGCGCACGGCCTCGGAAAGGGTGGGCCCCGGTATGTACTCCGTCGCCAGCCAGGGCACTTCGCCCTCGGCCTCGCTCGCCACGAGCCGCGCCACGAAGGGACTGTCGACGGACGCCGCGACCTGCGCCTCGCGCCAAAAGCGCCGCCGGAATATGTCGTCCGTCGCCAGTTCGTTGCGGATGGCCTTCACGGCGACGAGGTCCGCGGGCCCGAATCCGGCGGCATCGGCGGGGCGCGCCAGAAAGACCTCGCCCATCCCGCCGGCCCCGAGCCGGGCCAGCGTCACATACGGTCCGATCCGCCGAGGCGACGCGTCACGCAACTGCCCGATCATCCGCCCCGTCCCCCTGTGCCCCTGTCAACTTCCGTCCCACCAGGTCACGTTACCCGTGACCCGGAACGTGCACCCTGTGCGCCGTGGTGACAGGGGCGGCGCAACGCTAACGTCGGGGCGACACATCGATACGAGACTCACGAACGCCCCCGTCATACGCCCCGTCAGACACCCTGTCAGAGGTGCACCGTGATGAAGGCCATCCGTCGATTCACCGTACGACCCGCTCTTCCCGAACCTCTCGCCCCGCTATCGGAGCTTGCCCGTAATCTGCGCTGGTCCTGGCACACCGGGACCCGTGAACTGTTCAAGGCCGTCGATCCCGCACTGTGGGCCGCTTCGGGCGGTGACCCCGTGCGGCTGCTCGGCAGCGTGCCGCCCGCGCGGCTCGCCCAGCTTGCCGGGGACGAGGTCTTCCTGCGCCGCCTCGCCGAGGCCTCGGACGGACTCCGGGAGTACGTCACCGGGGATCGCTGGTATCAGGAGCAGTCCGCCGAGCGGGGCAGCGAACTGCCCAGCGCCGTTGCCTATTTCTCGCCCGAGTTCGGTATCACCGACGCCCTGCCGCAGTACTCGGGCGGGCTCGGCATCCTCGCCGGCGACCATCTGAAGGCGGCCAGCGACCTCGGACTCCCGCTCATCGGGGTCGGCCTGCTCTACCGGCACGGTTACTTCCACCAGTCGCTGTCCCGCGACGGCTGGCAGCAGGAGACCTACCCCGTGCTCGACCCGAACGAGCTGCCGCTCTCCCTCCTGCGCGAGGCGGACGGCACCCCCAGCCTGGTGGCGATCGCGCTGCCCGGCGGACGTTCCCTGCGCGCGCACGTATGGCAGGCGAGCGTGGGGCGCGTGCCGCTCCTCATGCTCGACTCGGACGTCGAGGAGAACGACACCGGCGCCCGCGAAGTGACCGACCGGCTCTACGGCGGCGGCAGCGAACACCGCCTGCTCCAGGAGATGCTGCTCGGCATCGGCGGGATCCGCGCCATAAGGACGTACTGCAGGCTGACCGGGCACGCCGAGCCCGAGGTCTTCCACACGAACGAAGGCCACGCGGGCTTCCTCGGCCTGGAGCGCATCCACGAACTCGCCGATCAAGGGCTTGAGTTCGACACCGCACTCGAATCCGTACGGGCCGGGACCGTCTTCACCACCCACACCCCCGTACCCGCCGGAATCGACCGCTTCGACCGCGAGCTGGTCGCCCAGCACTTCGGACCCCACGCCGAACTGCCCCGCATCGATGTCGGAGGCATACTGCGCCTGGGCATGGAGACCTACCCCGGCGGTGAGCCCAACCGCTTCAACATGGCGGTGATGGGCCTGCGGCTCGGGCGCTGTGCCAACGGCGTCTCCACGCTGCACGGCAAGGTGAGCCGCGAGATGTTCGCGGGCCTGTGGCCGGGGTTCGACGCCGAAGAGGTGCCGATCTCCTCCGTCACGAACGGCGTGCACGCCCCGACCTGGGTCGCCCCCGAGGTGTTCCGCCTGGGCGCCCGGCAGATCGGCGCCCAGCGGACCGAGGACGCGCTGTCCGTGGGCGGCTCGGAGCGCTGGGACGCGGTGGCCGAGATCCAGGACGCGGACATCTGGGAGCTGCGGCGTGAGCTGCGGGGCCAGCTGGTCACGGAGGTCAGGCAGCGGCTGTACGCGTCTTGGCGTCAACGGGGCGCGGCCAGCGCCGAGTTGGGGTGGATCGACGACGTACTGGACCCCGCTGTCCTGACGATCGGCTTCGCGCGCCGCGTCCCCTCGTACAAGCGCCTGACGCTGATGCTGCGGGACAGGGACCGTCTCATGGAGCTGCTTACGCACGAGGAGCGGCCGATCCAGATCGTCGTGGCCGGAAAGGCGCATCCGGCGGACGACGGGGGCAAACGGCTCATCCAGGAGCTGGTGCGCTTCACGGACGATCCGCGGGTGCGCGGCCGCATCGTCTTCCTGCCGGACTACGGCATGGCGATGGCGCAGAAGCTCTATCCCGGCTGCGACGTGTGGCTGAACAACCCCCTCCGGCCCCTTGAGGCGTGCGGGACGAGCGGGATGAAGGCGGCGCTGAACGGCTGCCTCAACCTGTCGGTTCTCGACGGCTGGTGGGACGAGTGGTTCGAACCCGACTTCGGATGGGCGATTCCCACGGCGGACGGGGAGGCCACGGACGACGACCGGCGGGACGACCTGGAGGCCGCGGCGCTGTACGACCTCCTTGAGCGCAGGATCGCGCCCCGCTTCTACGAGCAGGGGCCGGGGGGACTGCCCGACCGGTGGATCGAGATGGTCCGGCGCACGCTGACCCGGCTCGGGCCGAAGGTACTCGCCGGGCGGATGGTGCGTGACTACGTGGAGCAGCTGTACGTTCCCGCCGCGCGGGCGCACCGCACGCTGGGCGCGGACGCCGCGGTGGAGCTCGCCTCGTGGAAGTCGCGGGTGCGTGCGGCCTGGCCGCGGGTCGCCGTCGACCACGTCGAGGCGTCGGCGACCGGCGCCACCGCCGAACTCGGCGCCACGCTCTCGCTGCGGGTCCGCGTGCGGCTCGGCGAGCTGACCCCGGACGACGTGGAGGTGCAGTCGATCGCGGGCCGGGTGGACCCCGAGGACGTCATCGCCGACGCGAGGCCGCTGCCGCTGAAGGCCGTGGGCGGCCCCGACGCGGAGGGCCGGCGCCTCTACGAGGGTCCGCTGGCCCTGGACCGGACGGGACCGTTCGGCTATACGGTCCGCATCCTGCCCGCCCATCGATTGCTGGCCAGTGGGGCGGAGTTGGGGCTCGTGGCCGTGCCGTCCGAGGGGACGGGCGAGGCCGCGGGAGTGTTGCTGCGGTAGAGCGGGACACCAAAAGACAGCGGACGGGCCGGAGGTTCCCGGCCCGTCCGCTGTCGGTGGCAGTTACTTGACGTTGACGCCGGCCCAGGCCGCGTCCACGCCCTTGTACTCGGCGGAGTCCGCGCCGTACAGGTCCTTCGCGGCGCTCAGCGTGCCCTCACGGGCCGCCTTGTAGTCCGTCGTCGTGGTGAAGTACGACGTCAGGGCCTTGAACCAGATCTTCTCGGCCTTGTCGCGCCCGATGCCCTCGACCTTGGAGCCGTCGGCGGTCGGCGAGTCGTACTTGACGCCGTTGATCTCCTTCGCGCCGCTGCCCTCGGACAGCAGGTAGAAGAAGTGGTTGGCGATGCCCGAGGAGTAGTGGACGTCCACGTTGCCCGCGTCCGCGCTCCAGTTGTCCAGGGACTGGCCGTCCTTGGAGGGCTTGTCCATGTAGCGCAGCGGCGATCCGTCGCCGTTGATGTCGATCTCTTCGCCGATGAGGTAGTCACCGACGTCTTCCTTGTTCTTGGCGTTGAACTCGACGGAGGCGCCGAAGATGTCGGAGGTGGCCTCGTTCAGGCCGCCCGACTCGCCGCTGTACTCCAGGTTGGCGGTGGCCGCGGTGACGCCGTGCGACATCTCGTGGGCCGCCACGTCGATCGACGTCAGGGGCTTCTTGTCGCCCTCGCCGTCGCCGTACGTCATGCAGAAGCAGCTGTCGTCCCAGAAGGCGTTGACGTACGACTTGCCGTAGTGGACGCGCGACGTCGCGCCCTTGCCGTCGCCCTTGATGCCCTCGCGGCCGTGCACGCCCTTGTAGTAGTCCCAGGTCAGCTGGGCTCCGTACGCGGCGTCGACGGCGGCGGTCTGCGGGTCGTCCGCCTTTCCGGTGCCCCACGTGTCGTCGTCGTCCGTGACGAGCTTGCCCTCGCCGCTCTGGGCGTGGTTCAGGTCGAACGTCGAGTGGCCGCCGCGCGAGTCGTCGGTCAGGTCGAAGCCGCTGGAGCCCTTCTTGGAGCCGACCTCGACATCGCCGCTGTACTGGCTGTGGCCCGCGCCGTTCTCGATGGCCTGGTACTGGAAGAGCTTCTTGCCCGTGGCCGCGTCGGTGATGACGTGCAGCTTGCTGGGCGTGCCGTCCTTCTGGACGCCGGTGACGACGGTCTCGTGGGCGAGGACCGGCTTGCCGGACGCGGCCCAGATGACCTTGCGCGGGTCCTGTGCGTCGGCCTTCTTGGTGTCGCCGCTCTTCGCGGCGGTCGACTCGGCGGACTTCGCGGCCGACTTGGCGCCGACCTTCGCGGAGGTCGATGCGACCTTGATGGTGGCCTTGGCCGCCTTGGTCACGCTCTTGACCTTGCCGCTCTTGGTGGCGTGGACGACGAGGTCGCCGCCGAGGACGGGCAGACCGTCGTAGGTGCGCTCGTAGCGGGTGTGCGTGGTGCCGTCACGGTCCTTGACGACATCGCGTACGACGAGCTTTTCCTTCGCGCCGAGGCCGATCTTCTCGGCGGTGGCGGCCTTGTCCGCGTTCGCGTCCTGGAGCAGTCCGGCGCGTGCGGTGGAGGAGAGTGCGATCTGCGAACCGGCGGGCGCAGCGGCCTGGTCGGGCTGCGCGGAGGCTCCGGTGGCCAGTCCGCCTGCGAGCAGTGCTCCGGCGGCAACAGCGGTGGCGATGGCCAGCGTCGAGCGCTTCCGGGATATGTGGGGGGTCACGCATGCTCCTTCTGTGGGGGGCCCGGGCGGCGTTGGGGAGCTGTCCGGGCTGAAAGATGCGGTGCGGGTGTACAGATGTTCTGTTGTGTCGTGCGAGGGAAGAGTGTCAGTTGAGCCAGGTGCATGTCAGGTACCTGGCCGCAGGTTGGCCGGAAATCGTCCGTTGAGCGATGGTCCATGTACGCAATGCGAACGGCGTGTTACGCACCTGTCCGCACACATGGCTGCGCCGCTCCGGGGAGTTGATCCACCCGGAGCGGCGCAAGTCGGTGCGTTCACCTACCGGTTTACGGGAAGGTGAGCTTCCAGCTGTTGATGCGGCCGGTGTCCTGCGCGGCCACGTCCTGGACCTTCAGCTTCCAGGTCCCGTTGGCCACCTCGGACGAGGCGTTGACCGTGTAGGTCTCCACGACGTTGTCCGCCGAGTCGTTCGCACTCGAATTCTTCAGGCGGTACGTCGAGCCGTCCGGGGCCACCAGGTCGACGACCAGGTCACCGCGCCAGGTGTGCACGATGTCGACGCCGACCTTCAGCGCGGCGGGCGCATTGCCCGTGCGGCCGGTGACGTTGATCGACGAGGTGACGGCGGCGCCCCGGTCCGGGATGGCCACGTCGGTGGTGTTCTCGAAGTCCGTGCCGCCGCCGCCACCGGGCCGCGATCCGACGTTGACGCCGGCCCACGCGTGGGCCACCGCCGCGTACTCGGCGCTGGTGGTGCCGTACAGCTCACCGGCCACCGCGAGGGTTCCGGCACGGGCCGCCGCGTAGTTGGTGGTTGTGGTGAACTTCGTCGTCAGTGCCTTGAACCAGATGAGCGACGCCTTGTCACGACCAATTCCGGTCACAGGCAGACCGTCCGAGGTGGGCGAGTCGTACGAGGTGCCGTTGACGACCTTGGCGCCGCTGCCCTCACTCAGCAGGTAGTAGAAGTGGTTGGCGACACCGGACGAGTAGTGGACGTCGATGTTGCCGATGCCCGAGTACCAGGAGTCCTTGGAGCCGCCGTCCTTGGAGGGCTTGTCCATGTAGCGCAGCGGGGTGCCGTCGCCGTTGATGTCGATCTTCTCGCCGACGAGGTAGTCGCCCTTGTCCTGCGCGTTGTTGGCGTGGAACTCCACGGCCGCCGCGAAGATGTCGGACGTCGCCTCGTTCAGGCCGCCGGACTCACCGCTGTACGTCATGTTGCCGGTGGCCGCCGTGACGCCGTGCGTCATCTCGTGGGCCGCCACGTCGATGGACGTCAGCGGCTTGGCGTTGCCCGAGCCGTCGCCGTACGTCATGCAGAAGCAGGAGTCCTGCCAGAACGCGTTGACGTAGTTGTTGCCGTAGTGGACCCGCGAGTACGCGCCGACACCGTCACCGCGGATACCGGAGCGGCCGTGCACGTTCTTGTAGTAGTCCCAGGTGAGCTGGGCGCCGTAGGCGGCGTCCGCGCCCGCGGTCTCCGCGTTGGACGCCTGGCCGTTGCCCCACACGTCGTCCGGGCCCGAGAAGAGCGTGCCGGTGCCCGACGTGCCCCGGTTGAGGTTGTACGTCTTGTGGCTGCCGCGAGCGGTGTCGGTCAGGGTGTAGTTCGACCCCGACTGAGCGCTGCCCACGGTGACCTGACCGCTGTACTGCGTGTTGCCCGTGCCGTTCTCGACGCCCTGCCACTGGAAGAGCTTCTTGCCGGTGGCCGCGTCCGTGATGACGTGCAGCTCGTTCGGCGTGCCGTCGTGCTGAAGGCCGCCGACCACCGTCTCGTACGCGAGAGTCGGCTCGCCCTTGGCCATCCAGACGACCTTGCGGGGCTCGCGGTTCGCGTCGGTCTTCTTCGAACCCTCGGCCTTCGCCGCGCCGAGCGCCTGCTTCTCGGCGGTCGCGGCCTTCACGTCGGCGGTGGTGTCGACGCCCTTGAGCTGGGCCTTCGACGCCTTGGTGACGCCCTCGGTCTTGCCGGACTTCGCCTCGTCGACCACCAGGTCGCCGCCCAGGACGGGCATGCCGTCGTAGGTGCGCTCGTAGCGGGTGTGCGTCGTGCCGTCGCCGTCCTTGGTGACGTCACGTACGACGAGCTTCTCCTTGGCGCCGAGCCCCAGGTCCTTGGCCGTGTCCGCCTTGGTGGCGTTGGCGTCCTTGAGGAGCGCCGCACGCTGGGCGGGAGTGAGCTTCACGGGCAGGGAGCCGGGGTCGGCCTTGCCTATCTTGGCCGCGGCCGAGGGCTTGGCCGGTGGTATCGCGGGGTCGTCGGCGGATGCCGGGCCCGTCTGGAAGGCCACCGCGACGAGGGCGGCGACGGCGGTCAGGGCGCCCGCGGCGGTGGCGCGTCTGTGGGAGGCAGGTCTGTGAGAGGTGCTTCTCAACACGGACTCCTTCTGCGTGGCCGCGGGGTACGCGGCCAGGGGGACCGGGCGGCGCGGTCGTGCCGTCCGGGCAGAACAAGGCAGAACGTGGAGCTGGGAATTGCACGGTGGAGCACTGGTGCAACACGGTGGTGCCGGGAATCGAGGGGAAGAGTGGCATCGGCGCGCTCTGTTTGTCAGGAGTGCGTCAAGAGTTGGCCGGAAATGGTCCGCTGCCCGGTCGGTCACGTTCGATAAACGGAGGGGTCGCTCAAGGTGAGGGGCTCGTCATTGTTCGACGAGAGCCCCTCACCGGGTGCATACAAGGGTGTGGCTGATTCCGGCCCCTCCGCTGGGCCGGGCTCGGGATGGGCGCGGGGCGGGCGCGGGATGGCGGCGACTACCCGACCACGCTGTCCCGCCACGCCCGGTGCAGGTCCGCGAACGACCCGCTGCCCGCGATGAGTTCGGCCGGAGTGCCGTCCTCCACCACACGGCCGTGCTCCATCACGAGCACCCGGTCGGCGATCTCCACCGTGGAGAGCCGGTGGGCGATCACGACCGCGGTCCGGCCGCGCAGGACCGTGTGCATGGCGCGCTGCACGGCCCGCTCGCCGGGGATGTCGAGCGAGCTGGTCGCCTCGTCGAGGATCAGCACCGCCGGGTCGGCGAGCAGCGCCCGCGCGAAGGCGACGAGCTGGCGCTGACCGGCGGAGATACGGCCGCCCCTCTTGCGTACGTCGGTGTCGTAGCCGTCGGGCAGGGACGTGATGAAGTCATGCGCGCCGATGGCTTTCGCCGCCTGTTCGACGTCCTCGCGGGTGGCGTCGGGGCGGCCGATGGCGATGTTCTCGGCGACGGTCCCGGAGAAGAGGAATGCCTCCTGGGTCACCATGACGACACCGCGCCGCAATTCCGGGTTGGCGAGATCCCGCAGGTCGACGCCGTCGAGCAGGACCCTGCCCTCCGTCGGGTCGTAGAAGCGGGCGAGCAGCTTGGCGAGCGTCGACTTGCCGGCGCCGGTGGAGCCGACCACCGCGACGGTCTGCCCGGCGGGCAGGGTCAGGTCGAAGCGGGGCAGGACCTCGCCGCCGGTCCGGTAGGCGAACCGCACGCCGTCGAAGTCGACCTCGCGGCCGGGGTGTTCGGAGGCCAGGGCGGGCAGCGGCCGGGTGCGGTCGGGGTGCGGTTCGGGCACGGAGGGGGTCTGGGCGAGGAGACCCGCGACCTTCTCCAGGGACGCGGCGGCGGACTGGTAGGAGTTCAGGAACATCCCGAGCCGGTCGATCGGGTCGTACAGGCGCCGCAGATACAGCACGGCAGCGGCGAGGACGCCGAGCGCGAGGGTGTTCTCGGTGACGCGGTAGGCGCCCCACAGGACGATCCCGGCGACGGCCGTGTTGGCGACGAGCCGCGAGCCGACCACGTAGCGGGCCATCTCCAGCATGGCGTCTCCGTTGGCCCGCTCGTGATGACGGTTGAGCGCGCCGAATTCCGCTTCGTTCGCCCGCTCGCGGCGGAAGGCACGGACGGGCCGGATGCCGTTCATCGTCTCGGCGAACTTCACGATGACGGAGGCGATGGCGGTGGACCGCTTGCCGAAGAGGGGGCCCGCGCGGCGCTGGTAACGGCGTACGAGGAGGTAGAGCGGAACGAACGAGGCGACGGCCACGGCTCCGAGGCTCAGGTCGAGCCAGAGGAGCATCGCCGAGATGTAGACGAAGGACAGGATGACGGTGATCAGCTCCTGGAGCCCCTCGCTGAGGAGCTCCCGCAGCGACTCCACGTCGGTGGTGGACCGGGAGATGAGCCGTCCCGAGGTGTACCGCTCGTGGAAGTCCACGCTGAGGGCCTGCGCGTGCCGGAAGATGCGGCCGCGCAGATCGAGCAGGACGTCCTGGTTGACGCGGGCCGAGGCGACGATGAACGCGTACTGGAAACCGCCGGACGCGGCCGCGCAGAGCAGGTATCCGATGCCGATGGCCACGAGCGGCCCGTAGTCACCGCCGCGGACGGCGGGCACGCCGCTGTCGATGGCATAAGCAACCAGCAACGGCCCGCCCTGCACGGCGGCCTGCTGCAGGAGCAGCAGTACGGCCGCCAGAATGACGCGCCTGCGCAGGGGCGAAAGCAGCGAACGCAGCAGGGCGGAGGTGGCGCCGGGCGCCGCGGGGAGGGTGTCCTGGTCGAAGTCGTCGGCGGGGGAGGCGGGTTCGGGCACCGCCTCTGCGCCGGGGGCGGTGTGCTCGCCGGGGGGAGGTGCGGGGCGACCGGCATCTTGCGAGAAGGGGTCCTCCTCGTCCGTCCCCGTGGTCCGTGACGCCGGCGTGGACGCGCTCATCGCAGGCCCTCCCCTTCCGCGGACACAACGCCCGCCTCAGCCTGTACATCCGCAAACGCGGGGCCCATTTCCGCCGCCCCGCCGGCGGACGCCGGTCCGGCGTCGTCCGTCGCGGGAGCGAGGGGTGTTCTCAACTGCCCGGTCGCGGAGGCGGGATCGGCGCCCCGCGTCGCAGGAGCGACGCCTGCTTCCGCCGGTCCGGTCGTGTAGATCGGTTTGGCTTCCTCCATCGCGGGAGCGGCGCCTGGCTCTGCCGGGGGAGCGTCCCGCACCTCCGTCCGCCCGGTCATGGGCGGAGAGCCCGTATCCCCTGTCGCGGGAGCGACGCCCGTCTCGGTCTGTGCGGTGGCGGGCGGCAGGTCGGTTTCCCCTGTCGCGGGGGCGGCGCTCGTCTCGGTCTGTGCGGTGGCGGGCGGCAGGTCGGTTTCCCCTGTCGCGGGAGCGACCCCCGCTCCCGACATCAGCCACGCGTACTCCGCGTTCTCCCGCAGCAGTTCCTGGTGCGTGCCCACCGCGGTGATGCGGCCCCCGGAGAGCAGTGCCACCCGGTCCGCGAGGAGGACCGTGGAGGGGCGGTGGGCCACCACCAGGGCCGTCGTGTCCCGCAGTACGCGGCGCAGGGCCGCTTCCACCAGGGCCTCCGTGTGGACGTCGAGCGCCGAGAGGGGGTCGTCGAGGACCAGGAAGCGCGGGCGGCCCACCACCGCGCGGGCCAGGGCAAGGCGCTGGCGCTGGCCGCCGGAGAGGCTCAGGCCCTGCTCGCCGACCTGCGTGGCCGTGCCCTGCGGCAGCGCGTGCGCGAAGTCGGCCTGGGCGACGTCGAGGGCGCGCTCCAACTCGGCATCGCCCGCGCCCTCCCCGGCCCCCATCAGGACGTTCTCGCCCACCGAAGCGGAGAACAGAGTCGGCTCCTCGAAGGCGACGGCCACCAGCGTGCGCAGCCGTTCGCGTTCCATCCCCGCGATGTCCTCGCCGTCCAGCGTGATGCGGCCCCCGCTCACCTCGTGCAGCCGGGGCACGAGCGCCGTCAGCGTCGTCTTGCCGCTGCCCGTCGCGCCGACCAGGGCGAGCGTCTCGCCGTGCCGGATGTGCAGATCGATCCGGTCGAGCGCGGGCGGGGCGTCGTCGGGCGCGTCCGGGTAGCGGAACTCCACGCCGTGGAAGCGGAGCCCGGAAGCGCCGGAAGACCCCTCTCCGGACGACGGGGCGAGCGCCGTCGAAGACTCCGGCTCCGCGTCCATCACCTCGAAGTACCGCTCCGTGGCCGTCGCCGACTCCTGGCTCATCGCGAGCAGGAACCCGATCGACTCCACCGGCCAGCGCAGCGCGAGCGCCGTCGAGAGGAACGCGACCAGCGTGCCCGTGGACAGGCCGCCGTCGGCCACCTGCACCGTCCCGAGGACGAGCGCCGCACCGATCGCGACCTCCGGCAGCGCCATGATCACCGCGTATATCGCCGCGAGCAGCCGCGCCTTGGCCAGTTCCGTGCCCCGCAGCTCGCGCGAGAGCTCGCGGAACGCGCGCGCCTGACTGCGGTGGCGGCCGAACCCCTTGATGATGCGGATGCCGAGCACGCTCTCCTCGACGACCGTCGTCAGGTCGCCGACCTGGTCCTGGGCCCGCCGCGCCACGGCCATGTACCGGCCCTCGTAGTACGCGCAGACGATCACCAGCGGAACCAGCGGCGTGAGCAGCACGAGGCCAAGAGCCCAGTCCTGCGCCACCAGGATCACCATGCCGACGACGATCGTCGTCCCGTTCACGATCAGGAACGTCAGCGGGAAGGCGAGGAACATCCGCAGCAGCATCAGATCCGTCGTGCCGCGCGACAGCAACTGCCCCGAGGCCCACCGGTCGTGGAAGGCCACCGGAAGCCGCTGCAGATGGCGGTAGAGATCCGCCCGCATCGCCGCCTCGACCGAGGCGAGCGGCCGTGCCACCAGCCAGCGCCGCAGACCGAAGAGCAGCGCCTCCGCGACACCGAGCAGCAGCAGGAGCAGCGCCCCGAGCCAGACCCCGCCGAGATCACGGTCCGCCACCGGACCGTCCACCAGCCACTTCAGTACGAGGGGGAAGACGAGCCCCGTACAGGAAGCGAGGATGGCGACGAAAGCAGCGCTGAACAGGCGGGTGCGCACGGGACGGACGTACGGCCACAGCCGGAGCAGCGTCCGCGCCGCGGACCCTTCCCGGGCAGGCCCCCCGGCGGGCCCTTCGGCAGGTTCCTTGGTCGGTGCATCTGGTTTCGGCATCAGGAGCGAGCCTACGGACGACCACTGACAGAGCCCACCGAGTTTTGACCCGTCCCCGCTCGTCCGCTGGTCCTACGACCGGGCCACGCGGCGCAGGGACGAGACCGCACCGGCGAAGTCGTATCCCGCCATCAACCGATCGGCTGATGCCGCTTCGAGCGCGATGGGCGATGCCCGGACCCCCGCCCACCGGCGAGGCTCGAACCATGCCCATCATCGAAGTGCGGGACCTGCGCAAGGCCTACGGCGGACGGACCGTCGTCGACGGTGTCTCCTTCACCGTCGAGGAGGGCGAGATCTTCGGCGTCCTCGGACCCAACGGCGCCGGCAAGACCACCACCGTGGAATGCGTCGAGGGCCTGCGCGTCCCCGACACCGGCACCATCCGCGTCGCCGGGCTCGACCCCGTCGCCGACCACGACGAGGTCACCCGCATCCTCGGCGCCCAGCTCCAGGAGAGCGAGCTCCAGCCGAAGCTCACCGTGCGCGAGGCCCTCGAGCTGTACGCCGCGTTCTACCCGAACCCCGCCGACTGGCGCCCCCTCGCCGAACGCCTGCGCCTGACCGACAAGCTGGACAGCCGCTTCGGCAAGCTCTCCGGAGGCCAGAAGCAGCGCCTGTTCATCGCGCTCGCCCTGATCGGCAACCCGAGGGTCGTCGTGCTCGACGAGCTGACCACCGGCCTTGACCCGCGCGCCCGCCGCGACACCTGGCAGCTCATCGAGGACGTACGCGACAGCGGCGTCACCGTCCTCCTCGTCACCCACTTCATGGAGGAGGCCCAGCGCCTCTGCGACCGCATCGCGGTGATCGACAAGGGCCGCATCGCCGCACTCGACACACCGGCGGGCCTGATCAGCCGGGCCGCGAACTCCACCGTCATGTCCTTCACGCCGTCCGCACCGCTGGACGAGCACGCCCTCGCGGCCCTGCCCGCGGTCACCTCCGTCGACCACCGCGACGGCCGCTACACCCTCAACGGCACCGACGAGACCGTCGACGCCGCCATCACGCTGCTCGCCCGGCACCACATCACCGCCCACCAACTCCGGGTCTCCGACGCCACGCTGGACGACGCCTTCCTCGACCTGACGGGAGCCACGGCATGAGCGCCGCCATCACCGCACCGCACCCCACCGCCCCCGCGAAGAACAAGGCATCGGCCGCGGTGTTCAAGGCCGAGCTCCGGATCTTCCGCCGCGAGCCGGGCGCCCTCTTCTGGATCATGGTGTTCCCCACGGTCCTCCTGGCGGTCCTCGGCTCCATCCCGTCCTTCCGGGAGACCGACGCCTCGCTGGGCGGCATCCGCCTCGTCGACGCGTACGTCCCCGTGACCGTCCTGCTCTCCCTGATCATGGCGGGCCTCCAGGCCATGCCGCCGCTGATCACCGGCTACCGCGAACGCGGCATCCTGCGCCGCATGTCGGCCACACCGGTCCGCCCCTCCGCCGTGCTCGGCGCGCAGATGGGCATCCACGGAGCCGCCGCGCTCGTCTCGTCCCTGCTCTCCCTGACCGTGGGCCGCCTGGTCTTCGACGTGGCACTGCCGCGCCAGGCCTTCGGCTACGCCCTCGCGCTGCTCCTCGCGATCGCCTGCGGGCTCGCCCTCGGCGCCCTGGTCTCGGCCCTCGCACGCACCACGAAGGCCGCGACCGCGATCGGCTCCGCCGTCTTCTTCCCGACGATGTTCAGCGCCGGGGTCTGGCTGCCGGTGCAGGCGATGCCGGACGCGCTCGCCCACATCGTGGAGCTCACCCCGCTCGGCGCCGCCGCGCAGGCCCTGGGCGAGGCGGCGGGCGGCGACTGGCCCGCCTTCTCCCACCTCGGCGTGCTCGTCCTGTGGGCGGTCGCCCTCTCGGCGGGGGCCGCGCGCTGGTTCCGCTGGGAATGACGCACGGGCGGCCCGGCAGGTGACCGACACTGGAAACGTGAGCATGAGTACGGCGGACGCCACGCAGATGATCGAACAGCGCTGGGGCACGTTCTACCGCTGGGGTCCCTACACCCTGCTCGGGTTCGGCGTCCTCATGTCGGTCGCCACGAGCGGCGTCGTCGGCATGGGGCCCGGCGACTGGTACGTGTCCGGGGCCCTGGTCGCCGCCGCGCTCGCCCTCCAGGCGTGGTGGGGCGCCGCTGCCGGCTCCCGGCCCGGGCCCTCGCCCGCGGGGACCCTCTACTACGCCGTGCGCTGGGCGATCGCCTTCGTCCTCACCTGGATCAACCCGTTCTTCGCGTTCTACGCGGTCGTCGGCTACTTCGGCGCCGAGCGGCTGCTGCCGCCACGCCTGGTCAAGCCCGGCCTCTTCGCCACCGCGATCATCATGGCGGGCTCCCAGTCGGGCGGGCTCCCGCCCGGCGAGGAACTCGGCTGGACCGTCTTCGGCGGGCTGCTCGCGGTGAACATCGCGCTGCTCGCCGTCTTCGCCCACCTCGCGGAGCAGGAGGAACAGCGCGCCCGCGACGCGGCGACCACCATCGTCGAACTGGAACGCACCAACACCGCCCTCCAGCAGGCCATGGACGAGAACGCCGCCCTGCACGCCCAACTCCTCGTCCAGGCGCGGGAAGCGGGCGTCGCCGACGAGCGGCGGCGGCTCGCCGCCGAGATCCACGACACCATCGCGCAGGGCCTGACCGGCATCATCGCCCAGCTCCAGGTCGTCACGAACGCGCGCGACGAGAAGCTGGCCCGCGAACACCTGGACCGCGCCGCCGCCCTCGCCCGGCACAGCCTGGGCGAGGCCCGCCGCTCCGTGCACAACCTCTCCCCGACGGCCCTGGAGCACGACGCGCTCCCCGAAGCGCTCAAGAAGACCGTCACGGAGTGGGCCGAACGCACCGGTGTCCGCGCCGACTTCACGGTCACCGGCCCCGCCGAGCCGCTCCATGAAGAGATCGAGGCGACCCTCCTGCGCATCGTCCAGGAGGCCCTGTCCAACGCCGCCCGGCACGCGGACGCCGCCCGCCTGGGCGTCACCCTCTCCTACATGCGGGACGAGGTCGCCCTGGACGTACGCGACGACGGCCGCGGCTTCGACCCGCTGGCCCTGGTGCAGCGCAGCGGCTCCGGCGGCTTCGGCCTCGACGGCATGCGGGCCCGCGCCGAACGCATCGCGGGCTCCTTCACCGTCGAATCGGAACCGGGGCACGGCACCGCGCTCTCGGCTCGCGTACCGTTGGTCCGCCATGGCTGACCTGATCACTCTGCTCATCGTCGACGACCATCCCGTCGTACGGGACGGTCTGCGCGGCATGTTCCTCTCCGACCCCTGCTTCGAGGTGCTCGGCGAGGCGGCGGACGGCGTCGAGGCCGTCGCCCTGGTGGAGCGCCTGGACCCGGACGTCGTCCTGATGGACCTGCGCATGCCGGGCGGGGGCGGCGTCGACGCGATCGCAGAACTGAGCCGCCGTGGCGCCCGCGCCAGGGTCCTCGTCCTCACCACGTACGACACGGACTCCGACACGCTGCCCGCGATCGAGGCGGGCGCGACCGGCTACCTCCTCAAGGACGCGCCCCGCGACGACCTGTTCACCGCGGTCCGCGCGGCGGCGCAGGGCCGCACGGTCCTCTCGCCCGCCGTCGCGTCCCGGCTCGTCTCACGCGTACGTGCCCCCGGCAACGAACCGCTGAGCACCCGGGAACGGGAGGTGCTCGCGCTCGTCGCCAAGGGCACGTCGAACCGTGCGATCGCCGCGGAACTCTTCATCAGCGAGGCCACGGTCAAGACACACCTCACCCACATCTACGGCAAGCTGGGAGTCAAGGACCGTGCAGCGGCGGTGGCCACGGCATACAGCAGAGGCATCCTCAGCTGACGCCGCCCGGGCCCGAAGGGGCGCCCTGTAAGGGGCGCGGGGCTGTGACATGTGCGGCTCCGCCGCGTGGGCGCGACCAGCCACGGACAACCCGCAGCCAAACCTACGAGCGACTAGGCGGTCTGCCACAAGGCGGGCGTATTGGGCGGCTCCCAGCCAGGCTGAGCCTGATGCCCCTGCAGGCAGCGGTAAGTGACGCCGCCATAGGTGACGGAGTCACCGGGGGCGTACACCTTGCCTGCGGCCCACGTGCCACCAGGCTCGGGCTCACCGGGACCGGGGTCGCCACCCCCGGTGGTCTTCAGCGTCAAGCCATACTGCTGCAGCAGCGGATTGATCGGCTGATGGAACGTCGTCCCGCCGCCGGAACAGTTGCCCGACCCGCCCGAAGTGACGCCCTGCGCCTGGCTCCCGGATATGAAGGAGCCGCCCGAGTCGCCGGGCTCCGCGCAGACCGTCGTACGCGTCACGCCGCTGATGGTGCCCTCGGGGTAGGTGACGCTGGTGTTGTGCTGCTGGATCGTGCCGCAGTGCCACCCCGTAGTGGAGCCGGAACGGCAGATCGACGCACCCACCGGGGACTGCGTGGAGCCCCCGACGCCGACCTTCTGCCCGCCCTGGCCCTTCACGTACGGGGTGGCGGTCCACTGGGAGTTGGTGGCGACCCAGGCCATGTCCCTGCCGGGGAAGACCGACGCCTGGAACGTGCCCTGTGCCACCTGGTTGTAGCCGCTGGTCGCGGTGCCCGCGCGCCCGCAGTGACCCGCCGTGGCGAAGCCCTGCTGGGTGCCCTTGGTGACGGGGAAGCCGATGGAACACCGGCCGCCCATGTAGTACGCCTCGCCGCCCACGAGGTCGTACAGCGGACGCGGCCGTTCCGCGGTCCGCTCGATCTGTACGAGGGAGGACCGGACCCCCGCGGCGGACACGAGGGACTTCGCGGCGGAGGCGTGCACGGCCCGCACCACGACGGCGTTGGACCGTACGTCGACGTACCAGACCGGTGCGTCGCGCGTGACCGTCTTCTCGGCGGCACGGTCCAACCGAGCCTTGGCCGCGTCGAGTTGCGCGACCGAGTGCCGAACGACCTCGGCCCGCGCGCCCCGCGCCTCGATCGCGGGCACGTCCGAGGCATCGGTGGTGGCCACGGTCAGCCCCGCCGACGTGGCGCCCCGCACCCAGGCGCCCGCGAAATCACGGCCCAGGGTGTTCTGGAGGGCTCCCGCGACGGCGCCGGCGTCGGCCTCGTTGACCAGACGGGCCTCGGCCTGCGCCGACGTGAGGCCGAGGTCCCGCTGCATGGCCTTCAGGACCTCGGGCGAAGTCCTGTCGACGCCGGCGGTCTCGGCGGGGGAGGGCAAGGGGGCAGAACCGGCCCGGGCGTTCGCGGTGCCGGGCAGCCCCGCGAGGACCAGGGCACCGGCCGCGGCCAGCGCGGCACACGCCGCGGCGGCGCGTCTGTGATGGATGGGGGGCATGGGGGCATCTCCTCGGTTGCGAGGGGCAAGCGGATCGCCCACAACGTAGAAGCCTCAACAGCTCCCCAATAGCTGTCATCCGACCCCCGTCCCCGGCGTTATGGAAGGCGCGGAGAAGAGACCGCCAGCCACGCCGTGTAGCTCTCGCTGCGGGCCGCCGCCTCCGCGTGTGCCGCGCGGGCCTGGGCGAAGACCGTGGGCGCCAAGTCGTGGGCCGGGGCCTGCGGGTGCCAGCCGAGCAGATGCCGCCAGTACAGCGGCGCCCCGGAGAGCGGCCTCGTCACCAGGCCCGGCGTCGGCGGGAACGTCGCCCTGCAGAGCCCCACCGCCCGTCCCACCTGGACCAGATGAACGCAGGACGCGACGTCCGTCTCGTACACGGAGGAAGGCGTGAATCCCGCCCGGGCGCACGCCGCGGTGAAGCAGTCCGCGAAGCAGCCGTCGCCCGGCACATCCGTCCACGCCTCGTCCGCGAGCCGGGCCAGATCGATCTCGGGGCAGGCGGCCAGCGCATGATCGGTGGGCAGCATGACGAACACCGGGTCACGGGCGACCTCACGCCACACGAGCAGCTCGCTCTCCGGCGGCGCACTCGCCCCGCACGTCCCCACAAGGGCGAAGTCGAGCCGCCCGTCGGCCGTACGGGACGCGATCTCCCGCTCCGACCAGGACGTGTGGGTGGTGACCCTGGCCCCGGGATGCGCGGCGGCAAGGCGGTCCACCAGGCCCCCGAGCAGCGGCCCGTGGGTCGCGCCGAGCCGGAACCCCGCACCGTCCGCCCACTCCCGCCCGAACCGCAGCGCCTCCTCCCGCAGTCCGCTGACCGCGGGCAGCACGACACGCGCGCGGGCAAGGACGAACTCCCCGAGCGCGGTGGCCCGCACCCCGTGCCGCCCCCGCTCGAAGAGCTCGCCGCCCAAGGCGCGCTCGATCCGCTTCAACTGTGCGCTCAGAGCGGGCTGCGCGAGCCCCAGCGCGGTGGCGGCCTTGGTCAGGCTGCCCGCGTCGGCGATCGCCCGGATCGTCTTGAGGTGCCGCAGCTCCAGGTCCATGGGCCGAGCTTGGCCCGTGGCCCGAACGTCGGCAATGGGCAGGTACGGACCAATGCCGACGGCAGCCGGACGCCGTCAGGCACCCCTGCCCGCCACCTCCTCCCGCACCCGGAGGAGCAGCACCGACCGCGCGGCCATCACGACCGCCGAATCGGCATCCAGCACGGTGCCGGGCGCGACCCCCTGCTCCTCCAGGGACGTGTCCACCACCACCTCGTACGCCCTGGCCCAGGGCGCCCCCGGCAGCACGAAACTCGCCGCACGGTCCGCCGCGTGCAGGATCGCGAGGAAGCTGTCGTCGACCACCGGCGCACCCCGCGCGTCACGGCCGGGAATGTCACGCCCCGACAGATACATGCCGAGCGTCGCGGCCGGCGCGTACCAGTCGCCCTCCGTCATCTCCGTCCCCCGCGCCGTGAACCACGCCAGATCCCGAAGACCGTCACCGTTCGTCGAATGCGCACGGCCGGAGAAGAACGCCCGCCGCCGCAGCACGGGATGCTCGTGCCGAAGGGCGATCAAGCGGGACGTCAGATCACACAGCGCCGCCCAACCCGGCTCCTCCAGGAGCCCCCAGTCCACCCAGCTGACCTCGTTGTCCTGGCAGTACGCGTTGTTGCTGCCCCCTTGCGTGCGCCCCATCTCGTCGCCCGCGACGAGCATCGGCACCCCCGTCGAGAGCAGCAGTGTCGTCAGGAGATTGCGCAGCTGCCGCCGCCGCAGCTCCGTGACCCGCTCGTCGGCACTCTCGCCCTCCGTGCCGCAGTTCCAGGAGCGGTTGTCGTTCGAGCCGTCCCTGTTCCCCTCGCCGTTGGCCTCGTTGTGCTTGCGCTCGTAACTCACCAGGTCCCGCAGCGTGAACCCGTCGTGCGCCGTCACGAAGTTCACCGACGCGTACGGCCGCCGCCCGCCCCACGCGTACAGGTCGCTCGACCCGGAGAGCCGGTAGCCCAGATCCCGCACATCGGGCAGCGCGCCCCGCCAGAAGTCCCGTACCGCGTCGCGGTAGTGGTCGTTCCATTCCGTCCACAGGGGAGGGAATGCCCCCACCTGATAGCCGCCGGAGCCCACGTCCCACGGCTCGGCGATCAGCTTCACGCGCCGCAGCACCGGGTCCTGCGCGATCACCGCGAGGAAGGGGGAGAGCATGTCGACGTCGTGGAACGAACGTGCGAGCGCCGCCGCGAGATCGAAGCGGAAGCCGTCCACGCCCATCTCGGTCACCCAGTAGCGCAGGGAGTCCGTTATCAGGCGCAGTACGTGCGGCTGCACCACCTGGAGCGTGTTCCCGCAGCCCGTGTAGTCCGCGTACCGCCGCGCGTCGGAGGGCTGAAGCCGGTAGTAGCCGCGGTTGTCGATGCCCTTGAGCGAGAACATCGGGCCCAGTTCGCCCGCCTCCGCGGTGTGGTTGTAGACCACGTCCAGGATCACCTCGATCCCGGCCTCGTGCAGCGCCCGCACCATCCGCTTGAACTCGCCGACCTGCTGGCCCCTCGTCCCCGATGCCGCGTACGCCGCGTGGGGAGCGAAGTAGCCGATCGAGTTGTAGCCCCAGTAGTTCCGCAGGCCTCTCCGCAGAAGATGGTCCTCGTGCGCGAACTGGTGCACCGGAAGCAGCTCCACCGCCGTCACGCCGAGGCGTACGAGATGGTCGATCGCCGCCGGATGCGCGAGACCCGCGTACGTACCCCTCAGCTCCTCCGGAATCCCCGGATGCAGCTTCGTGAAGCCGCGTACGTGCACCTCGTAGATGACCGAGTCCGCCCACGGCGTCTTCGGGCGCCGGTCGTCCGCCCACTCGTCGTCCGGCGCGTCGTCGTGCACGACCACGCCTTTGGGGACGTACGCGGCGGAGTCCCGGTCGTCCCGCACCGTGTCGGCCACCTGCTGCTGGGGCCAGTCCCGCACGTGTCCGTACACCTCGGGCGGCAGGCCGTACGTGGCGAAGTCGCCGTCCACCGCACGCGCGTAAGGATCGAGGAGCAGCTTCGCCGGGTTCCAGCGCGCGCCCGTCCACGGGTCCCAGCGGCCGTGCACGCGGTAGCCGTAACGCTGGCCGGGCAGGACGCCCGGCACGAAGCCGTGCCAGATCTCGTGCGTCAGCTCCGTCAGCGGCGAGCGCGTCTCGACGTCATCGGCGTCGAACAGACAGAGCTCGACGGCCTCCGCACCCCCCGCCCACAGCGCGAAGTTGGTGCCCGCGACGCCGTCGGGCCCCACTCTGAACCGCGCGCCGAGCGGCGTCGGCGCCCCCGGCCACACGGGCAGGGCGCGTACGCCCGACACGGCCCCCGACTCGGCGCGCGAAGCCGTCGACGTCCCGTTCACGGCGGCCGCCTCACCGTTCACGGAGGCCGCGCCCGCCCCGCGCCGCCCACCCCGGAGTGCTTCCTGTTCGGCTGCGCTGGACACTCATCCGCCTCCTGCGGCTCGACCCCTGCCGCGTCCCGGCGGCAGGGGCGTACCAGACCGGACGACGCGCGTGGACCCGAGAGCCCGTGCCGTCCTCCCCACTGTTCTGCCCAGCGGGTGCGTCGCACTCACGTTTCCCCAGGAGGGGGACGGTCGTTGGGACGGGCGTGAGACAGGTTGCGAGGCGCGCACGGCGCGCAGGGGCCGCGCTGGCCGCCGTAATGACATGGGCAGGACTGCTCGCCGGAGCCGCCGGATGCACCGCCGACAGCGGCGGCATCGACCGGATCGTGGGCAAGCCGCGCTCGCCCGACGACGCCATCCGGGTGACGCCCGACGACGGCAGCAAGGCGGTCAAGGGCGACGAACGGCTCCAGGTCGAGGTGCCGGACGGACGCCTCGAATCGGTGAAGGTCGTCCGCGTGCAGGACGCACAGGAGGCTCCGGTGCCGGGCCGCATCGAAGAGGACGGCATGACCTGGAAGCCGCTGGACCAGGGCCCGCTGGCGCTCGGCGCGAAGTACGCGGTGGACGCCGTCGCCCTCGACGGCCACGGCCGCCGCTCGGCCCGGCACACGACGTTCACGACGTACGTCCCCGACGAGCGGTTCACCGCGTACGTGGGACCGGAGAACCGCGCCACGGTCGGCACCGGCATGATCGTCTCCCTGGAGTTCAACCGGGAGGTCGAGAACCGCGAGGCCGTCCAGCGGGCCATCAGCGTCACCGCGAAACCCGAAGTCGACGTACGACCCCACTGGTTCGGCGACACCCGCCTGGACTTCCGCCCCGAGAAGTACTGGAAGCCCGGCACCAAGGTCACCGTCGGCCTGCGCCTGCGCGACGTCGAGGCCGCCCCCGGCGTCTACGGACTGCAGGACAAGAGCTTCTCGTTCACCGTCGGTCGCAGCCAGACCTCCCTGGTCGACGCCGCAGACAAGACCATGGAGGTACGCCGCGACGGCGAACTCCTCTCCACGGTCCCGATCACCGCGGGCGCCCCGCGGACCACCACGTACAACGGGAAAATGGTGGTGACGGAGATGCTGGAGGTGACCCGGATGAACAGCCGCACCGTCGGCTTCGGCGGGGAGTACAACATCCCCGACGTCCCGCACGCGATGCGCCTGACGACGTCCGGCACCTTCCTGCACGGCAACTACTGGGCGCCGAACGCCCCTGGCAACACAAATGTCAGCCACGGCTGCGTGGGCCTGCGCGACGTGAAGGGCGGCAGCTCAGAGACCCCGGCGGGGTGGTTCTTCGACCGCACTCTGATTGGCGATGTGGTGGAAGTTGTCAACAGCGATGACAAGAAAGTCGCTCCTGACAACGGGCTCGGCGGCTGGAACATGGAGTGGAAGGAGTGGACGGCACCGCCCGGCAGCAAGCCGTGAGCGGGCCCCACGGACCCGCGCTGAGGCAGTGCCCGCACCCCATGCGCAGTTGGGACTGAACAGTGACATTGGCGAGGAGTCATCGGTCAATGGCGTGTGGTTATCTAGCCACGGCGCGTGTCTGTGCGCGCTGATGCACTGGGGTGCGGGCCTGACCAGGCCGTGCGAGGGGAGACACATCTTGAACGGGCGACCGATATCGGGGACGTCGGTTGGTGCGCGGGGGCGCGCGCGGCGACGGGGCACCAAGGGCCTCTTTGCGGTGGCATCGGGTGTGACGCTGCTGTTGGTCACGGCATGCGGCGGGGGAGGCGGCTCGGACTCGGGCGGCGACGGCAAGGACAAGGCCGACAAGAACGCGCCGTCGACCGCGGTGGTGAACATAGCCCCCAAGGACGGCGCCGACTCGGTGGCCACCAGCGGGGCGCTGAAGATAGCCGCCGACAAGGGCAAGCTGTCCAAGGTCGAGGTCAAGGACAGCAAGGGCAATCCGGTGCCGGGCAAGATCGCCTCGGGCGGCGGCAGCTGGACGCCCGCGCACCACCTGGCGGCCTCCACGAAGTACAAGGTCCACGCGATAGCCGAGGACTCCGAGGGACGTGAGTCCGCCAAGGACACCACGTTCACGACGCTGACGCCGAAGAACACCTTCATCGGCCAGTTCACGCCGGAGGACGGCTCGAAGGTCGGCGTCGGAATGCCGTTCTCGGTCCACTTCACGCGGGGCATCACCGACCCGGAGGCCGTCGAGAAGGCCATCGAGGTCAAGACCGAGCCCGCCGTCGACGTCGAGCCGCACTGGTTCGGCAACGACCGCATCGACTTCCGCCCCGAGAAGTACTGGAAGGCGGGCACGAAGGTCACCGTCAAGCTCAACCTCGACGGTGTCGAGGGCCGGCCCGGGGTCTACGGCGAGCAGGCCAAGACCCTGAAGTTCGAGATCGGCCGCAGCCAGGTCTCCACCGTCGACGCCAAGAAGCACCAGATGAAGGTCGTCCGGGACGGCAAGCAGATCAAGAAGATCCCGATCACCGCGGGCGCCCCCGGCACGACGACGTACAACGGCCAGATGGTCATCAGCGAGAAGCTCAAGGTCACGCGCATGAACGGCGAGACCGTCGGCTTCGGCGGCGAGTACGACATCAAGGACGTGCCGAACGCCATGCGCCTGTCCACGTCGGGCACGTTCATCCACGGCAACTACTGGTCGGGCGGCGCCTTCGGCAACACGAACGCCAGCCATGGCTGCATAGGCCTGAGCGACGTGCGCGGCGGCTACAGCAAGAAGACCCCCGCCGGCTGGTTCTTCGAGAACTCCCTCGTCGGGGACCTCGTGGTCGTGAAGAACTCCGCGGACAAGACGATCCAGCCCGAGAACGGCTACAACGGCTGGAACATGTCCTGGGAGAAGTGGAAGGCCTAGGTCATACCGCCGGGATCACACCCCGGCCGCATGTCCCCGTCATGCGGGGCACGGCTAACGTGCCCCGCATGACATCTGTGCATCTCGAAGTCGCCGAGGGCGTCGGCACGATCCGCCTCGACCGCCCCCCGATGAACGCGCTCGACATCGCCCTCCAGGACCGGCTCAAGGAGCTGGCCGAAGAGGCGACCCGGCGCGACGACGTCCGCGCCGTGATCATCTACGGCGGCGAGAAGGTGTTCGCGGCGGGCGCGGACATCAAGGAAATGCAGGCGATGGACCACGCGGCGATGGTCGTACGGTCCCGCGCCCTCCAGGACTCCTTCACCGCGGTCGCCCGCATCCCCAAGCCCGTCGTCGCCGCCGTCACCGGCTACGCGCTCGGCGGCGGCTGCGAGCTTGCGCTCTGCGCCGACTTCCGCATCGCCGCCGACAACGCCAAGCTCGGCCAGCCCGAGATCCTGCTCGGCCTGATCCCCGGCGCGGGCGGCACCCAGCGCCTGTCGCGTCTGGTCGGCCCGTCCAAGGCCAAGGACCTCATCTTCACCGGCCGCATGGTCAAGGCCGATGAGGCGCTCACCATCGGCCTGGTGGACCGTGTCGTGCCCGCCGCCGAGGTGTACGAGCAGGCGCACCAGTGGGCCGCGCGGCTCGCGCAGGGGCCCGCGCTCGCGCTGCGCGCCGCCAAGGAGGCCGTGGACGCGGGCCTGGAGACGGACATCGACACCGGGCTCGCGATCGAGCGCACCTGGTTCGCCGGTCTGTTCGCCACCGAGGACCGGGAGCGTGGCATGCGCAGCTTCGTCGAGGAGGGTCCGGGCAAGGCGAAGTTCCTCTGAAATACCGCTGCAAAGCAATCAGTTGAGGGCGCGTCAGCCAAAGTGTCCCCCGAAGGAGCGGATTATGCGTGGCTTAAGAGAACCTTAAGCCTGCCCTGTTCGCGGCCGTAAGTGATCACTCGTGCGCGGGTAGTCATCGCAGGTCAGCAGGGGTGCTAGAGGGTATTAACTGCCACTGGCATATGCCTACACGGCCCCCCGGAATGGATGGTTCCGGGGGGCTTATTCCGACGGAACGACCCCGGGAGGCGCTCTGTGCGGCCATGATGGGGGCATGGCGGGGCTGGAGGGTATCGAACAGCCGCGGCGACACGGGAGTGCGACCGCGGCCCGCTGGTCGCCGGCGGTGGAGGACGAACACGCGCTGAAGGCGCTGGAGTTGTTCGGCAATCCGACGGACGCGGAGGTTCCGTTGCCGTCCCGTCCGGAGTCCGCCGCCATCGCGCGCCGGCTCGCCCAGGTCGTGGTGCTCCGGCACTGGGGACTCTCCCCGAAGCTGACCGAGGACGCGGTTCTGCTCACCTCCGAACTCGTCGGCAACGCCGTCCGGCACACCGGTGCCCGCGTCTTCGGGCTGCGGATGATGCGGCGGCGCGGCTGGATCAGGATCGAGGTGCGCGACCCCTCGCGCGGGCTGCCCTGCCTGATGCCGGTGAGCGAACTCGACCTCAGTGGCCGCGGACTCTTCCTCGTCGACAAGCTTTCCGACCGGTGGGGCGTGGATCTGCTGCCGCGCGGCAAGACGACGTGGTTCGAGATGCGGGTCGCGGACCGCTGACGTACTGATCGCTGATACGCGAAAGCCCCCGGTTGCCGGTTGCGGCATTGCGGGGGCTTCGCGGAGCGCCACGGACAAAGGGGTGTGGTCCGCGGCGCTGTTGACGACTCGGCCCGGGTCAAAGGGGGTCGTGAGTCCGACTATGGCAGACGGGCGCCGACGATCCAAAAGCCCGTAAGGGGGTGTATGGGTGCAAACCATGACAGTTTAGAGGTGAATCCTTGGTGAGCTGGGACACCTGCCTGGTAAACGCTGGTTAAGTTCTGGCTGTGCCAGGGGTACGCAAGGCGTCCCGTGAGGGCCGGCCACCCTCGCACCCTCGGTCCGTGAGCCCGGTGCGCGGGTCGATCGGCGGCTTTTGCTCTCTTTTCCCATTAAATGGCCGGGTGATCGAGACTGACCGCCGCGGAGCCCTGCGCGCGGGCGCCGGACTGGCCGTCGCCGGCGCGCTCGCCGGGTGCGCCACCACCGGCCCGGACCCCGCGCGCGACCGCCCCGCCCCACCACGCAAGGCCCACCGTGCCGCCGCCCCGGCGCCCGGACGCTTCCCCGGCCTCCCCGACCAGATCGCGCACGGCCCCCGCGACCGCCCCCGGGTCGCCCTCACCTTCCACGGCCAGGGCGATCCGGCCACCGCGCGATCCCTGCTCTCCACCGCCGAGAACGCCGGCGCCAAGATCACCGTCCTCGCCGTCGGCAGCTGGCTCGACGCACACCCCGGACTCGCCCGCCGCATCCTCGACGGCGGCCACGACCTCGGCAACCACACCCACCACCACATCACGATCAACGACATGCCCGAGGCCGACGCCTACGCGGAGATCACCGGCTGTGCCGACCGACTGCGCCGCCTCACCGGCTCCATCGGCACCTGGTTCCGCCCCTCGCGCGCCGAGACCGCCACCCCGCTCGTCGCCCGCCTCGCGCGCCGCGCGGGCTACCCCCACGTCCTCTCGTACGACGTCGACTCCCTCGACTTCACCTCGCCCGGCGCCCCGGCCGTCGCCCGCAAGATCGCCTCGGAAGTGCGCCCCGGCTCCGTCGTGAGCCTGCACTTCGGGTACGCGGACACGGTCGCCGCGCTCCCCGCCGTCCTGGAAGACCTTGACCGCCGCGGCCTGCGCGCGGTGACGACCACGGAGCTGCTGACCTGATGACCCTGCACCTGAATCTCACCCGGCGCACCGGAGCGGTCATCGCCGTCGGCGCGGTAATCGCCGCCGCGCTCGCCGGCTGCGGGAGCGGCGACAGTGACACTCGCGAGAACGAAGCGCTCGGCACCAAGGGCATCCAGAAACCCGCCAAGACCAAGGCGGAGCCCGGCCTGCCCGGCATGCCGCCCGTCCTGGACCCCGAGGACGTCTACGCCGCCGACCGGCCCGGCAAGCTTTCGCCGGTGGTCAAGGACTTCCCCTCCCGGATCTACGTCCCCAACACCAACACCAACACCGTCTCGGTCATCGACCCCAAGACGTACGAAGTGATCGACACGATCGACGTCGGGATCCAGCCCCAGCACGTCGTCCCCTCCTGGGACATGAAGACGCTCTGGGTCAACAACAACCGCGGCCACTCCCTCACGCCCATCGACCCGAAGACCGGCAAGGCGGGCAAGCCGGTCCCCGTCCACGACCCGTACAACCTCTACTTCACGCCCAACGGCAAGTACGCGATCGTGATGGCCTCGATGGACCGCGAACTCGTCTTCCGCGACCCGCACACCATGAAGGAGGTCAAGACCGAACCGGTCAGCTGCTACGGCGTCAACCACGCCGACTTCTCGGCGGACGGTCGCTACTTCATCGTCTCCTGCGAGTTCTCGGGGGAGCTGCTGAAGGTCGACACGGAGAAGATGAAGGTCATCGGCCAGCAGAAACTGCCCTTCAAGGGCGCGATGCCGCAGGACGTGAAGATCTCGCCCGACGGCAAGACCTTCTACGTCGCCGACATGATGGCCGACGGCATGTGGGTCCTGAGCGGCGACAAGTTCGACAAGCCGAAGCTCCTGCACACCGGCAAGGGCACCCACGGCCTCTACGTCAGCCGGGACTCACGCGAGATGTACGTGTCCAACCGCGGCGAGGGCACCATCTCCGTCTTCGACTTCCCCAAGAACAGACTCACCAAGAAGTGGAAGCTCCCCCGGGGCGGCAGCCCCGACATGGGCGGAGTGTCGGCGGACGGCAACACCCTCTGGCTGTCCGGCCGTTACGACTCCGAGGTGTACGCCATCGACACCCGCACCGGAGTCCAGACGGCCCGCATCCCCGTCGGCGGCGGCCCGCACGGCCTGGCGGTCTACCCGCAGCCGGGGCGCTACTCGCTCGGACACACCGGTATTTTTCGCTGAGTAATACAACGGTTGACCACCACGGCCACCGGGCACCAAAGGGGTAGATCCACCCGCACTCCCTCCCCCCACTGCTCTGCCGCCCAGGAGGCCGCCCGTGCTCAAAGGCATCGACGTCAGCTCGTACCAGTCCAGCTTCGACACGGACGGCATATCTTTCGTCATCATCAAGGCGACAGAGGGCCGTTCGTACGTCAACCCAAGACTGACCGCCCAGGTGAAGCGGGCACGGGACGGCGGCTGCGTGGTCGGCTTCTACCACTTCCTGTGGCCGGGGAACATCAAGGCCCAGGCGGAGTATTTCGTCAGCAAGGCCCCCGAGAAAGCGGGGGACTTGCTGGCGGTGGACTGGGAGTGGACGGGTGAGCACACACGCGCGAGCAACGCGGAAAAGGACCGCTTCATCAAGGAGGTAAAACGCCTCCGCCCGAACCACCGGACGATCTTGTACACGAACCGCGATTTCTGGCTCAACCACGACACCACGTCGTACGCCGGTGACGGCCTCTGGATCGCCGACTACGTCTCGGCGGGCAAACCGCGGATACAGGCGAAGTGGCGGATCCACCAGTACACGTCCACGCCGCTGGACAAGAACGTCGCGGACTTCGAGAGCGAGGACGCGCTGCGGGACTGGGCCAAGCCTTAGCAGTCCCGAGCGCGGCCCGCGCTCACGATCTCAGGCGCGCCACTCCGCCGTACGCTCCGAGGACGCTTCGGCCAGCGCCTTGGTGATCGCCTCGGTGTCCTTCGCCAGGCCGTAGACCGGGGTGCCCGGCTGTTGGCGCCAGGAGTTGTCCTGGCCGCCGTTGTCGACGGTGTCGAAGCCGATTTCGTCGATGAGGTCGCGTACGACCTTCTTGGCGGCCTCGTCGTCGCCGGATACTGGGAGCGCGACGCGGCCGGGAGTGCCCTTGGGCTGGGGCTTGTCGAGGATGTCCTGGGCGTAGGTGCCGTTGAAGGCCTTGATCACCGGGTGGCCGATCTGCTGCTCGGTCCAGCGGCTCTCGGTCACGCCCTCCTCGATCTCGGCGATCTTCCCGTCACGCTGCTGCGGGTAGTAGTTGCCGGTGTCGATGACCGCGAGGCCGTCGGCCGCGCCGTCGAGGAAGCCCGAAGGCAGGTTCGGGACGGCCTTCAGGGGGATCGTCACGACGACGACCTGCGCGTCGCGCGCGGCCTCCTCGACCTTCACCGGGGTCGCGCCCGTCTCTTCGGCGAGGGCTGTGAGGGTGTGCGGGCCGCGGGAGTTCGCCACGGAGACGTCGTGGCCGAGGGCGGTGAGGCGCCGGGTGAGGTTGCCGCCGATGTTGCCCGCGCCGATGATGCCGATCTTCATGACTCGTCGCCCTTCCGGGGTTCGTTCGCCAGTGTCGTAACGGAGCCAACCTCCGGAACGGGTGAGGTATTCCTGTACGGGGTGCCTTCACCGAGGCGTCCATGGGTGTGACGAGGGGCACTGGAACTCGTCGGAGGGTGCGGAGAGATACGTGGTGTGAGGCCTACTGAACTGGGAGATGGCATCCATGCACGTATCCGGGCAGGTGAGCGCGAGGCGTTCGGGGAGTTGTACGAGGCGTATGCGCGGGCGGTCTACAACCATGCGCTTCGGCTGACCGGCGACTGGTCGACCGCCGAGGAAGTCATGTCCGAGACCTTCCTGGCTGCCTGGCGTACCCGTGAACGGCTCGAACCGGACGGCGGTTCGCTCAAGCCGTGGCTGCTCGGCATCGCGACGCACAAGGCACAGAACGCCAACCGCGGCCTGCGCAGACGGCTCGCCTTTCTGCACCGGCAGCCGCCCCCGCCCGACGTGGCGGACTTCTCGGAGGAGTCCGCGGGGCGGATGGACGATGCGCGGCGGCTCGCGGCGGTGCACGGCGCCCTGCGGCGGCTGCGTCGGCCGGAGCGTGAAGTGCTCGTGCTCTGCGTGTGGTCCGGGCTCGATTACGCGCAGGCCGCCGAGGCGCTCGGCATTCCCGTCGGCACGGTGCGATCGCGGCTCTCGCGGGCTCGCGCCCGGCTGCGGAAGCTCAGTGAGGACGGGACCGGCGGGGCCAGTGGCGCCAGTGGCGCCGACGGGGCTGGCGGGGCCGGTTCGGAGGATGTGAAGAACGTGACGGAACCGCTCCGTGGTCGCGGAGAGGTAGAGAGTAAGGCCGCGTTCGCGGCCCTGCCCCTGCGGGAGGAATTCCGATGAACGCCGCCACCCCGTCCCCGGGAGAGGCCGAGGCCGCCGAACTGGCCCGCCTGCTGCCGGAGTCGGACGAACACGAATGGCAGCTTCCGCCGGGGCGTCACCTTCACCACAAGGACGTCCTGATGCAGCAGATCGACCTCGACACGGAGCAGAGCCGGACACGGCAGGTCCCAGTTTCCGCCCCCGCATCGCCCCGGCGCCGTCTGCTGCGCCCCGCATTGCTCATGCCGGCCACCGCCGCTCTCGCGGCCGCCGGGGTCCTGATCGCCGCGCTTCCCTCCGGCGACGCCGACGGTGTCCGTGACATGGGCGCGGGCAAGGGTGCCACCGCCGGTGCGGCCGTCACCCTGGGCCGGATCGCGAACGCCTCCCTGAACGCCGACACCCCGCGGGTGAAGGCGAGTCAGTTCGTCTACACGCGCAGCTTGGTCCAGGGCAACGAGGGCGAGTTGGACGGGCCGGTGAAGCTCGGCGCCCCGTACAAGCAGCAGACGTGGTTGTCGCAGGACCCCGCCCCCGTCACGAACATCGGCATGATCCGTGAGAGCGGGAAGGGGGCGATGATGCCGGGCCAGGACGTGCCCATCGAGGCGTCCGCCGTCGACGGTTCCGATGACTCGGGAGCCATCCCGGAGGGGCCCGACCGGCCCACGTACAACTGGCTCGCCTCACTGCCCACCGACCCTGACGCCCTGCTGGAGAAGCTGTACGCCGAGACGGAGCCGGCCGACGAGCGCGAGACGAAGGCGCAGGCCGTCTTCGACAAGATCGGTGACCTGCTCGGTGCGACGGTCATGCCGCCGGAGAACGCCGCCGCGTTCTACAAGGCCGCCGCCAAGCTTCCCGGGGTGACCGAGGTGCCCGACGCGGTGGACGCGGCGGGCCGCCACGGAATCGGCATCACCCTTGACGAGTCGTCGTACGCGACGCGCAGTGAGTGGATCTTCGACAAGGAGTCGTTCGAGTATCTCGGTTCCCGCGGCTACATGACCAAGGACCACAAGCCGGGCGGCAAGCCGGGCAAGGCGGGTAACCCCGAGGTTCTCTACGGGAGCGACGCGGTCCTGGAGCGTGCGGTCGTCGATCAGAAGGGCATGGAGCCCGAATCGGCCGGCGAGCGTGAGTCCGCTGACGAGCGCGGCTGAGCAGTACGGTTCGGGCGCCCGCTTCGCACCGCCCGCAGCAGCAGGAAGAGCAGCAGCCCGAAGGGCGAGAGCAGGATCGTCAGGACCAGGAGTGGTCCCGTCACCAGCGCGTGGATGCCGATGCGCCGCGCCTCGCGGTACATCCACTGTCCGATCAGCAGGTCCCAGGCGATGACCTGGGCCCAGATCGCCCCCGCCCCATTGGCGAGGACGAGCAGATCGCGGAACGTGTCGATGTCCGGGCTGCTGACGGCGGCCCAGAGTTCGGGGAAGACGGGCAGCGCCATCGCGGTGTAGACGGCGAGGATCGGTACGACGGTGAGGGGCGAGGCGGCGACGCGGGCGGTCGTCCGCCACCCCGGCGCGAAGATCATGAGCAGCCAGACCGGGGCGGCCAGCCAGAAGGAGAGTTCGAAGAGGAAACCGGTCATGGCACTAGCTCCTTGTGGTCGTCGTCTTCCTTGCCGCTGAGGGGTATCTGAACTGCGCTGTCCATGCGGTCAGTTGGGCTGCGCAGGACTCCGTACGCGGCGGCGGCCGTGGCGCCGATGACCAGTCCCGCCGCCGTCAGCGTCGCGCCGTCCGGACGGATGAGCGGCTGGCCGCGCAGGGCCTGCCAGGTGACCAGGGCGAAGACCGCCGTGTACGCGCCCGAGGCGATGAGTACGAGCCGCGTCCGCACCCGTCCGTCGGTCAGTCGTACGAATCGGGGGCGGGCCGCGAGCGCCGTGAGGGCCATGAGCAGCAGCGGGATGAACTGCAGTGCGTGGATGCCGACGAAGTGCGGGATGCGCAGATCGCCGCCGACCGTCGACCAGCCGGTCAGCGGCATGGACGGACCGCCGTCCGGTACGCCGACGCTGTGGGCGCCGACGATCGGTGAGGTGTCCCGCTGCTGACCGGGAGCCGGTTGGGTCATCAGGAACCCGGTGGCGGTCCCGGCGAGCGCGATGACGATGCCGCAGCGCATGGCCAGGGCGGAAGCCCGGTCGGCGATCCGGGCGCGCAGCAGCAGGATCGCGATGAGCAGGGTGGCGAACCACAGGATGACGATGGAGACGGACATCGCGTTGAACAGCGCGTCGTCGAACGGGGTCGCGCGGTTGAAGTGGCTGCGTCTGCCCCGCACCACCTGTCCGGTGATGATCACCATCTCGACGAGGCTCGTCGCGGCGACGGCCGTGCCCGCCCACCAGCCCGCCCTCCGGTGGCGTTCGAGCAGTGACAGCAGCCAGGCCAGCGAGAGTCCGTAGGCGGCGAGCGAGACCGAGAACTTGAAGGGCTTGAACCAGATCGGCGCGCCCGTCAGGACGCGGTCGTCCACGACGAGGCCGATGCCGGAGGCGACGGCCAGGGCCGCCATGGAGGCGGAGAAGAGGACGAGCGGCCGATGCCATAAGTGCCATGCGGGCATGGGGATCCCCCTGATGGGACGACAATGAATGGATAGTGGCGCTTGCCGCTATCCGATAGCGCCACTATCTATGATGGGGTCGACGAGGGCAAGGGGCGCAGCCGGTGGCAAAGTGGCGAGCGGGAGCGCGGGCAGGTGGGCGCCAACGGTGAGCGCGCCCAGAAGTAGAGCGTGAACAGGAAAGTGGGCAGGCCGTGCGTATTGGCGAGTTGAGCCGCAGGACCGGTGTGCCGGTGCCGACGATCAAGTACTACGTCCGTGAAGGGCTGCTGCCGCCGGGCGAGTTGAGCAGCCCGAACCAGGCGCAGTACGACGAGTCGCACGAGCGCAGGCTGCGTCTCATCCGCGCGCTGCTCGACGTGGGCGGCCTGAAGGTGGCCGCCATCGCGGAGGTGCTCGGCGCGGTCGACGACCCCGAGCGCCCGCTGCACAAGGTGCTCGGCGCTGCCGCGGACCGCCTGGGTTCGGCGGCGGACGCCGACGACGACGCCGAGGCGGCGGCCGCGAACACGGCGGTCGACGAGCTGATCGCGCGCCGCGGCTGGCGCACCCACGAGTCGAACCCCGCCGCGACCGACCTGTCACGGGCCCTTGCCGCCATGGGGCGCGTCGGGCACGGGGCGTTCACGGAACTGCTCGACGAGTACGCAGACGCCGCCGAAATGGTCGCCCGCGCCGACCTCGGTTACGTGGGCCGGCGGGTGGCGGTCGAGGACCTGGTGGAGAGCGTGGTGATCGGCACCGTACTGGGGGAGGCGGTGTTCAACGCGATGCGGCGGCTCGCCCACGTGGACGCGTCGGCGAGGATCTACGGGGTCGACGGGGCGGGAGCGGCCAGGGGCGAAGGAGAGGGGGCGGCAACCTAGCCGCAGGCCAGCAACTGGCCCAGGGTGTCCTGGAGTTCGGCCTGCGCCACGCGCGCCGCCTCTTCCGCGTCCTTCGCCTCGACTGCCCGTACGAGCTCGGCGTGAGCGGCGTCGCCGTGGTTCGGCTCCTTCGCGCGCACGTCGACCAGGTCGAGGAGGTTGATCAGGCCCTCCCGCAGTACGGGGGCGAACTCCGCGAAGAGATCCGTCAGTACGGGATTGCGGGCCGCCGCCACGACCGCCGCGTGCAGGGCGATGTCGGCGTCGATGAAAGCGGCGTCGTCCGCGGAAGCCGCGGCCCTGCGGCCTTCGAGCGCGGCGCGCATCGCCGTGATGTCCTCGTCGGTGCGCCGCCGTGCCGCGAGCCGCGCGGCCTGCACCTCCACCAGCATCCGCACCTCGTACACGTCCGTCACCGCCGCGCGCCGCAGCCGCGTGGGCCAGTCCGCGACCGGCTGCGTCGCGATGACGAAGACCCCGGCGCCTTGCCGTGAACCGGCCACCGGGCTCGACCTCGCGGGCCGCGAAGGTCTCCTGGACAGCCTGCGCGAGAGTCACCCCGAGCTCGCCACGGTCCTGGTGACGCACCATCTGGAGGAGCTCCCGGCCGGTACGACGCACGCCCTGCTGCTGCGCGACGGGCGCGCGCTCGCCTCCGGCGCCGTGGACGACGTACTGACCGGCGATCAGATCAGCAAGTGCTTCGACCATCCGGTGCGCCTGACGCGCACGGAGGGGCGGTGGAGCGTGCGGGCATCGCGGCGCGCCCGCTGAGTACGCGGAAGGGGCCCGGCACGCGCG
>NZ_JBSGSG010000035.1:0-83619 GCF_053606765.1 Streptomyces sp. NPDC055189
ACTCCGGGTATAATCGGTAGCTGTCGCCTCGCTACGTCGCCCCCCTGGGGGGGGCCTCCGACCATTGCGGTGCCGCCCTTTAACCCACGCCCGGGATCGCCGGGCGTCGCTTCACGGATGCGGAACTCCGACGACTGCTACTTCTCGAAGACCTCGACCTCGGTGAGGATCGGGTCGCCGGCCTGGTCGAACTCGATCTTCTTCACGTTGTTCGAGTACGCGGAGAGCGTCTTGTTGTACCAGAGCGGGATGCCCGGGAAGGTGTTGACGAGCTGCTTCTCCGCCTCGCCGTACAGCTTCGCGGACTCGTCGATCGTCTTGGCGGCGTCGGCCTTCTTGGTCAGCTCGTCGAACTTCTTGTCCGAGAAGCCGCCCTTGTTGCCGTCCACGTTCGTGCCGTAGAGGTCGGCGAGGAAGTTGCCGTTGAACGGGTAGTCGAGCACCCAGCCGGAGCGGTACATCGACTTGACCTTCTTCTGGTCACGGATCTCCGTGTCCGCCGCGAAGTCGGTCACCGGGTCGCCGACGCACTTGACGCCGGTCGCGTTGGTGATCGAGTTGCAGACCGCGACGACCCAGTCCTTGTGCGGCTGGTCGGCGTTGTACTGGATCTGGATCTTGTTGCCGGGAACGCCGCCGCCGTCCTTGATGGACTGCTTGGCCTTCTTGGCGTCGAACTTGCAGAACTCGCCACAGGCGTCGTTCTGGTAGCCCTTGACGCCCTTGGCGACCCAGCCGGTGGCCGACTCACGGGTGCCGTTGAACACCGTCTTGGCGATGGTGTCGCGGTCGATCGCCATCGACAGGCCCTGGAGGACCTTGATGTCGACGTCCTTCCACTGCTTCGTGTAGAAGGCGAAGTTGACCGTGTTGATCGCCGAGAAGTCCTGCTCGATGGCGCGGTCGCCGAAGTCCTGCTTGAAGTTGGCGATCTCGCTGTTCGGCACGATCGGCATGGAGTCGACGTTGTCCGACTTCAGGTCGGCGTACGCGGCCGTGTCCTTGTTGTACGCCTTGAAGTTCACGCCGCCGTTCTTGGGCTTGTTGGAGCCCTTGTACTGCGGCCAGGCGGTGACCTGGATCGACTTCTTGTGGTCCCAGCTCTTGAACTTGTACGGACCGTTGCCGACCGGCTTCTCGCCGTACCCCTTCGGGTCCTTCAGCGCGCCCGAGGGCAGCGGGTAGAAGGGCGCGTAGACGAGCTTGTACGCGTAGTACGGGATGCCCGAGTTCAGCGTGATGGTGAAGGTGTTGTCGTCGACGACCTTCAGGCCCTCCATGGCCTTGGCCTTGGCCTTGCCCTTCTCGGGGTGGACCTTGTCGTAGCCGACGATGTCCCGGTACCAGGCACTGTTCTGCTGACCGTTGGCCGGGTCGGCAGCCCAGTTCCAGGCGTCCACGTACGACTTGGCGGTAACGGCTTCACCGTTGTGGAACTTCCAGCCCGGCTTCAGCTTGACGGTCCACACCTTCGAGTCCTTGTCGGGGGTGACCGACTCGGCGTTCTCGTAGGTGATGTTGCCCTGCTTGTCGTAGTGGACCAGGCCCGTGAAGAGCGAGTCGATGACGACGCTGCCGTACGCCTCCATGGTGTTGGACGGCTGCAGGGCGTTCTGCGGCTCACCGTTGGCGTAACTGACGATCCCCTTGGGGTCGACCTTGCCGCTGTTGCCGCCGCTGTCGCTGCCGCCGCCGCAGGCCGTTGCCGTCAGCGCCACGACACCCGCTATCGCGACCCACTTGGCGCTCTTGGCACCACGCATGGGGTTCCTCCTCATGAGTCCACTTGTTCACTACGAGAGGGGGTACATGAAGCCGCGCCGACACCCCTGACGGCGCGTAGATCGAAGTACCCCAGTGTGCTCGTGAGTCGGCGCTCCCCACAGCGCGTGACCCATTGACCCGAGCTATACGCGGTCAACTATTAGCCATGAGGTACCGCCCGACCACACTCTTTTGGTCTCGGTTCAATCACACCTGGTGCGTACAACTTCCAAAATCCGGACAAACCGATCCGAGATAGATGGTTGCGAAACGGACGTGTTACACATCTAACGGTCAACGGTGTCCGTATTCCGGACAGATGGTCCGGGAAAACCGGTTGCGGCGGACCGCGCCGGAGACGGCTCGCGGCGCTTTCGGGGGCGGCTCCGTGGACGCGCGTAGATGCGCGGAGAGTCGCGACGGAGGGAAACCCGCCACCCCCGGGGCCCGGGCCAGCGTAGTGCCCCTCAGGGCCCTCGCAAGGGGGTAAACCCCGCACACGCACGAAGGCCGGCCCCCGCCTCTCCCGTGGGGAGGGGCGGAAACCGGCCTCGGGTGCCGAATTCGCGGTGCTTCGGCGGCAGTTGCGCCGGACCCGGGTTTTAGCCGGGTTTTGCTCCGGCCTTAGCCGTGCTTGGCACGCGAGGCGCTGCGGCCGCGCTGCTTGGCGTCCAGGACGACCTTGCGGATACGCACGGTCTCCGGGGTCACCTCGATGCACTCGTCGTCGCGGCAGAACTCCAGGGACTGCTCCAGCGAGAGCTTGCGGGCGGGCACGACGTTCTCCGTCGTGTCCGCGGAAGCCGCACGCATGTTGGTGAGCTTCTTCTCCTTGGTGATGTTCACGTCCATGTCGTCGGCGCGCGAGTTCTCGCCGACGATCATGCCCTCGTACACCTCGGTGCCGGCCTCGGTGAAGATGACACCGCGCTCCTGGAGGTTGACCATCGCGAACGGCGTGACCGAACCCGAGCGGTCCGCGACGAGCGAGCCGTTGTGACGGGTGCGCAGGTCGCCGAACCACGGCTCGTGACCCTCGAAGATCGAGTGCGCGATGCCGGTGCCGCGGGTCTGGGTCAGGAACTCCGTACGGAAGCCGATGAGACCGCGCGACGGAACGATCCACTCCATGCGGATCCAGCCGGAGCCGTGGTTGGTCATCGTCTCCATGCGGCCCTTGCGGGTCGCCATCAGCTGCGTGATGGCGCCGAGGTGCTCCTCGGGCGAGTCGATCGTCATGCGCTCGATCGGCTCGTACGTCTTGCCGTCGATCTGCTTGGTGACGACTTCGGGCTTGCCGACGGTCAGCTCGAAGCCCTCGCGGCGCATCTGCTCGACCAGGATGGCGAGCGCGAGCTCACCACGGCCCTGGACCTCCCAGGCGTCGGGACGCTCGGTGTCCAGGACACGGAGCGAGACGTTACCGATGAGCTCCTTGTCCAGACGGTCCTTCACCTGGCGGGCGGTGACCTTGTGGCCCTTGCCGCCCTTGCCGACGAGCGGCGAGGTGTTGGTGCCGATGGTCATGGAGATCGCGGGCTCGTCGACCGTGATCAGCGGGAGCGCGATCGGGTTCTCGGGGTCGGCGAGGGTCTCACCGATCATGATCTCCGGGATACCGGCGATGGCGCAGATGTCACCGGGGCCCGCCTTCTCGGCGGGCTTGCGGGTGAGCGCCTCCGTCATCATCAGCTCGGTGATGCGGACGTTGGACATCGTGCCGTCACGCTTGATCCACGTGACGGTCTGGCCCTTCTTCAGCTCGCCCTGCTCGACACGGCACAGCGCGATACGGCCGAGGAAGTTGTCGGCGTCGAGGTTCGTGACGTGGGCCTGGAGGGGCGCGTCCTCGTCGTACTCCGGAGCCGGAACGGTGTCCAGGATCGTGGAGAAGAACGGCTCCAGGTTCTCGCTGTCGGCCGGGACGGTGCCGTCCTCCGGCTTGGTCAGCGAGGCGACGCCGTCACGGGCACAGGCGTAGACGATCGGGAACTCGATCTGGTCCTCGTCCGCGTCCAGGTCCAGGAACAGGTCGTACGTCTCGTCGACGACCTCGGCGATGCGCGAGTCCGGACGGTCCGTCTTGTTGATGCACAGGATGACCGGCATCTTGGCCGCGAGGGCCTTGCGGAGCACGAAGCGGGTCTGCGGCAGCGGGCCCTCGGAGGCGTCCACGAGAAGGACGACCGCGTCCACCATCGACAGGCCGCGCTCGACCTCACCACCGAAGTCGGCGTGGCCGGGGGTGTCGATGATGTTGATCGTGATGACGTCGCCGCCATCCTTGGGGTGGTACTTGACGGCCGTGTTCTTGGCCAGGATCGTGATGCCCTTCTCACGCTCCAGGTCGTTCGAGTCCATCATGCGGTCGTCGAGGGACTCTGCCGCATGCGCGGCGAAGGAGCCGGCCTGCTTGAGCATGGCGTCGACCAGCGTGGTCTTGCCGTGGTCGACGTGGGCGACGATGGCAACATTACGAATGTCATGGCGCGTGGGCATACGAGCTGCGCTTCTCCCGGGAAGAGTGGATGGCCGCGCGTACGGTCCGGCACGCGTGCCCTGCCGGGCAGACAACACGCCACGGCCTTACCCCAGTCTACGGCCCATACGCGGAGGTGACCTCCGCGGGGGCCTGGCGTAGGCCCTGACCAGGGGTTTTACGGTTCATCTCGGGGTGCTTGGGGGTCGCGGAGGAGATCACGCGGGCCAAAGGCCAATGGGCGGGTCAACGGGTGGGTCAAGGGGTGGGGCAAGGCGGGTCAAGGGGTGGGAACGACCTTGCCCGCCGGGGGACCGGCGGGCAAGGGAGTTGAGCTGGATCTGAGTGTGACCTGCGGCGGGACTACTTTTCCGCTGGTTTGTCCGCGGGCTTCGCGCCGGGCTTCAGGAATCCCATGTCCTCGTAGTTCGGCGCCTGGAATCCGAACGCGCCCGCGTTCGCGAGATTCGCCCTGGCCGCCGTCAGCTGGGGGCGCTGATAGAGGGGAATGGACCCGGCCTCGGCCCAGATGCGGGCGTCCGCCTTCTTGACCAGGGCGCGGCTCTCGTCCTCGTCCAGCTCCCCCATCGCCTGATCGAACAGCTGATCGATATGGTCCGTGCCGACCCGCGTGTAGTTCTGCTCGACGTTCAGCGAGCCGTCCGCGGCGGGCACCGGCTTGGCGAAGATCGGGCGCGCGTCCGTGGCCGGGAAGGCCGTGGCGGGCCAGGAGTAGAGGGCGAGGTCGTACTGACCGGACGCGATGTGGTCCTTGAAGTAACTGTCGTCGGCGACCTTCGACGTCTCCGTACGGATACCGATCTTCTCCAGCATCCGCGAGATCCGGTCGGCCACGGTCCGCAGCGACTCCGAGCCCTCGCCTGAGGGCAGGACGAAACGGAGGGTGAGCGGCTTGCCGTCCTTGGCCATGGGGCCGCCGGCCGCCCCGTGGTCCCCGGCGGGTGCCGCCGTCCCCTTGGGGGCGTACGCGCCGGGCGCACCGCCCTTGGCCTCGTCCTGCTTCTTCGCGTGCTTCTCCGAGTGCTTCTCGGCGCGCTGCTTGGCGTGCCCGCCGGGATCCTTCTTCTTCTCCTTGTCCGCCTCGCGGTGAGCCGTGAGAGACGCGGCCTGACGGTTCAGCGCCGCTTGCTGGTAGGCCGCGGCCGGGGCGGGCGCGAGCACCGAGGTGCCGCTGTCGCCCGGCTTCTGGTCGTCCTCGCCGACGATGTACGTGCCGTCGTCGCCGGAGTCCTCCCCGGAGTCCGCGGAGCCCTCTGAGCCCTCTGAGCCCTCTGCGTCGGAGTCCGCCTTCGACTTCTTGGCGTCCGCCTCTCCCCCGGCCGTCTTCCCCTTCGGCTCCTTCAGCGGACCGCCCGGCGTCCACCCCGCGTCGGCGAGCAGCGCCCGCGCCTCGGTGGTGTCCTGGTCGCCCAAGGCGCCGCTGTTGTCCGCGTACGCCTGCTGCCCGGCCAGGGCCAGGTGGCTGCCGACCGGCTTGGCGGGCAGGCCGAGCGGTGTGAGGACCGCCTTGGCGAGCTCCTCGCGGTCGAGGGCGCGGGCCACCGCGCGCCGCACCCGGTCGTCGGCGAGCGGGCCCTCGGTGCCGTTGAGGGCGAGCTGGGTGTAGGCCGGTTCGAGCGACTTGCGCACGGTGTAGCCGCGCAGGCCCGTCTGCTCGGTCGCGTACTTCTTGATCGCCCGGTGGCTCTTGGCGCGGGCCTGCTGCTCGGTGTCGGCCGCCTCCTCGTCGGAGCCGTTGGCGATCGCCCAGGAGCGCAGCGCCTTGGCGGGCGTCAGCCGCGCCTCGGGGCCGTGGCTGAGCGGACCCTGCGCGCCCTGGTCACGGGCCGCGTTCGCGATGCGCCGCGCTTCCGGCGCGTCGATCTCGGTGAGGTCGATCTTCCCGGCCGCGAGCGCCGCGGCCCGCGTACTGCGCGGCACTTCGCGCAGGACCAGCTTGGAGAGCTTGGCGGGCCTGCCCCACCAGCGCGGGTTGCGGGTCAGCGTGACCTCTTCCGCCTTGCTGTCGAACTCCTGCACCGCGAAGGGGCCCGCGCTCACCTTGAGCTTGCGCCGGGCGCCGTCGTTGAAGGCGTCGGGAGTGCCCATGACCTCCTTCGGGTACAGCGGCGAGAAGAGCGAACGCCAGTCCGCGTACGGCTTGTTGAAGGTGACGCGCACCTCCAGGTTGTTCTCGCCCCGCTCAATCTTCTCGATGCGGTCGTATCCCGCGTTGCGTGCCGTCCAGTACGCGCTGTCCTTGCCGGACAGGGCGCGCTGCTGCGCCGCGAAGTCATCGGCGCCGACCTCCCGGCCGTCGCTCCACACCGCCTGCTGGTTGAGCTTGTAGAGCACGACCTGCTTGGGCTCGCGCTCGACGACCTCCGCGGACTCCAGGAAGTCGGCGTTCCGCTGCGGCCTGCCCATCGCGTCAAGCCGGAACATCGAGGGCAGCACCGCGCCCGCGACGCGCGACGTGCCCGCGTCGGCGTCCGACTGGAAGGAGTTGAGGGTCTCCGGCATCGCGTCGACGGCCCAGTTCATGGTCCCGCCGTCGGCGACGCGATCGCGGGCCGCGGGCGCGACGTCCTGGCCGGCCGTCGGGGTGCCCGCCTCGTCCTGAGAGCTGCAGGCGGCGAGGGCGGGCAGAGCCAGCACGCCCGTGGCGAGGAACACGGCAGATCTCAGTCTGGCGCGGTCTGGGGTCATGGCGGGTACCTCCGGGGCTCGCCCGGCCGCCCGCTACCAGGACCGGGGCCGGGTTTGATCACGTTTGGCGGTATATGGAGCTGATCACATCTATCGATCCACTGAAGGGGACGGGACCCAACCCGCGGGGGCGACACGGCGCGGGGGCGGCGGATGCCACTCGTGCGGCCCAACCCGGCCCCGCCCCGGCGTGACCGAGCGTGACGACCGCCTCGGCGCGCGCCCCGAAGCGCGGCCGGAGGCACGGCGTACACCCCGGCGCGTTTCGGCCAGTGCGAGCCGGGAATCCCGGCAGATCCCTTCACAAGCCGGGATGTGACGCGCGACACTCGCAGGCGCATGAACGTTGCCGCCGCACCCCTGAAGTGAGGGCAAGTCATGGCTCTGCAGGATGATCTGACGGCTGTTCAGCGCTGCGTCGACGATCTGGTCCGCACCGTCGGCAAGCTGGAACAGCAGGTCGGCGAGGGTTCACAGGGCGGTCTGGCGGGTATCGACGTCCGCCGCGTCCGTACGGACGCCGACCACCTGCGCGAGAGCGTCGCGCTCCTTCGCGCCACGGCCTCAGAACCGGGCGGCGCACCGCAGAAGCGGCCCGACCTGGTCACCATCCCCGATACGCCGTACGACAGCTCTCTGTGGACGGACTCGGACGACGAGGGCCTGGGCGCGCGCGACAGGCGTGCCCCTTGAGGCACCCCCGCCCCGATCGCTGTCGTCCCCGACCTGAGGACCAGTCGTCCCCGACCTGAGGACTAAGGAGTCGAGCCTCGTTGGCCACTGGCACGGAACCTCATCTGAAAAGCGGTCAGGATTCCGGCGGCGTGAGAGCGGCGACGCGCGCCGCGATCAGCGCTGCCCATCTGCGGACCGACCGCTGGTGGCTCGCGCCCGCCGCGACCGCCGCCGGACTCTTCGCCTTCATCGTCTACTCGACGTGGCGGGCCTTCGCGAACGCGGACTACTACGCGGCGCCCTACGTATCGCCGTTCTACTCGCCGTGCCTCGCCGAGAACTGCGAGCCGATGCGGGCGGGGCCCAACTGGGAGATCTTCGGCAGCTGGTGGGGCCTGTCCCCCGCCCTGCTCATCCTGATCTTCCCGCTCGGCTTCCGGCTGACCTGCTACTACTACCGCAAGGCCTACTACCGCGGCTTCTGGGCCTCACCGCCCGCCTGCGCGGTGGCCGAGCCGCACAAGAAGTACTCCGGAGAGACCCGCTTCCCGCTGATCCTGCAGAACATCCACCGCTACTTCTTCTACGCGGCGGTTCCGGTGGCGGGCATCCTCACGTACGACACCGTGCTCTCGTTCCGTGACGAGCACTACGAGTGGGGCCACATGGGCCTCGGCACTCTCGTCTTCCTGGTCAACATCACGCTGATCTGGTTGTACACGCTCTCCTGTCACTCCTGTCGGCACATCGTCGGCGGCAAGCTCAAGCACTTCTCCAAGCATCCCGTGCGGTACCGCATGTGGCAGTGGGTCGGAAAGCTCAACGCACGGCACATGCTGCTCGCCTGGGCCTCCTTGGTGAGCGTGGCGCTCGCCGACTTCTACGTGTATCTGATCGCGTCCGGCGTCTTCGACGATCCGAGGTTGTTCTGATGTCTCAAGTCGAGCGGCAGCAGTGGGATGTTGTCGTGGTGGGAGCCGGAGGCGCGGGCCTCCGGGCCGCGATCGAGGCACGTGAGCAAGGCGCGCGTACCGCCGTGATCTGCAAGTCCCTGTTCGGCAAGGCCCATACGGTGATGGCCGAGGGCGGCATCGCCGCCTCCATGGGCAACGTGAACTCCGGCGACAACTGGCAGGTCCACTTCCGCGACACCCTGCGCGGCGGCAAGTTCCTCAACCAGTGGCGGATGGCCGAGCTGCACGCGCGCGAGGCGCCCGATCGCGTGTGGGAGCTGGAGACCTGGGGCGCCCTGTTCGACCGTACGGCGGACGGGCGGATCTCCCAGCGCAACTTCGGAGGGCACGAATACCCCCGCCTCGCGCACGTGGGCGACCGGACCGGACTCGAACTGATCCGCACCCTCCAGCAGAAGATCGTCTCCCTCCAGCAGGAGGACGAGCGCGAATTCGGTGACTACGAAGCGCGCCTGAAGGTCTTCCAGGAGTGCACGGTCACCCGCATCCTCAAGGACGGCGAGCGCGTCAGCGGCACGTTCTGCTACGACCGCGAGTCCGGCCGCTTCTTCGTCCTCGAAGCCCCGAGTGTCGTCCTTGCGACCGGCGGCATCGGCAAGTCCTTCAAGGTGACGTCGAACTCGTGGGAGTACACGGGCGACGGCCACGCACTCGCGCTGCTCGCCGGGGCGCCGCTGCTCAACATGGAGTTCGTGCAGTTCCACCCGACAGGCATGGTCTGGCCGCCGTCGGTGAAGGGCATCCTCGTCACCGAGTCGGTGCGCGGCGACGGCGGGGTACTGCGCAACTCCGAAGGCAAGCGGTTCATGTTCGACTACGTACCGGACGTCTTCAAGGAGAAGTACGCCCAGTCCGAGGACGAGGGCGACCGCTGGTACGAGGATCCGGACAACAACCGGCGTCCTCCGGAGCTCCTTCCGCGCGACGAAGTGGCCCGCGCGATCAACTCCGAGGTGAAGGCGGGCCGCGGATCGCCGCACGGCGGGGTCTTCCTCGACGTGTCGACGCGCATGCCCGCCGAGGTCATCCGGCGCCGGCTTCCCTCCATGTACCACCAGTTCAAGGAGCTCGCGGACGTCGACATCACGGCCGAGGCCATGGAGGTCGGACCGACCTGCCATTACGTGATGGGCGGCATCGCGGTCGAGTCGGACACGGCGGCCGCGCGGCGCGTGCCCGGTCTCTACGCGGCGGGCGAGGTCGCAGGCGGCATGCACGGCTCCAACCGGCTCGGCGGCAACTCGCTGTCCGACCTGCTTGTCTTCGGTCGGCGTGCGGGACTGCACGCGGCGCAGTACGCCTCCGGGCTCACCGGGGCGGGCGCGCGGCCGGTGATCGACGACGTCCAGGTGGACACGGCGGCGGCCGAGGCGCTGCGGCCGTTCAGCGCCGAGGGCCCCGAGGACGGGGCGACGCCGGAGAATCCGTACACCCTCCACCAGGAACTCCAGCAGACGATGAACGACCTGGTCGGCATCATCCGCCGCGAGGGCGAGATGGAGCAGGCCCTGGAGAAGCTGGCGGAGCTGCGGGTGCGGGCACGGCGGGCCGGTGTGGAGGGCCACCGCCAGTTCAACCCCGGCTGGCACCTCGCGCTCGACCTGCGCAACATGCTGCTGGTCAGCGAGTGCGTGGCGCGGGCCGCCCTGGAGCGCACGGAGAGCCGGGGCGGGCACACCCGCGAGGACCACCCGGGCATGAACCGCGAATGGCGCCGCGCAAATCTGCTCTGCCAGCTCACGGACCCGTCAGGCGGGTTGGCGGCCACGGATCCCGTGCGCGGCCAGATCGATCTGGTGCGGGTCACCACCGAGCCCATCCGTTCCGACCTGCTTGCTCTCTTCGAGAAGGAAGAGCTGGTCAAGTACCTGGCCGAAGAGGAGCTTTACGAGTGAGTACCGCTACGCCGAGTCCTTCAAGCCCTTCGAGCACGTCGTACGACGCGTCGTTCCGGGTCTGGCGCGGAGACATCGAGGGCGGCGACCTGGAGGACTTCAAGGTCGAGGTCAACGAAGGCGAGGTCGTCCTCGACATCATCCACCGCCTCCAGGCGACGCAGGCGCCCGACCTCGCGGTGCGCTGGAACTGCAAGGCGGGCAAGTGCGGTTCGTGCTCGGCGGAGATCAACGGCCGGCCGCGGCTGATGTGCATGACGCGGATGTCGATGTTCGACCGCGAGGACGTCATCACGGTGACTCCGCTGCGGGCCTTCCCCGTGGTGCGGGACCTGGTGACGGACGTCGGCTTCAACTACACGAAGGCACGGGAAGTGCCCGCCTTCGTGCCGCCGGCGGACCTCGGCCCCGGCGAGTACCGCATGCAGCAGACGGACGTGGACCGCTCGCAGGAGTTCCGCAAGTGCATCGAGTGCTTCCTGTGCCAGGACACCTGCCATGTGGTGCGCGACCACGAGGAGAACAAGCAGGCGTTCGCGGGGCCGCGCTTCCTGATGCGGGTCGCGGAGCTGGACATGCACCCGCTGGACGCGGCGGCGGAGAGCGGTCTCGACCGCAAGCAGACCGCCCAGGACGAACACGGGCTCGGCTACTGCAACATCACGAAGTGCTGCACGGAGGTGTGCCCGGAGGGCATCAAGATCACGGACAACGCGCTGATCCCCCTGAAGGAACGGGCGGTCGACCGGAAGTACGACCCGCTGGTCTGGCTCGGGAACAAGATCCGGCGGCGGGGAGAGCAGTAGCGGTCGCTGCGGGGCTCGTGGGGGCCCGGGGGTAATCCCCCGGGCCGAAGACTCAAGATTTCCCCCATGGTCACGGGCGCCGGGCGAGATCAGCATTGAGGCATGAACTCCTCCTCGGCAAGGACTCGTTCGGCTTTGACCCGGCGCTCGGTGCTGGGCCTCGCGGCGGCCGGTCTTACGGCGACGATGCTGGCCGCCCCGGCCCCCGCGCACGCCCACGGGACCACGCCCGCCCCCGCCCGGTCTCTCGGTATCGCGGCGAAGCTCCCCGCACCCACGGGGCCGCACCGGATCGGCACGGTGTCGACGCGCCTGGTCGACACCTCGCGGCGCGACCCGTGGGTGAAGTCCGTGCCGTATCGGGAGCTGATGATCAGCGTCTGGTATCCGGCGGCGGGAGGTTCGCACGGCGCCGGGCACCCCCTCGCTCCATACATGGCGCCGGGCGCGGCAGAGCGCTGGAACGCGAAGTCACCCCACGGGATCCCAAAGGACGCGATCGACTTCGCGGCCATGCGCACCCATGCCCGGGAGGGCGCCCCGGCCGACACGAGCGCGGGCCGACGCCCTGTCCTGCTGTACGCGTCGGGGGCCAATGACCCGCGCACGTGGGGCACTTCCGCGGTCGAGGAGCTGGCGAGCCGCGGCTATGTGGTGGTGACGATCGACCACACCTACGAGTCGCCGGGAGTGCAGTTCCCCGACGGCTCGGTCAAGGACGACGCCCCGCTCCTGAAGGCGCTGGAGGAGACCGAGGAGAGCGAAATCCCGGCCCTGCTCAAGAAGGTCCTCGACATCCGTGTGGCGGACTCGAAGTTCGTCCTGGACCGCCTCGGCTCGCTGCCGCACGGCCTCTCCGGGGTCGTGGACCAGCGGCGGGTGGGGATGCTCGGCCAGTCGGCGGGCGGTATCGCGGCCGCCGAGACGATGTACGAGGACGGCAGGGTCAAGGCGGGTCTGGACATGGACGGCACCCTGGAGAACAACCCCGAGCCGAAGGGCACGAACCTGCTGCCGGTGGCCCTGCACGGCCTGAACCGCCCGTTCCTCCTCATGGGCAGGCAGGGCAGCGACCGCACGACGGAACCGTCGTGGCGCGCGTTCTGGTCCCACACGACGGGCTGGAAGCGGAATCTGACCCTGCGCGGCTCCAAGCACCAGACGTACACGGACCTCGCCGCGCTGCTCCCGCAGGCCGGGGTGGGCCGGGAAGTCATGGAGGAGCACATAGGCACGGTCGACCCCGCCCGCGCGGTGGCGGCGGAGCGTGCCTACGCAACCTCGTTCTTCGACCGCTGGCTCCAAAACCGGAACGACCACCTGCTTGACGGCCCGTCGGAGAATTACCCGGAGGTGGAGTTCGCCGGGTGAGCCAGGCCGGGGCCGGGCCGGCGACCCCGTTCCGCTCTACCGGCCCCGCCCGGAGCCCGGCGCGCACCGCCCAAAAAACCTCCGCCCACGCCTGCCCCCGCCGCCGGAGGACCTCCTGCACGGACGCCCGGGCCCCGGACAGAACCTCCGCCCACAGACGGCCCACCACCGGAACCTCCAGCCACAGACGCCCCGCCGCCGGGGGCCCCTCCCGCACCGATGCCCAGGCCCCCGGATGGGAGCCCGGCCACAGACGGCCCACCGCCGGAACCTCCGACCACAGACGCCCCACCGCCGGAGAGCCTCCCGCACCGATGCCCGGGCCACCGGATAGAACCTCCGGCCACAGACGGCCCACCGCCGGAACCTCCGGCCACGAACGCCCCGCCGCCGGGCGGGGCCCTCGGGCACGGCTCCCGCCGCCGGGTCGCGCACCCCCCAAGACGGTCATACGCTCCCAAATGTGACGCCGCCCCCGCACCTGGCCGTGCGGGCGACAGCGGCAGCCACCGCACTGCTCACGTGGTGCCTGCTGCTCCTGTCCGCCCCCGCTGCACTCGCCGCCCCGGCCGACGACCCGGTCACGCTCTCCCGCGACGGTCAGATCACCGACAGGGCGGGAGCGCTCGGCGACCGCAAGGACGCCACGAAGCGGGCGCTCGACCAGCTCTACGAAGACGGTGGTCTCCAGCTCTTCGTCGTCTACGTAAGAGATTTCTCCGGACGCGCCGCACAGGAGTGGGCGGACGCCACCGCCGAGCGCAACGGCCTCGGCCTGGACGACGCGCTGCTCGCCGTCGCCACGCACGACCGCCAGTACGCCTACTCCGTAGACGTCGATTCCCGCCTCACCGAGGCCCAGCTCCAGGACGTCGCGACCACCGCGATCAAGCCGACACTGCGGCAGAACGACTGGGCCGGCGCAGCCATCGGCGCGGCGAACGGCTACCGCGCGGTCCTCTCCGGGCGCCCCGTCCCCACCCCGACACCCACTCCGGGGGACCCCGATCCCGGTGGCGGCAGCGGCAGCAGCGGTGACGACGTGGCCGCCGGCGACCTGGTGCTGCCCGTCGTGGTGGTCGGCGGCGCGGGCGCCCTCGCCGCGGTGGCGTACAGCCGCCGCATACGGCGCACCAACACGCGGACGACACCCGGAGGCGGCGGCTGGGGAAAGGGGACTGGGGGCGGACAGCCGACCCCGCTCCCGGAGCTGGACAAGCAGAGCAAGCAGCTCCTGGTGGAGACCGACGACGCGGTCCGCACCAGCGCGGAGGAACTGGGCTTCGCCACCGCTCAATTCGGCGACGAGGCGGTGCGGCCGTTCACGGACGCGCTCGCGTACGCACGCTCCGAGCTGACCAAGGCCTTCAAGCTGCGCCAGCAGCTGGACGACGCCTATCCGGAGGACGACGCGACCAGGCGCACCATGCTGGACGAGATCGTCGCGCGCTGCACCGATGCGGGCAGGCGCCTGGACGCGGAAGCCGCGGGCTTCGACCAGCTGCGCGCCCTCGAACGCGACGCGGCACAGGCCCTTGAGCATGCCGAGACAGCGTTCCAGCAGGTCACCGGGCGTGCCAGCGCCGCGGAGAGCACCCTCGGCACGATCCGGGAGCGGTACGCGCCGGCCGCGTCCGCGCACCTCGTGGGCCATGTGGAGCAGGCCAGGGACCGCCTCGCCTTCGCCACCACGCACCTCGACGAAGCCCGGCAGGCCATCGACGCGGGCGACAACGGCAAGGCCGCCGTGCATCTGCGGGCCGCCGAGGGCGCCGTGGACCAGGCGGGCACCTTCGTGGACGCCGTGGACCGCCTCGCCGACGAGCTGGCGCTCGCCGCGGAGAAGCTCCCCGCCGCGCTCACCGAGACGGAGACCGACCTCGCCGAGGCGCGCGGCCTCCTGGAGGGCACCACGGCGGGCTCCTCCACGGCTGACCTGCACGGCCGGATCGCCCGCGCGCAGGCGGTGGTCGACGAGGTCCGCAAGAAGATGACGGCGGGCCCGCACGACCCGATCGACGCCCTGCGCCGGGTCGAGGAGGCCGACACGGTCCTCGACGAGTCCCTCGCGGGCGCCCGCGAGGGCGAGGTCAGCCGGCAGCGCGCCGCCACGCTCCTCGGTCAGGCCCTGCTCACCGCGCGCAGCGCCGTGGGAGCGGCGGCGGACTTCATCGCCACGCACCGGGGCGGGGTGGGCAGCGAGGCGAGGACCCGCCTCGCCGAGGCCCAGCGGCACCTCTCGGGCGCGGAGGCCGCCCGGGACACCGACGCCCCCGCGGCACTCGCGGAGGCCCAGCAGGCGGACGCCCTGGCCCGGCAGGCGCAGCAGCTGGCCGAACGGGACGTACGCGGCTACGGCAATCCCTACGGAGGCGGCGGGCGCGGCGGCGGCACGGGCGGCGCGGTACTCGGCGGCATCATCCTCGGCGAGCTCTTGGGAGGCATGGGCCGCGGGGCGGGCGGCGGGTTCGGCGGAGGTGGTTTCGGCGGCGGATTCGGCGGAGGCGGTCCCGGAAGCTTCGGCGGCGGCGGGACCCGTGGGCGGATGGGCGGAGGCGGGAGGTTCTGAACCGCCTCCTCCTGGCCCCCTCTGAACCACCGTCTCCGGGCCCCCTCTGAACCGCCGTCTCCTGGACCCCTCGTACTCCTACCAACCCTCATAGAAGGAACCCGACATGGCTAAGCAGACGATCCTCGGACGTGTGGCCCAGCTCGCCAAGGCCAACATCAACTCCCTCCTCGATCAGGCCGAGGACCCGCAGAAGATGCTCGACCAGCTGATCCGCGACTACACGAACAACATCCAGGAGGCCGAGGAGGCGGTCGCGACCACCATCGGCAATCTGCGGATGCTGGAACTGGACCACAAGGAGGACCAGGACGCGGCCAACGGGTGGGGCACCAAGGCGGTCGCCGCCAGCAAGAAGGCGGACGAGCTGCGGTCCGCCGGGAGCGCCGCGGAGGCCGACAGGTTCGACGGTCTCGCCAAGGTCGCGCTGCAGCGCCAGCTGCAGTCCGAGCGGGAGGCCAAGGACGCCGAGCCGACGATCGCCTCGCAGACCGAGGTCGTCGACAAGCTGAAGTCCGGGCTCGACCAGATGAAGATCAAGCTGACCCAGCTCAAGTCGAAGCGCGATCAGCTGGTCGCCCGCGCCAAGACCGCGCAGGCGCAGAACCAGATGATGGACGCCGCCCAGAACATCGACGTGCTCGACCCGACCAGCGAGTTGAACCGTTTCGAGGACAAGGTGCGCCGCGAGGAGGCCAGAGCGCTCGGCAAGCAGGAACTCGCCGCCTCATCCCTGGACGCGCAGTTCGAGCAGCTGGACAGCATGGGCGACGAGGCCGAGGTCGCGGCCCGTCTCGCCGCCCTGAAGGCCACCACATAGCAGCCACCACGCCCTCAGAAGAGGCTGAGCAGCGCCTCCGCCGCGTCCATCGGCTCCACCCCGCTGTCCGGCAGCGACAGCTCGAACCACACCGTCTTGCCCCGCGGCGTCCTGCGCGAGCCCCACGCGGCGCTCAGCAGCCCGACGAGCTGGAGCCCGCGGCCGCCTTCGTCCGTGTCGCGCGCCCGGCGCCGGCGCGGCTGGACGAGGCCCGCGTCCCACACCTCGCACACCAGGGTGCGATCGAGCAGGAGCCGCACCCGGATGTCGCCTTCGCCGTAGCGCAGGGCGTTGGTGACCAGCTCGCTGACCAGCAGTTCGGTCGTGTCGCAGAGCGGTTCCAGGTCCCAGGTGCGCAGCTGCTCGCAGGCCAGTTCGCGCGCCCGGCCCACAGACTTCGGGTCGCGCGGCAGCGTCCAGTCGCCGACGTTCTCGGCGGGCAGGCCCTGGATGCGGGCCATGAGCAGCGCGATGTCGTCCTCTCCGTGGTGGGTGTCGAGGGTGTTCAGGACGTGGTCGCAGACGTCCTCGAGGGCGGGTGCCGGATCGTCGAGGGCCCGTACGAAGGCGTTCAGGCCCTCGTCGAGGGGATGGTCGCGGGATTCGACGAGACCGTCCGTGTAGAGCGCGAGCAGGCCGCCCTCGGGCAGCTCGACCTCGACCTCCTCGAAGGGCTCACCGCCGACTCCCAGGGGCATGCCGGGCGGTACGTCGAGCATGAGCGGACTCTCGCCGGGCTCGACGAGCACGGGCGGCAGGTGGCCGGCGTTGGCGAACGTGCAGCGGCGTGTGACGGCGTCGTAGACCGCGTAGACGCAGGTGGCGAGATAGACCTCGGAGAGGTCCGTCTCGCTCGCGGAACGCGTCTGCCGGGCCGCTCGCGTGGCCTGCTGGGTGCCCGATGGGTCGCCGAGGCCGCGGGCGATCTCGTCGAGCGCGGAGAGGACCTCGGCGGGCTCCAGGTCCAGGAGCGCCAAGGTGCGTACGGCGGTGCGCAGTTCTCCCATGGCGACGGCGGCGCGCAGGCCGCGCCCCATGACGTCGCCGACGACCAGGGCGGTGCGGTGGCCCGGCAGCTCGATGACGTCGAACCAGTCGCCGCCGACCTCGGTGGCCGCGTTGCCGGGGAGATAGCGGCAGGCGATGTCCAGGCCGGACGCCTCGGGGTCGTCCGGCGGCAGCAGGGAGCGCTGCAGTATCAGCGCGCGTTCGTGTTCGCGGCGGTAGAGGCGGGCGTTGTCGATACAGACCGCGGCGCGCGCGGCGAGTTCGACGGCCAGGGCGCGGTCGCGCTCCCCGAAGGGCTCGCTCCCCTTCGTGCGGGAGAACTGGGCGAGGCCGACGACCGTGTCGTGGGCGACCATCGGCACGGCGAGCGTCGACTGGATGAGCCCGCCGGTGAGCCTGCTCGCGGATCCGTCGTCGGCCGCGGAGACCAGCCGGGGCCGTGCGGCGCGCAGGGCGTCGGCGCAGGGCGAGGTGAAGGGGAAGCGGTGCACGGCGCCCACGTCTATGGGCTGGCCGCCGTCCGGGAAGGGCGCGTCCGCGACGGCGCTCGCGAAGGCCACGCGGCGCAGTTCGGCGCTTCCGTCGGCGAGGCCCGGAGGGGTCTCGTCGCCGTCGAGCAGCCCTTGGTAGAGGTCTACGGAGGCGAGATCGCAGAAGCCGGGTACGGCGACGTCGAGCAGTTCGCGCGCGGTCGTCTCCAGGTCGAGGGAGTTGCCTATGCGGGCGCCCGCCTCGTTGAGCAGGGCGAGGTTGCGGCGGGCGTGGGCGGCCTCGCGGGCCGCGGCGTGCCGCTGGGTGACGTCGGTGCCGAGCCCCGCGATGCCGATGGGGCGGCCCGAACCGCTGTGCACGCGGTAGAGGTTGATCGACCAGTGGCGGCGTTCCTTGCTGCCGGGGGCGGGGCCGACGATCTGCATGTCCGTGACGGCGTCGCCGGTCTCCAGGACGCGCTTGAGGGCGGCGGCCATGCGGTCGGCCTCGTGCCGCGGCAGATAGTCGTGGACGGTGCGGCCGCGGTGCTCGTCGACGCCGCCCCCGAAGACGGCGGCGAAGCGGCGGTTGGCCCGCTGCACCTTCAGGTCCGTGCCGAACAACAGGAAGCCGAAGGGAGATTGGCCGAAAATGGCCTGCGACGCGGCAAGGTCGGTCTCGATCTGCCGGAGCGCCCGTACGTCGACGACGATGCAGACGGCGGCCCGTTCGCCGTCCTCCGTCTCGGTCGGCATCACATAGACCTCCGCGATGCCTTCAGAGCCCTTGGAGACCCCCGCCGGACCCGCGGCCCCCGCGGGCCGATCGGACCCCGCGCCGGGCTCCTCAGGCCGTTCCGGCGTCCGGAAGGGAACGGACCCGGTCCACTCCCTGCCGTCCAGGATCTCCGCCATCTTGCGGTGCCCGCTGCTGCGCAGCTCGGGCGCGACGAAGGCCTCGATCGGGTCCCTGCCCACGGCGTCGTCCGCGGGCACTCCGAACAGCCGCTCGGCCCGCAGGCTCCACTGGTCGATGAGTCCGTCGGGGCCGATCGAGAACGAGGCCACTCTGATGTAGTCATAGATCGAACCGGGTGGACTGCTCTGCCACATCACGTCATCCGCAGCTTCGCCCCTAGCGTCACCCGACGGCCCGTCCTGCTCCGTCGCCTTCGCTGGTATCTCGCTCACGCGAACCGTCCCCTCCAGCTCACCACGTCCGGCACCGGTCACCGGATGCAGCTGCCCGCAGTATCCAGCACTACGGAGCCACGCCACACGGCGTTCACGATCACAGCACGGACTCAACTCTTTTTGGCCCGTGACCGTCTTGTGTCCGTCCTACGCTGCCAGTCTTCTAACCCGGCAGCACCAGCTCGAACCACACCGTCTTCCCCGTCTTCCCCGCACTGCCCTGTCGTGTCCCCCAGCGCCGCGACGCACGGGCCACCAGCTGGATACCCCTGCCCCCCTCGTCATCAGGGGCGGCGTCGCGTTCCAGGGGCGGGTCGGGAAGCGGATCGGAGACCTCTACGAGGAGGGTGCCAGAGGGACCGGCAGGGCGTACGAGACGTACACCGATCGGGCCCGAAGCGTGCCGCAGGGAATTGGTCACCAGCTCGCTCACGAGCAGGACGGTGAGGTCGCCGAGCGCTCCGATGCCCCAGGCGCCGAGCTGCTTGCGGACGACGGCACGGGCCATGCGCACGGCGCCCGGATCTGCGGGAAAGTCCCACTCGGCGCAGTCGCCTTCGGTGTCGATCACGCCGATCACATCCAGACCAGCAGCAGCGGACCCTTGTCCGGTTTCACGGGGTTAATGGGCACATACCCGATATCCGGCCGGAATTACCGCTTACCTGGGCGCACTGTGGCACGAACGGCGTAGGTGGGGCTCAAGCGCCGGGAGGCATGACCTCGCACGCTCCCCCCACACGAGGGCAGGACCCCCGTACCGGGGCCTAGCGGCACTCGATCGCGGCGGCCACCGCCGGGACGTCCACGTCGAGCCACTCCACCGACCAGACCTCGTCCGGCGAGAGCCAGCGCAGTTCGTCGTGGTCCTCCAGGGGCTCGGGGACGCCCGAGCGGAGTTTCGCCGTCCACACCCGCAGGACGTATCCCGGCTTGAGCGGCCACTCCCCCGGCACCCTCGCGACCGGTTCGGCGTCGACGCCCAGTTCTTCGCGCAGCTCCCGCACCAGGGCTTCCTCGGGATGCTCGCCCGGCTCGACCTTTCCGCCGGGCAGTTCCCAGCGGCCCGCGAGCTCGGGGGGTGCGCTGCGCCGCGCGGCAAGCAGGCGCCCGTCGTCGTACAGGGCGGCGCCCACCACGATGCGTTCCGTCATGCGCCGGAGCCTATGCGGTCAGCGCGCGGTGCTGTTCTCGCTCAGCTTCTCGACCCAGTACAGCTGCTTGTGTCCGTTCCCGTCGAGGCTGTTCGCGATCTTCTCGGCCTCGGCCTTCGTCGCGTACCTGCCCACTCGGTAGCGGTTGCCGTTGTCGTCCTGACGTATCACGAGCCAGGGAAGTACGGCCGTCCCGTCATTCATCGCGCCCTCCGCTCGCCGCTCCCGGCGCGCGCCACGCCTCGATCAGTAAGGAAACCGCAATCCGCATATGCCCGAGCCTACGCCCGACCTTCACGCAGCGGATACGACTTTGCACAAAGAGGTACGCAATTAGCCACCGCTGAGGGGGCGCACCGTGGCGAGTGCGCCCCCTGTTGACGCCGTGGCCGGCGTCAGTCCGCGCGCACCGCAGGCACGGACCGCACCGTCGGCACGGACCGCACCGTGGGCACCGGCATGAGCACCGGTTCGGACGAGGGCGACGTACGGCAGACGTCTTTGCACTCCGCGTCGAGCGAGCAGCACAGGGAGCAGATCGGGCCCGCCTGGACCGGGCAGTCCGCGATGTCCGGGAGTTCGTACGCCGTCTCGCAGACGCCGCACGCGTGCGTGGCCGTCACGTCGGCGACCTCGACGTGCGGGCCGTTCACCGGGTTCGGGCGCGCCAGGTAGTACTTGCCCTTCGTCGCCCACGCGATCAACGGGCAGAGGACAAGGGCGAGTCCGGCGGCGATGAACGTCGAGAAGGCTTCCGCGTACTCCCCGAAGAGGCCGAAGAAGGCCAGGATCGACACCACGGAGGCGATCACCATCGAGCCGAAGCCCGCCGGGTTCACCGCGTACAGGTAGGCCCTCTTGAACTCGATGTACGGGGGGCTCCAGCCCATCCTCTTGTTGATGACCAGGTCGGCGGCGACGGCCACGATCCACGCGATGCCGACGTTCGAGTAGAAGCCCAGCAGCTTGTTGAGGGCCGCGAACATGTTCATCTCCATCAGCGTCAGCGCGATGGCGAGGTTGAGGAAGATGTACCAGACCCGGCCCGGATGCCGGTGCGTGATGCGGGAGAAGAAGTTCGACCAGGACAGCGAGCCGCTGTAGGCGTTGGTCACGTTGATCTTGATCTGCGAGACGATCACGAAGAGGGCCGCCGCGGGCAGCGCGAAGGAGCCGAGCCAGGGCTTGAGGGCCTCGATCTGCGGGGCGATCGGCTCCAGGGCGTGCGTCTTGCCGACGGCCTCCAGGGCCACGAACGCCAGCAGCGCGCCGCCCAGTTGCTTGGCCGCTCCGATGATCACCCAGCCGGGTCCCGCAGCGAGAACGGCCAGATTCCAGCGCCTTTTGTTCTGCTCCGTCTTGGCCGGCATGAAGCGCAGATAGTCCGCCTGCTCGCCGATCTGGGCGATGAGCGAGAGCGCGACCCCCGTGCCGAGCCCGAAGGCGACCCAGGAGAAGCCGCTCCCGGCGCCCTCGGTGCCCCCGAAGGAGCCGAAGGCCCCCCAGGCTTCCGGCGCCTCGAAAGCGAGCACCACGAAGGGCAGCACCATGCCGATGAGCCAGATCGGCTGTGTCCAGGCCTGCACCTTGGCCAAGGCGCCCATACCCCGGAAGACGATCGGGATCACGATGAGCGTCGTGATCAGATAGCCGATCTCCACCGGGAGCCCGACGGCCTGGTGCATGGCCTGGGCCATGATCGAGCCTTCGAGCGCGAAGAAGATGAAGGTGAACGAGGCGTAGATCAGCGACGTCAGCGTCGAGCCGAAGTAACCGAAGCCCGCGCCCCGCGTCACCAGGTCCATGTCAAGGCCGTACTTGGCGCAGGCCCGAGCGATCGGGATGCCGGTGACGAAGATGATCGTCGCGGCGCACAGGATCGAGGCGAGTCCGCTGGTGAAGCCGTAGGTGAAGACGATGGACGCGCCGATCGCGAAGTCCGCGAGATAGGCGATGCCGCCGAGTGCGGTCGACGCCACCATCGTCGGCGACCAGCGCCGGAAGGAGTGCGGCGCATACCGCAGCGAGTAGTCCTCGCGGCTCTCGTCGGCCGCCATCTTCGCGTAGCTGCGTTTGGGCGGCGGGCCTGCGGCGGCACTGGTGTCGCGGGTGGCCGTATCCGTCATGTGGGTTCCTGTCGTCCGACCGGATTGCGGGTACGGGCGACGAAGTTAGGAGCCGTACATGACAAGTCGTCACGAGACGGGGTTGCTCCGGCGTTACGGAAGCCGAGCGCGTGTTAACTCGCGATCACGGCGGGCGGACGGGCCCGTCCGGATTCCGGGCGTACGCCGGAGCGCTCCGGTCACCTCACCGGCAGGTGGTATGCGATCCGATACCGGTCGGCGGGCACCACGACGTCGGCCGTCTCGACCGGCTTGCCCGACGCGAAGTACGTCCGCGTCACGACGATCACCACATGCCCGGGGACACCGCCGAGCGACATGAGCTCCTCCGCAAGCCCCGGACGCGCGCCGACCTCCTCCGCGACGTTGTCCACGACCACGTCGATGGCCGCCATGCGCTCGACCACTCCGCAGCCGCCGAGCGGCCCCTCCTCGGGGAGCATCACCGGGGTGCGTCCGGTGACGGCGAGGGGCTCCCAGGACGTGGAGAGCATCATCACCTCGCCCGCGTCGCGGTAGACGTACTTCGTGCACATCACGCGGTCGCCCGCGCGGATACCGAGACGCTCGGCGATCAGGCCGTTCGCCTCCGCCTGCTCGCTGCGGGACTCCCACGTGCCGCGCGCGCCGTCCTCCGCCTGCTCCTGGCGGAAGGGCGTCGAGCCGCCGGAGGCCCGATAGCCCGTGCGTGCCACGCGGCGGGGCACCGGTCGCTCGCGCACATAGGTGCCGGATCCGGACCGCCCTTCGACCAGTCCTTCGGCCATCAGGACCTTGCGTGCCTCCAGGGCGACCGTGTCCGACACCCCGTACTCCTCGCGGATCCTGGCCTGCGAGGGGAGTCGGGTGTGCGGGGGCAGCGAACCGTCGACGATCTTCTTGCGGAGATCACCCGCGACGCGCAGATACGCCGGCTGCTCACCGAATGTCACTGGCCACTCCCATCAGGTTGACAGACAGCAACAGCCTGGCAACCGACGGTTGTTGTCCGCAACCCAAGGCCAAGGAATCACCCGAAGTGATGATTTCTCTCCGTGCAGGGCTTTACGCAGGAGCTTTTCGCGGCTATGGCGATCACACTCAGGTCCACCCGCGTCCACTCGCGCCCTCTCGCGCGACGGCTTGCGTGACGGCCGGATTGCGATGATCAGATACTCGTACCACGGATGTCGAGGAACCGGGAGACGGCCGCTCTCGCGATCTGACTTCCCCATCCACCCCAGTTCACGTCGAAACAGTGGTCGGCCCAGGGGAGTTCGACATACGTCGCGGGCGCCCCCGCCGCGTCGAGGCGCCGCGCCAGCTCCCGCGCCTGCGCCACCGGCACCGCCCGGTCCGCGCTGCCGTGCAGCAGGAGCGTGGGCGGCACATCGGTCCGTACGAGCTTCGCGGGCGATCCGAGCAGGTAGCGGGCGGGAACGGCCTTCGCCGAACCACCCATCAGACGCGGGATCATGGGGTCTCCGCGCAGCGCGGTCCCCGCGATGAGGCGCCCCATGTCGGTCGGTCCGTAGAGGGAGATCACTCCGGCGACCGAGCTGTCACGCACCGCACAGGACGCCGGGACGCGGTCATCACCCTCCGTATAGGCGGCCGAGAGCGCGAGATTGCCGCCCGCCGAACTCCCCGCGAGGACAAGGCGCCCTGGATCGATGCCGTACGCGCGCGCGTGCCGCCGCACCCAGCCCACCGCGCACTTCACGTCGCCGATCTGGTCGAGCTGGGTCACGTGGGGCGCGAGCCGGTAGTCGATGTCGAAGACGGACCAGCCGCGTGCGTTGAACCAGCGGTTCCACGCGGGACTCTGGCTCCGGTGCCCCTTGTTCCAGCCGCCTCCGTGCACCCAGACCACGGCCGGGTGCCGCACCCCGTCCCGCTTCGGCAGGGTCCAGAGGTCCAGCTTTCCGCGCCGCTCGCCGATGCGGGCGTAGCGGCGCGTGCGCTCGCCGTCGGGGGCCTTGGCGTAGTTGATGCCCTTGAAGTAGGCGGTGGGGACCAGCGGTTGTCCGTACGCCTCGGCCGTGCGGTACGCGACGGCGTACGGCATGACGCCGTACACGAGTGCGACGAACGCCGTAAGGACGGCGAGTCCGCCGCACCAGGGGTGGCGCCGCCCCGCGAGCACACCGGCCACCAGACCGATGGCCGCGGGCGGCACGAGCACGAGCCCCCAGGAGGTGACCGCCGCCGCGACGAGCACCAGGAGCGGGATGCGGGGCAGCGGGGAGGCGACGAGGACGACGAGGGCGGCGTTCAGGAGGGCGACGAGGACGAGGAGACCGCGGGAGAGGTGCGCGACGCACGAAACCCCGGACTTCTTCCTGCCGTTGCGGCTGCCCCTTCGGGGAGGGTCCGACGACGCGGGCCCCGGAGTGCGCTGGGGTCCGACGGTCGGCGTCATGACGGTCGTCACGCCGAAGAACTATCACAGAAGCGGACAAAAAGCCCTTAAGGTGAGCGCCCCCAAACCCTCTTGAGCCCGCCGAGCCCCACTTCACTCCGCCGCGCCCGCCTCGCGCCGCAGCGCCCTCACACCGCAGCGCCCACCTCGCTCACGCCGCCTTCGTCGATCCCGCCCGCCCCGAGGCCCCCGCCGCCACCGGGGCCCGCGTCGCGAGGCGAAGTGGTCGCCAGGCCCAGGGGTTTGCGGGCCGCGGCCTCGCGCTTGCCGCCGATGTGCCGCACGCCCGCCGAGTAGTGCTCGGAGAAGGTGTCGGCGTCCGCGGCGGTGGACGCCTTCTTCCACTGCTTGCGGTTCTGCTCGATCGCGCCGACGAGAGCGGTGACATCGGCGTCGGCCTGCGCGGGCCAGACGTGCGCGCGCAGCAGCCGTGCCTGCCCGGCGAGGCCCTTCTCGACGCGTCCTGCCCACTCCTTGTGGGCCGGCAGATCGTCCTCGAAGTTCTCCGTGCCGGGACCGGCCCCGTACGCGTCGTAGAGGACCTTGTCGGCCTTCAGGTAGGCGAGCTGGTGGGCGTCGAGGTTCGTCGCGTCGCGCCGGAACGAGCCCTTCAGGGAGCGCTTCTCCGCCGCGTCGCCGAAGAGACAGGTGACGTGCCGGTCCCCCTGGCGCCAGGTGGTCCGGTCGGGCACGAAGTAGTTGATGTCGGTGTCGCCCCAGTCGGTCCAGGTGTCGAGGACATAGGCGAACTGGAGATCGACGCACTTGTTCTCGGCGAGGGCCGTGAGCCCGGAGTCGCCGGGATAGCTCGCCTCGTTCACCCGGAACGAGGCGAAGACCTCCCCGTCGTGCCTGTCCGAGCAGGGCACATCGTCCACTTGGAAGGCGTACCGCGCCCCTTCCAGATCGCTGCCCGGAACGTTGAAGCACTCGCCCTTGCCGACGGGGAACCCGGAACTGCTCCGGGAGTCGCGCGCCGCATCCCGGAAGCCGTCCATGAAGTCACGCGCGCCCCCGGTGGCGACGGCGAGCACAAGGAGCACGACACCGACGACGGAGAGGATGCTCCCCGCGATCGCAAGACCCTTGCCGCGCTCGCCCTTCTTCGAGATCTGCGCGAGCGCGACGACACCGAGGATCAGACCGACGGCGGGCAGGAAGCAGAGGATGCCGAGTACGAGCGAGGCGATGGCGAAGCCGTTGACCGGGGGGCGCGAGTACGGGGAGTACGCGCCGGGCCACCGCTGGTACGGCACCTGGGGCCCGCCAGGGTACGGAGACTGCGGAGGAGGTCCGTAGGGAGACTGCGGAGGAGGTCCGTAAGGCGCCTGCCCGTACGGCTGCTGGGGGCGGCCACCGAGGTCGGGCGGCGGAGGTATGTCCACGGGTGCCGTGCTCCTGATCCGTACGGGGGTTCGATGCGGGAGCTTCGCATCGTATGCGGGGCGCGGGCAGGGCACGTAACGTCCGAGCCCGCCCTCGCGGCGGGCCGCAGCCGCACCACGAGGACGAGCGAAAACCGCACAGAACTCAGGCCTGCACAGAACCAGTAACTACTGACTCAGGCCTGCTCTGACTCAGGCCTGCTCAGAACTGCAGCCCCCAGGAGTCGATCTTCCCGACATCCTGCGCCGCGTTGTCACTCACCCGCAGCTTCCACGTCCCGTTGGCCGTCTCGGACGACGCGTTCACCGTGTACGTGGTGTTGATGTCGTCCGAACTGCCCCCGGTGCCATACGCCTTCAGCGTGTACGCGGTGCCGTCGGGCGCGATCAGCTGCACCCGGAGGTCACCCACGTAGGTGTGCTTGATGGCGACCGGCACGCTCAGCGCGGCGGGCGCGGAGCCGGGGACCCCGCTCACGGTGATCGGCGACTCGGCCGTGGCGTTGTCGTTGATCGCGAAGTCGGTCGCGTTCTCGAACTTGCTGCCCGGCGGGTTCGTCGAGCCGGTGCCCACGTTCAGGAGCCGGTTGGGCGAGCCCGTTCCGGGGCTGGTGACGACGCCCGTGGAGGCCGCGGCGACCAGCGCGTCGGACACCTGCGCCGGAGTCGCCGTACGGTTGTCCGCGAGGTAGAGCGCCGCCGCGCCCGCGGTGTGCGGGGACGCCATCGACGTACCGGAGATGGTGTTCGTCGCGGTGTCGCTGGTGTTCCAGGACGAGGTGATGGACGAGCCCGGCGCGAACAGGTCCAGGACGCTGCCGAAGTTGGAGTAGCTCGCCTTGGCGTCGGTGTTCGTGGTGGCGCCGACGGTGATGGCCTCGGTCACGCGCGCGGGAGAGCGCGTCGAGGCGTTGACGGATTCGTTGCCCGCCGCGACCGCGAAGGTGATGCCGGACGCGACGGCGTTGCGTACGGCCGCGTCCAGGGCGCTGTCGGCGCCGCCGCCGAGCGACATGTTCGCGACGGCGGGCTTGACCGCGTTCTGGGTGACCCAGTCGATGCCGGCCACGACCTGCGCTGTGGTGCCCGAGCCCTGGTTGTTCAGGACGCGCACGCCGACGATCTTGGCCTTCTTGGCGACGCCGTGCAGGGTGCCGCCGACGGTGCCGGCGACGTGCGTGCCGTGGCCGTGGCCGTCCTGCGCGGTGTTGTCGTTGTCGATGGCGTCGTAGCCGTAGGAGGCGCGTCCGCCGAAGTCGCTGTGGCTGATGCGGACCCCGGTGTCGATGACGTACGCCGTGACGCCCTCACCGGCGGAGTCCGGATAGGTGTACGAGTTGTTCAGCGGGAGCGTCTTCTGGTCGATGCGGTCCAGGCCCCAGGACGGCGGATTGGGCTGGGTGGCGTCGATCGTGAACGTCCGGTTCTGCACGACGGACTCGACCGCCGGGTCCGCGGCGAACTTCTTGGCCTCGGCCGCGGAGAGCTCGACCGCGTAGCCGTTGAGGGCCTTCTTGTACGTGCGCTTGATCTCGGCGCCGTACTCCTTCGCCAGCGCCTTGCCCGCCTTGGAGCCCGCCTTCGCGGCGTCCTCGTCGAGGCTGACTATGTAGCTGCCCGGTATCGCGCCGGGGACTCCGGCGTTCTCGATCGTGCCTTCCGCCTGCCCCGGCTGAGCAGTCGCGGGGAGTGCGGATACGACGCCGAGGGCAAGGGCCGCGACCGCTGTCGCGCTGATCCCGGCCATTCTTCGACGGGTATGACGCATCACTGCCATCTGAGGGGTCCTCCTCAATAGATGGTGCGCTGGTGGGGGGTGGTGCTTGAGGTGCTCACACGCCGTACCGGCGGCACCCGCACACATGCTGGTGGTGCCCGCGCACAGTGCCGCGGAACCCGTGCGCAGTGCCCGCGGGACCCGTACACAGTGCTGGTGGCGCCCGTACACGAGGAAAACGAACAGGGACATGTCAAGCGACATGCCTGTTCTTGCCTTCGTCGCGACGAAAGATTGGCGGATCCATAGGAAACTCACAAGGGTCAGGACCGGACGTAACATGACCGCCACGCACCCGCCATGACACATCCGCCCCAACTACCCCAACTAGCCTGCCGACATGACAGCCTTGCCGGATTGCTTCTGCCCCACCGACGGAACCCGGGTCCCCGCGGGCACCCTCGCCTGGTGCTGCCCCGTCTGCCGCGGCCCGCTCGACCTGGACTTCTCCCCCAATCCCGCTTCGCTGAAATCCCTTGGCGGAAGGGTCAATTCCCTGTGGCGGTACGCGGAGTGCCTGCCGATGCCCGCCCCCGCGTTCTCGCTCGGCGAGGGCCGCACACCGCTCGTGCCGCTGGATGGCGCGATCTCGGCCAAGCTCGACTTCCTGATGCCGACACTCTCCTTCAAGGACCGCGGCGCGGTCATGCTCGCCGCCCTCGCGCAGCGACTCGCCCCGCAACGGGTGATCGCCGACAGCAGCGGCAACGCGGGCACGGCGGTCGCCGCGTACTGCGCGCGGGCGGGACTGCCCTGCACGGTGTACGTCCCCGAGGGCACGTCGCCGAAGAAGCTGGAGCAGATCGGCGCGCACGGGGCGCGGCTCGACATCGTGCCCGGCGACCGCGAGCGGACGGCGAAGACGGCGCGGGCGGCGGCCGACGAACCCGGCATCTTCTATGCGTCGCACGTCCACAATCCCTACTTCCTCCAAGGCACCAAGACGTACGTCCACGAGCTCTGGGAAGACCTGGGCGGCCGGCTGCCGGACGCGCTCGTCGTCCCCGTGGGCAACGGCACCCTGCTGCTCGGTGCGGCCCTCGCGGTACGGGAGCTGCACGCGGCGGGCCTGATCGCGAAGGCACCCACGCTGTACGCCGTCCAGGCGGCGTCGGTCGCCCCGCTGGCCGAGGCATGGCGCACGGGCGCCGACGAACCCCCGGGCACCACCCCCATGACGCCCACGCTCGCGGAGGGCATCGCGATCCCGCGTCCGCCCCGCGCCCGGCAGATCCTGCGGGCGGTACGCGGCTCCGGCGGGGGCTTCCTGACCGTGACGGAGGACCAGATCCGGCACGCCCAAATGGACCTGGCGGGGCGCGGGTTGTACGTCGAGACGACCGGCGCCGTGTGCTGGGCGGCGGTACGGGACGGCGCCCTCGGCGACCGCACGGCGGTGGTCCCGCTGTGCGGCGCGGGCCTGAAGTCCGGTCTCGCGAAGAACTGACCGCTCGTACAGAAGAACTGACCCCTCGCACAAGGGAGTTGACCGTCCACGGCCATTGGTCACAGCTCTGCGCTGCTAATGGCCGGAGGCCTGCCCCGGGCCGGTCTGTGGCCGTACGCTTGTCGGCACCATCGATACACGAGTGCTGACTGCTGAACTGCTGGTGGCGATCGGGGAGGTCACGGGGGTGGAAGGGCGCAGCCCGGCGAGGGTTCGACACGAATTGGTCGCCGACATCGTCGACGTACTGCAGGAATCGGGCACGGTACGACAGGAGAACAGCGCCGACATATGGGTGCGCATGCTGAGCGACGAACTGGAATGCCCCGTGCAGCCCCTGCGCAACGCGGCGCTGCGTCCCTGGCTCCTCGACCTGGTGGAACGCTGCACGGAGGTGCCTGACGGGCTGCCGTGTCTGGTGCGCTGCCTGAAGTATCTGGAACAGCAGTCTTCCGCCATTCTCGCGCTGCTGCGGCTGGTGGACGAGTGGGAGGCCGTGGAGTTCTTCGACGGCGCCGACCTGTATCCCCTGCAGCCGATCCTGCGGGACATGCGCTCGTCGGCCTCGCTCGCCACGCTCGCCCGGCGCGCGAGCCGTTCGCGTACGCAGGAATTGCCCGCGTGGTGCGACACGGGATGGGCAGTCTTCCTACGACTGGCCGGCGACAACACCGCCGCGAAGGAACTCCCCGTGAGCATGGCGTTCCTGGCCCTGGCCGCCGAACGGCTCGTGGAGGACGGACTGATGGAGGCAGCAGAGGTCCTGCGTCGCTGGAACCGTCAGCAGGCCAGGACGTGGGGTCTGGAGGACCAGATCGCCGACTGGCAGCGCAGCGGCATGGCCCCGCAGGCCCCGCCGCCCATGGTGCCCGCGTATCTGATGATCCAGTTCGAGCCCGACGGGGTGGAGCCCGACCGCTATTTCCTCTCCCACTGGCGGCAGTCGGACGCCGAAGGCTGGCATCCCGTACCGGGCGAGACCGTGCATCTGCACCGCGACGACCTGCCCGCCGAGGTCGAGGTCCTCATCGAGCAGACCGAGGAGCGCTGGGCGGATCTGAGGCAACCCGTCGTCCTGGAATTCATCCTCCCGTGGGAATTGCTCGGGGAACCGGTCGAGTGGTGGCACAAGGAGTCCTCCTCCCTGTCACCGACTCCTCTGGTCATGGACTACGCCGTTCTGATCCGCAGTTTCGAGCGCCTGCGCAAAGCCGCCTGGCACCGTCCCTGGCACAAGAAGTGGCGGCAGCTCAAGGAGCAGCCCGCCGACAGCCATTCGTACTTCAACCCTCCCGGCCAGTCGCACTTCCACCTGGAGCGCGAGCTGAAGGAGGACGACCACGCGGTCTGTCTGGTCCTCAGCCAGCCGCCGGGGACCGACTCGCCGACCGGCCACCAGGAGTTCATGGCCGGGCTGCGGGCGGGCGTGCCCGCGATGATCTGGCACCGGGGCGACTGCGGCGATCCCGCCTTCAAGGAAGCGGTCGCCGAGATGGTCCAGGACCGGGGCCTGGCCAGTCTGGTCTCGCGCGCCGGAAATTGGCGCAAGGAGGCTCTGGCGCTGGGCCCCGAGGGCTGGGACAACCACGTGGGACGCCATCTGGCCATCCTGGTCGACGACCCGGAACGCAGACCCGGCCCGCCCGGCCCCGACCGTGCGACGGTGACGAGTTGACCGGGCCCGCCGACCACCTGACCGTGACCCTCCCGTATACGGCGATAGGGGGTGCCGCGCCGTGAACCAGCCGGCCTCCGCTGCCGTGCGGCCGTCGCCCGCCGGGTGCACGAGGTCCACCGTCGGGTGCACGAGGTTCACCGCCGGGGACGCGAGCACTAGCACGAATTCCGCGCGCCCCGGCTCATGCGTCCGTACCCCCTTGCCCCAGGTGCGGGCGCACTGTCACCCTTCGCCTGTGGATGTCACGCACGCCCGCGCTCTGCGGGACTCCGCACAACTGTCCTGGCCGCCACGACGCCTTGAGGGCGCATATGCATGACGACGGAGGACAGCGGCAAGGGCCGGCTACGCGGGCACGACGTGAGGCCGCGTCCGTCCTGGGCCGCCTCGGCCGTGCGAGGCCCGGCCAGTCGGGAAGAACGGACCGCGCCGAAGCGGTCCTCGTCATCGACGGCCATGTGACGATGAAGGTCTGGGACCAGGCGGTCGACGACCTGGTCGACGAGCTGAACCGCGAGGGCGACTTCGCGCGCGTACGCGTCCTGCGCCTGCTCGGCACCGACGAGACCGACCCCGCACGCCTCAGCCCCCGGGAACCGCTCGGCAGCGCCGGGGACATGCGCCGCGTGATCCTCGTGCTCACCGACGGACTCGCGGCCGGCTGGCGGTCCGGGGCGGTCATGCCGCTACTGCGCGCCTGGGGCCGCGGCGGCCCGGTCGCCGTGGTGCACGTGCTCCCCCAGCAGCTGTGGTTCCGCACGGGCCTGGACGTCTGCCGGGTGCGGCTGCGCGCCCCCCACGCCTGGGCGGCCAACAGGGAGCTCGACTGGGAGCTGCGCGAGGCCCCGGTGGAGTCGCACGACCCGGACGAACCCGAGGTCGAGGGGGACGCGGTCCTCGTGCCGGTCCTGGCCCTGACCAACCGCTGGGCCGAGGTCTGGGCCCAGCTCGTCATGGGGCCCGAGCCGCAATGGCTGGAGATGTCCGCCATCCGGGCGCGGGAGTGGAAGCGCCGCCCCGACGCGGCGCGCGCCCTGCCCTGGACCGACGAAGTCCCCGACCCCCTCAGCACGGTGCCCGCGGCGGAGCGTGTGTCGGACTTCCGCGCCGGCGCCTCGCCCACGGCCTTCACCCTGGCGACGCGCTTATCAGCCGTCCCCCTGAGCCTCCCCCTGATCCGCAAGGTTCTGCGGACCACACCGGGAGCGGGTCCGGTGCACGCGTCGGAGCTCCTGATGAGCGGCCTCGTACGGCCCAGCGGGTCGCAGGGAGAGGACATCGCGGACGTGGCGTTCTCCTTCGCCCCCGACATCCGCGAGGAACTCCTGGCGCTCGGCCGCCGGAGCGACACCGCACGGATCCTGCACGACGTACGCGCGTTCCTGGCCAGTGACGGCACAGAGACCGCCTCACTGCTCCCCTCCCCCGCGGAACCCCTGGACACCCTGGCCATGCCACGGGTGAACAGTCGCAATATCGGCTTCCTCCGCGTGGAGCTCGCCGCGCTGAGGGCACTCTCCGGACGTTTCATGCAGCGCGCCGCCCTGCTGGCAGGGGTACTTGGCTGGCACGATCGTCGATACGCAGTAAGCCTGGAGAAAAGCGGTGAAATCCCCGTCTCTCGGCCCGATCCTGAAGGAGCATCGGTGATGTCGACTACGCCCCAGCAAACGGTGGAGGGGGACCGCACATCACAGCCGCGCGTCTGGGGAAACCTACCGCCGAGGAACCCCAATTTCACCGGCCGCACAGAGCTCCTCGAACTCCTCGGCGAGCGTCTGCGCGAAGGCACGACCACGGTCCTGCCCGAGGCGATCCACGGCATGGGCGGCGTGGGCAAGACCCAGCTGGCCATCGAATACGCGTACCGCCACCAGGGCGAGTACGACATCGTCTGGTGGATCCCCTCCGAGCGGCCGGGCCAGATCGGCCAGGCCCTGGTGGAGCTGGCCGGGCGCCTGGGCCTGGAGACCAGCACCGAGGCGAACATCGCGGGCCCCGCGGTGCGCGAGGCGCTGCGCGAGGGCCGCCCCTTCTCGCGCTGGCTGCTGATCTTCGACAACGCCGACAACCCCGAGCAGGTACGCCACTACTTCCCCACCGGGGGCAACGGCACGATCCTGGTCACCTCCCGCAACCGGCGGTGGGGCCTGGTCGGCGGCTCGCTCGAGGTGGACGTCTTCACCCGCGAGGAGAGCAAGGAGCTCCTGCGCCACTCCGGGCCGCCCCTCCAGGAGGAGGAGGCCGACCGGCTCGCCGAAGCGCTCGGAGACCTGCCGCTGGCCCTTGAGCAGGCCGCCGCGTGGCGCGCGGAGACGGGCATGCCCGCATCGGAGTATCTGCGCCTCTTCGAGAACAAGCGCACCGAACTCCTGGAGACGTCACCGCCCCCGGACTATCAACTTCCGGTCGCGGCGGCCTGGAACGTCTCGCTCGACCACCTGGAGACCCGCAGCCCCTCGGCCCTGCGCCTGCTGCAGCTCTGCTCGTACTTCGCCCCGGACCCGATCTCGCGGTCCATCTTCTCCGGCCTCGGCAACAGCAGCATCTTCCCCGAGCTGGACGCGACGCTGAACGACCCGATGCGGCTCGCGCGCGCCATAAGGGAAGTGAACCGCTACTCCCTGGCCCGCATCGACCACCGTACGAACTCCATCGAGATGCACCGCCTCGTACAGCTCGTCCTGAACAACCGCATGACGCCCGAAGAGCAGTCCCGGATGCGGCACGGCGCCCACACCCTGCTTGCCGCCGCGGACCCGAAGGCGCCCACCACGGCCGCGAACTGGCCGCGCTATGCCGAGCTCTACGGCCACGTCATCGCCTCCGACGCCATCAAGTCGGACCAGCCCTGGGTGCGTCAGCTCGTCATGAACGTCGCCCGGTACCTCTACCACTGGGGCGACCACGAGGTGTCGCTCGACTTCTCCGAGCAGGCCTGGGAGACGTGGCAGAGCGTCTTCGGCGAGGAGGACCAGCAGACGCTGCTCATGGGGCAGTGGCTCTGCTACATCTACTGGGTCCTCGGCCGGCACGGCGAAGCCGTCGAACTGGTCGGCAAGCTCAAGGAGATCTACGAGCGCACGGCACCCGGCGGCCGCGAGGACGTCCGCGAGGACGCACTGGCCGCGATCGGCCTGGAAGCCGCGGTGCGCCGCGTCGAGGGCGAGTTCGCCCTCGGAGCCCAGCTGGACGCGACGGTCTACGAGCGGGCGCGCAGGGCCTTCGGCGAGGAGGACCCCACGACGCTCGACGCCGCCCACAACCTCGGCACGAGCCTGCGCCTGGTCGGAGACTTCCGCCAGGCCCTCGAACTCGACGAGAGCACCCTCGCGCTGCGTCTGCGCGTCCTGGGCCAGGACCACTCGCGGACCCTGATGACGGAGAACAACGTCGCCATCGACGTACGCGAGAGGGGCGACTACGTGGGCGCACGCGCCCGCCAGCAGGCCGTCCTCGACGCGTACCGCGACGTGTTCGGCAGCGGCAACCCCTCGACCATCCACACCATGCGCCAGCTCAGCGAGGCCTCCCGCAAGGCAGGCGAGCACGCGCAGTCCCTGGAGCTCGCCACGGAGGCGTACTCGAAGTTCTCCCGCCGGTACGGCGACACCCACCCCTCGTCGCTGTCCGCCGCCCTGACCCTGTCGGTGGCCCTGCGCCAGAACGGCGACCTGAACGCGGCACGCGAACGCGGCATCAAGGCCTGCCAGGAGTACCGCAACATCTTCTCCCCGCAGCACCCGCATGTCCTGTCGGCGGACGTCGACCTCGCCGTCACGCTGCGCCTGCTCGGTCAGCCCGCCGAGGCCAAGCGCCTCGACGAGGCCGCGCTCGCCTCGCTGACCGAACGCCTCGGCGAGGCCCACCCCATCGTCCTGGTCACCGCCATCAACCTGGCCAGTGACCTGGCCGCCCTGGGCGACCACGACGCGGCCCGCGAGCTGGGCCGGCGGACCCTGGAGCACTGCCGCACCACCTTCGGCGACGACCACCCCACCACGCTGGCGTGTGCGGGGAACCTCGCGATGGACCTGATCGAGCTCGGCGAGGAGGCCGAGGGCGCCGCGCTGCGCGCCGACACCCTGGCCCGCATGGAACGCGTACTCGACGCTCCCCGGCTCCTCGTGGAGCCCGGCACCCCGCACCCGGCCACGCTCCAGGCCAAGGCGGGCCAGCGGGCCAACTGCGACATCGACCCGGTGCCGCTGTAACCGACGGTCAGCGGGGCGGGTGGCACACACCCGCCCCCGCCACCCAACTATCCAAGTAACTCAGGATCAGCTGCCGGGCTCCTGCGCGCCACGTGCCACCCACTGCGCGAGAAGCACCGGATCAGCGCCCTGCCCCGCCGCCTTCTCCAGCGCGCACTGCACGGCACACGCCCGCTCCGGGAAGTTCCGCAACAGCCAGGAGGCGCCACGGAGGGCCTCGTCACCGGCCAGGGCCCGCCCCAGTCCGGCCCAGGCACCGAACGGCGCCTCCTTGCCCGTGAGCCGCGCGGCGAAGGCGTCCCGCGCCCCATCACGGTCGCCGAGCGCCAGCAGGACGTCGGCGTCCTCGGCCCCCTCGGCGTCCCACGCGTCCTTGCCTGCGCCGCTGAGCCGGTACCGGGTCAGGACGGCCTCGGTGTCCAGGAAGCGGGCCTCGGAGTCCGGCACGAGGACGGGCTCACCGGCGAGACCGGGCGGGGGGCGGTCGTCCCCGCGCCGCCACGCCCGCACCGCCTCGTCCACCGCGTCGGCCGACGGCCGCAGATGGTGGGCGCGCCAGCGCGCCCGATGACCGGCCGCCACCTCCCGGGCAAGGCGCAGCTCCGCGTCCGGCACCGCCTCGTCCAGCCACGCGGCGCAGCGCTCGCGCAGGGTGTCGAGGAGGCGCCGCCCCAAGGGCGTAAGCCGCTCGTGCGTACGCACCAGGTTCACCGTCGACCACACCTGCGTGCGCCACAGCGCGAACTCGAAGTGCGCGAGCGAGGCATGCGCGGCATCGGCGGAGTGCCGGTGGGTGCGCCAGAAGCGGGCGACCCCGGCGAAGGCGTATATCCCTTGCAGCAGGCCGCCGAGCGGGCGCGGGTCGTCGCGCCAGGGTGCGTAGAACAGCTCTTCGGAGCCTGCGGACGAAGCGCTCACGTTCAGGGGGCGCAGCCGCATCAGGCTGCCCAGTTTGATGTGCTGGAACTCGTGCACCAGGGTGGCGGCGAGCTGTGCGGCGTCGTCCGGCCGTGAGGCCATGACGCCGCCGAAGGCGTCGCCCGCGGTCACGCTGTGCGGCCGGAACCGCTCCCTCGCCGGGGTGGGGGTCACCGACATGAGCCCGGCGCGCATCGCCTCGGCGCTCTCCGGTTCGTCGCGCAGCAGGATCTCCCACGCGTCGGTGAGCATGACCTGCCACGCCTTCGCGTCCGCGGCGGACAGGAGCAGGGGTTCGCTCGGGCGCGGGAACGTGCGGTAGGGATCCAACTCCTCCAGGGCGACGCGCAGGTGCGGCCGCGCCGTCCCCAGGGTGACCCGGCGCACGGCATGCCATCCGGGCGCGCTGTGCTCGACCCCTGGCCCGACGAGCACCGTGCCGTGTTCCCCGGTGATCCGCAGCCGGCCGTCCCGCGCCTCGACGCGCGCGGTGCTCCACGGTTCCGTCGCCTCGATCTCCGCACAGCCCAACGTCGGCAGGAAGACGATGCCCCGGCTCACCGGCACGGCGACGGAGAAGTCGAGACCGGCCCGCGTCCCCGCCGCCGCGGCGAGCGCCGACACGTGTCCCGCCACCACCCACAGCGGCGCGTCCTCCATGGAGGCGCCCCGGATCCGACGCAGCACGAGGGACAGCCACATCCCCGTGTTCGGCGACATCAGTACGTCGTCGAAGTCATCCGGGGCCGTCCGCTGGGCGCGCTCGAGGAGGGACCAGGCCTCGCCGTACGAGATCGCCGCTCCGGACCGGGCGGGCGGGCCGTTCCCGGCGAGGCCGTCGTGCAGTGCCCGCAGCAACAGCATGCGGCGGCTGCGCTCGGCGGCGAGGAGTTCCTCCACCACCGCCCGGCCGCCTTCGCCCCGTGCCAGGTCATGGAATCCGGCGATCGAAAGCCGGTGGAGCGGCAGTGCCACCGCCCCCGTGGGCCTACCCGCCATGGGCTGCTGCCCGCCACACCGGCGCGGACGTCCCGTCAGCCGCCCCGCCGGCCGTCCCGTCAGTCGAAACGAGACGGCCCTCCGTATGTATTCGTGATGGCCTGGGCATCATCGATGTGATCCAGCAGGGGTTCCAGCGACCCCTCGATGGCACTGCCGTCCATGGAAAGCAGCGCTTCAAGAGAAACCCCCGAGAGATCTACGAGATCGGACTCGACGGCAGGCATCGCTCGCTCCACGGCTGCCAAGTCCCCTCCCGTGATTCCGTGCATGCGCAGTCCCTTTCCCCCTCATGATGACCCAGCACGGCACGCTGCGAAACCCCGCGTCCGAGCCGTGCCCGACATCAAGTCAGCAGTATCGCTTGGCCAGTTGAGCTGCTTCACGGTCGACCCGGGCCAATTCCGCCGACTTCCCCTCCAGGAGCCGGACGGTCTCCAGGAGCTGATCGAGCGTGCCCCGGTAACGCAGACACGTACGCACGATGCCGTAGATGTCCATCTTCAGCCGGGAGTCCCTCGGCCGGTTCGCGGCGATCTCCGCGTCGATGCTGGAGAGCACAAGACCCAGGCCGTTCGCGTCCCCGAGCACCGGGATGTCCACCAACGCGTCGACCAGACCGAGGAGTTCGCGTAACGGCAGGTCGGAGGGGAGATCGGCCAGGCTCGCCGGGGCCGTCGGGCCCTCCGGTCCTGCTGCGGAGCCGAGGCTTCCACGCGGGGGCAGACCGGCGTCCCGGTGGAGGCGTTCCAGCTCGGTGGGGGACAGTGCGTCGTACCAGTGTTCGACCCGGCCGGCCGCGAGCCGCCCGAGGCCGTCGGAGCGGTGGTGGGCACTGATCACACCGATCACGGAACCGCCGGACCAGACCACCGCGCCGGACATCCCCTCCCAGGGAGAACGCCGCGGTTCGGGGTCCTCGCGCGGCGCGAGAACGGCCAGTTCGAGTGTGCCCTCGCGCCGGTTGGACAGGACGGAGACGGTCCCCGATGCGTGACAGGAGTCGCGGTACTGGCTGGGAGCGCCGTCGTCCAGGAGGCGCATGCCGTCGTCACGCAGCTTGAAACGGGGAAAGCCCATCGCGCTGACGGGCAGCACCACATCGCTCTCGGGTACGGACGCGTAGCGAGGACTCTCGACGCTCGCGACGCCGGTCGGCAGCGTCGTGATCTCCAGGAGCGCGACGTCCGCCGCCCCGGCGAGCAGTACGACGCGTGCGCCGGCGCTCCACTCCCCCGGCAGATCGGCGTCGAAGCGCACCCGCACCGAAGACACCGGGCCCTCGACCACGTGAGCCGCGGTCAATACGGACCTGTCCCCCACGCGGTAGCCGGACCCGCGTCGTCCGGGATCTCCGCCCGGCCTCTCCACCAGCACTTCGGCGACCCGCGCCGCCTCGATCCCCCCTGGCACCGGCATGGCGGCGGCGCTCAGCGCTCTCGCTCGGCCGCGTTACCGCGGACCCACGGTCGCTGATCGGAGCCGCGCACGCGGGGCTCCAGGCTGAGGGTGACGCGATGGGTGGTGCTGTCCGCCCGCTGGCCGGAGGCGCCTGCCTCGACGACCCAGAAGCGGATCCTGCCGTCAGCGGCCTCGGACCGCTGGACGGTGAACTCGGTCTCCAGCTGTACCGGACCCAGTTCAAAACGCAGTGCGTCGTCCTCGGCGTCCTGCGCCGCGGCCATGGCGGCGGCGAGTTCCCCGCGTAACTGCGCGATCATCTCGGCGAGTTCAATCACGCCGAGCCCCTACCCCCGGCGTGTCGCCTCCACACTGCGGAGGCGACACGGGAGCGACCGAAGGGGCCGGCCGGCACGACGACGGCCGGCCCCTGTCGGGGTCTTACTGGTTGGCGGTGCCGTTGCCCGACAGGACCGGGATGTCCGACAGGATGTGCGACAGCGGCTCGTCGCCCTTGGCCTGCGTCGAGTTCTCGGTGCACTGCTGGTTCTGCGGGGCCGACAGGATCGGGATGTCCTGGACGGCGATCGGCACCAGGCCGACGAGGGAGCCGACGTTCGCCTTGACCGGCAGGCCGACACAGGGCTTGTTCAGGGTGCCCTGGACGAGCGTGAGCTGGGGGCTCTGGTCGCCCTTGGTCGCGGAGTTGCCGAACGCCGTCTCGGCGCCGTTGCCACTCAGGGACGTGGTGCCCGAGTCGTCACCGATCGCCATGGCCTGGGGGGCCATTCCGGCCGTGACGCCGGCGACGGAGACGGCAATGGCCGCGGATGCCAGGAGCTTCTTCATTTTGATTCCCTTCAAGAGCGGGCTCCGTTGGCAGAGCCGCGTGATGATCAACTGCCTGATCGGGGGATGGTTTCGACGTTTGACCCGGTCGGCCTAGTAATCAGACGGCCGTCAACGGCACTCCAGGGTGTTGCCGCGCACCGTCACCGGGCTGCCGAACCTCGGTGGATCGCTCAGCCTGGCCGTCGAGTTACGGGAGGTGAGGGGCCGGTCCTGGTCGAGGGCCTTGAAGACTTTCCCGGCCTTCGCCCGGTCCCATTCGAGAGAGCCGTTCAGCGATGTGCTGAAGCCGCTGACCGGCACGGTGGTGAACTCCATGGAGGACGGCGGAATCCGTCCCAGATCGCCTGCGAGCGACAGGAGTTGCCCGGTACTGAACCCCCGGTCGTCCTGCGCCGCGCCGACCAGCGACCGGCTCAGCCGTGCCGCCCTGAGCGGGTCGGCCAGGACGTTCTGGGTACGTACGCTGCGCAGCGCGCCGATCAGGAAGCGCTGCTGGCGCTGGATCCGCCCGAAGTCGGCGCTGTCGTCCACGTGGCGGGAGCGGACGTACTGCAGGGACCTGCCGCCGCCGAGCCGGTGCGTGCCGGGCGCGAGGTTCAACTTCGTCGTCCTGTCCTTGAGGACGCGGGGCGTGCAGACCTCCACGCCCCCGACCGTCCGCACGCTGTCCATGAAGCGCCGGAAGTCGAGCTGCAGATACCGGTCGACACGGACGCCGGTCATCCCCTCGACCGTGCGTACGGACAGCGTGGGCCCGCCTTCCGCATAGGCGCCGTTGATCTTTCCCGGATGTGCCGCGCGCATCCGGCCCGTGGCTTCGTCGCGGTGCGCGGGGATCTTCGCGTAGGAGTCGCGGGGGAGGCTGACGACGCTGACGCGGTCCCGTGCCTCGGAGACATGGACCAGCATGAGCGTGTCCGTGCAGTCGCAGGCGATGCCGCCCGCGTGGAACTTCCGCTTTTCCTCCCGCGTGATGGTGTCGCGCCCGTCCGTCCCCATCAAAAGGATATTCATACCTCTTCCCCCGTCCGGCCGATTCTTCATGTCACTGAAGACATCGACGCGTTGGACGGGAAGCGGCAGCGCCGCGGCGTTTCCCATTCCGGCGGCGGCGACGACCAGAAGTACCCCCGGAACGGCGAGACGGAGCTTTCGCGCCCGCCGGGATCCGGTCGGTGAGTAGAGGTGAGTGCGCAAGCTGATCTCCGCTGCGGGGGAACCAGGACGCGGAAACGGTAAATCGCTCGGCGGCAACGCGGGCGCGGTAACTCCATGGCGCGCACGAACAACAACTCGTTCGACCTAAGCGTTCGGTTTCGCCGGATTCCGCAATTGGAACAGATCGCTCGACACACGCCCATCGATGGCGAGGGAATATGGCTGACTTCAAGCAGCAATGGAGGCGTCAGAGCCTCATCCCACTGAGCAGAACTTCTCCGGAACGCCGCGTCGAGGATCCCATCTACACGTCGTTGCAGGATTCCTGGGCACGGCAGGGAAGAACTGTTCCGGGCCGGCCCGACCAGGAATGGCAGGCACTCATGTCACGCGATCCTTGGCCACGGGGCTGACGGCCGCACGCGGTCGCACACAACAGCGGGCCGCCGGTGAACGGCGGCCCGCTGAGCGGTGCGTGGGGAGATCAGTCGTTGTTCGCGCCGTTGCCCGACAGGACCGGGATGTCGGAGAGGATGTGCGACAGCGGCTCGTCGCCCTTGGCCTGCGTGGAGTTCTCCACGCACTGCTGGTTCTGCGGGGCCGACAGGATCGGGATGTCCTGGACGGCGATCGGCACCAGGCCGACGAGGGAGCCGACGTTCGCCTTGGCCGGGAGACCGATGCAGGGCTTGTTCAGGGAACCCTGGATCAGCGCCATCTGCGGGCTCATGTTGCCGTACGTGGCGGAGTTGCCGTACGCCTGCTTGGCGCCGTTGCCGCTGAGCGACGTGGTGCCGTGGTCGTCGCCGATCGCGCTTGCGGACCCAGCTGCGGCAGCCGACATGCCGACGACGGAGACGGCAACCGCGGCTGCAGCCATACCCTTCTTGATCACAACTAATTCCCTTCTGGAGAAACCCCGTTCGCCGGAGCGCTCTGATTAACTCCACGCCCTCCGTATAGTTGCTCCGCTTCACTCTGATGGCCCAACGATGGCCCGACAAACGCCCAACCGAGTGAAGCCCCGAAACCCGGGCTCGCACCCGCAAGTTGGTCAGGGGGCAGTGACTCGAGCGTCTGCCAGAAAAGGAACACGCAAAATGATTAAGAAGGCTATGGCCTCGGCGGCAGTTGCCGTTTCCGTCGTCGGTATGACCGCTGCTGCGGCCGGTTCGGCGAGCGCCATCGGTGACGACCACGGCACCACCTCCCTGAGCGGCAACGGCGCCGAGCAGGCGTACGGCAACTCGTCGACGCACGGCAACATGAGCCCCCAGCTCTCCCTCGTCCAGGGCTCGCTGAACAAGCCCTGCATCGGCCTGCCGGCCAAGGCGAACGTCGGCTCCCTCGTGGGCCTGGTGCCGATCGCCGTCCAGGACATCCCGATCCTGTCGGCCCCGCAGAACCAGCAGTGCGTGGAGAACTCGACGCAGGCCAAGGGCGACGAGCCGCTGTCGCACATCCTGAACGACATCCCGGTCCTGGCCGGGAACGGTCAGTCGAACGGCTGATCTACCGGTGTGAGGCCGCTCGGGCTGCCCGCCTTCCCCAAGGCCGGGCAGCCCGGGCTGCTCCATTTTCGGACGCGGTAATTCGGGTGAATTTCCCGAACGGGAGAGATCAGTGGTTTCTTCCGCATCTTTAACTCGTTTGCAGATTGCAGGTCATGGTGCGAGACGTAAATAGAAGTTCTCGCTCGGTTTCGACTGCCAGAACGGCATGACCACAGAGAAGGGAACATCTGTGAAGCACAAGAAGAGCGCAACGATCGTCGCTGGTGTCGTGATGACCATGGGCATGGCGGCTCCCGCCTTCGCCGACGCCGGTGCCGAGGGCGCGGCCGTCGGGTCCCCCGGTGTCATCTCGGGCAACGCCGTCCAGGTCCCGATCCACATCCCGGTCAACGCCTGCGGCAACACCGTGGACGTCATCGGTCTGCTGAACCCGGCGTTCGGCAACACCTGCGTCAACAGCTGATAACGCTCAGCCACCAGGCTGTTCATGGCCGGCCTTGGACCGTCACTTCGACTCCAAGGCCGGCTTTCCACTGCTCAGAGGAAGACAACTAGATTGCGACAGGTCATTGGTAAAGGGATGCTCGCGACTGCGGCCGCCGCGACCAGCATCCTCTCCCTGTCCGGCTCGAACGCGTTCGCCGCGGACGGGAACGCGGTGGCGGCGGGTTCGCCCGGGGTCTTGTCGGGCAACAGCGTCCAGGCCCCCGTGGAAGTGCCGGTGAACGCGTGCGGCAACACCGCGGACGTGGTCGGCGCGGCCAACCCGACGTTCGGCAACAACTGCGCGAACAACGGGTCCTCCACTCATCACCACGCGAGCGCTCCGGCACGGGTGCCGACGCAGGAGCGGACGTCCAGCAGCACGTCCGGCAGCACGTCCGGCAGGGCGGACGACGGGCCCCGTCACAGCTCCGCCCCGGCTCGGCACACGCACACGCGCCCGGACATGCACGCCGGCACGCAGTCGGTGGCCGACGGCGACGCGGTGGGCTCGCCCGGTGTCGGTACGGGCAACAACGCGAAGGCGCCCGCGGACGTGCCGGTCAAGGCCTGCGGCAACACCGTGGACGTGATCGGCCTGCTCAGCCCGGCCATGGGCAACGGCTGTGACGCGGGAGCACCGACGCCTCCGGGACACGAGGCACCGCCCTCGGGCCACGAGGCACCGCCCACGGGGCACGAGACGCCTCCCCGGGCCGCCGCCGAGCCGCCCGCCGACCGTGCCGTCACCGACCCCGCGCACTCCGCCAAGTCGCCGCGCCACGCCGCGTCCTCGGCCTCCGGGCGGGCGCCGTCGGCCGATTCCCCGGCGCCGCACGCCCTGGCTCAGCTCGCGGCGACCGGAAGCGACGAGGACCTTCTCGCCGCGACCGCGGCGAGTGCCGCTCTGCTGCTCGGCGGGGGCATCCTCTACCGCCGCGGGCGCGCCTCATCCGGCCTGTAGTACGCCCGGAAATGCCGCTGGCGGGGAAGAGACACCCGAGGGTCTCTTCCCCGCCAGCGGCAGGAGGGCCGGCCCGCGGAGGGGGTGTTGCCGACCTACGGCGAGAACGCCGACGGCTGGCGGAGGGCAACCGGGCCCGTCCCATGACGACTCCACCACCTCGTCGCCGCATCCGAAGAACCGATTCACCCGTTCGCCGAGGCCATCACCTGATCGAGTTCCCGACGGGCGGGATTCCCGCTCAGCGCTTGACGGAGCCCATGAGCGTACGGCCGCTGCGCTCGTCCACGGCCATCGGAACCGCGATACCGGCGGGCCCGCGCCGCAGGCTCCGCCGAACCCCCCGCACCAGCCTGCCGGCCGTGTAAGAGGCCCCGTGCACGAAGCGCATGGCCGGGCCGAAGCTGGACGCCGTCACCAGGCCCGCGAGGAACAGACCGGGGTACGAGGACTCGAACTCCACGGAGGCGTAGGGCTCGTCGGCCGCGTTCACCGCGAGGCCGCCGCGCACGTCCGGGGCCAGCATGCCCAGGCGCGTCCCGGTGGCCCGGAAGCCGGTGGCCGCGATGACGTGGTCGGTCTCGAAGTCCGGGCCGCCGCTCGCGTCGCCGATGGTCGCGAGCCGCACCCGGCCCGCCGCGGCCGTTGCCGTGACGACCTCGTGGCCGAGCAGCACTTCCACGCGTGACTCGACCCTCTCGCGCACCCACCAGGCCCCCGCCGGGCCGAGCGCCGACGCGGTGATGCGGGCACGGGTGGCCTCGGGAAGCCGCCGGAAGCCGCCCGGCACCTCCGCGTAGAACCAGTTGCGCCACCCGCAGCCGAGGCCGCTGTGCGGAGCCCGGGCGGACTCCCGCCACGGCCGCTCCCACGCCGGGGGCAGGGTGTTCCAGTTCAGCCGGTGCGACCGGGCAAGCACCCGTACCCGCGTCCCCTGCTCGGCGAGCAGCGCGGCGGTCTCCAGGGCGGCCTGGCCGCCGCCGATCACGGTGACGTCCTTGTCGCGGAAGCGGTCCAGGTTCCGGTGGTGGCTGCTGTGCGAGACGTGCTCCCTGCCGAGGCCGTGCAGCGCCGAGGGGATCTCGACGAAGGGGAGCACGCCGACGGCCAGGGCCACCTTGCGGCCACGGATGGCCTGACCGTCCTCGGTGATCACCTCGAACCCTCCGGGGCAGGCGCTGACGGTCTCCACCATCCGTTCGTCGACGTCCGGCACGGCGTGCTGCGCGAACCACAGGCCGTACGAGGCGAACGTCTCCACGGAGATCGGTTCGCCGTGCCTGGCCTCCATGCCGTTGCGCTTGCAGTACTCGGCGAGGCCGTAGCGGCCGCGGGGGTCGGAGAGGTTGGACGCCCAGGGCTCCGACTTCAGGAACATGCCCCGCGGCATGTGGTCGCGCCAGGACGCCATGGGTCTGCCGAAGACGCGTACGTCGAGTCCGGCGCCCGCGGCGTGCGAGGCGATGGAGAGTCCGTAGGGACCGGCTCCGACCACCAACAGGTCATACATCAGCAACTGCTCGCTCTCTCGTCGTCGTTACGGGCGTCGTGGGCGCGGGCGCGGCCGCCGGGCGCACCTTCCGTCGCAGCCGGCCGAGGAGGCGCCGCGTTACGTGGCGGCACCACAGCACCCACATGGCGAGCGCGGGCGCCATGTCGTCCCTGGCGTGCCAGGCCAGTTCGCGGCGCCGTGCCGCCGTGGACGCGGGGCCCGCCGTGGTCAGGACGCGCAGCGCGGCCAGCGGGGAGTAGTTCTCCACGACGAACGCGCGGCCCGGCAGGACGGCACCGGCCGGCAGCGGGCGGTGTGTCATGTCCAGGTGCTGGGCGCGCACCACGTCGAGGTCGGCGCCGTCGGCGAACAGGCGGAACTGGGCCCCCGGCCGCGGGTTGAAGTCGAGCAGGCAGTGCTCGCCCGTCGCGGCGTCCACCCGGAAGTCGAGGTCGAAGATGCCCCGGTAGCCCAGCGTGTCGACCAGCCGCCCCACGTCGGCCCGCAGGCCCGGATCGGGCGTCCACTCGCCCACCGCCGTCAGGCCCGCCCCGCGCGGCCAGGAGCGGTGCTTGCGGCCGGAGCCGCCGCTGCGCACGGCGCCCTTGCGGTCCGCGTACCCGTGGACGAACCAGTCGCGGCCGGGGCCGCCCGGCAGGTACGCCTGCAACAGGAGTCGGCTGCCCGCCTCCTCACTGCGCAGATAGAGCTCCCTGGCCTCCCTCACCGACCGCACAAGGACCGTGCTGCGCAGGCCGGTCCCTGCGGGGACCAGCCACGGGCGGCTCCACTTCGCCACCACGGGAAGGCCCAACCTGCGTACGGCATCGGCTGCTTGGGCCGTCGAATCCGGCAGGAGCGTCACCGGGTGCGGAATGCCGGCGGAGGCGCACACCTCGGCCAGCGTCGCCTTGTCGGCCACCCGCTCCGCGAGTCCGCTCGCCTGGTCCGGCAGCAGATAGGTGTCGGCCAGTTCCTTCTGGAGGCGCCCGATCGCGAGGGCGCCCGCGTCGTCCATCGGAATGAGCACGGACGGCCGGGCCACCCGGTGGGAGATGCGGCGCAATACGGCGGCGATTTCCGACAGGGACGCACCGGGCGGCGGCGGTGGGTGCGTCTGGTGCAGATAGCGGGAGCTGCGCACCGGACTTCTCGCGGAATCGGCTGCCGCTACATGGACCTCCACTCCCGCGCGGCCAAGTGACCGAACAGCTCCGAGCGTGCCGTGATGAAAGGGATTCCGGTCGATCCGCAGCAGAACCGCGGGGACCCGGGTGTCAAGAGTTAGCACTGCCGAATTCTCTCAATTCGATCCCCCATGCGGGCGATGGGCACGCCCAAAGGATTAGGGGCTCGATTGGCGCATCGGTCATACATATGACTGAGTGTCAGTAGACGGAGGCCAGCACGAGGACGAGCACGCGGACGAGTAATCGGACGAGCATGAGGAGCGGCCATGGCTTTGCCAAGAAACCGGATCAGCAATAGACGGCTGGTATCCGCCGCCACCGGAATCGTCGTGTCGGCGGCGCTCGCCGTGGGGCCGGGTTACGCGTGGGGGGCCGGGCAGGACCCGGAGCCGCCGGGCGGCCCGTCCGGCGCACCGACGACGGCACCCGCCCCGGCCCCCTCCGCAGCCACTCCGGCCGCCCCGGCGCCCCCAGCACCCCCGGCGACCCCGGACGGCACAGCGGCCCCGGCCGCCCCCAAGCCCGCGTTCGGCGCCTACCTCACCTACGGGCCCGACGGCGTGCGGCGCATGGCCGAGCTCAGCAAATGGCTGGGCGGCGCCGAGCTCCGCGTGGGGCACACCTACCTGCCGGGCGATCAGTGGAGCAACATCGAAGGGGCCCCGAATTTCCTGGAGAGCTGGGCCCGGTGGCGGCGCGCGCAGGACGACCGGATGTTCGTGCTCAACGTCCCCATGATGGAACGCAACGAGGACCACGTCGGCGACGAGGAGGTCCGCGCGCTGCTCCGCCGGGGCGCGGAGGGCGAATTCGACGAGCACTACCGCGCACTCGCCGAACGGCTCGTGAAACTCAAGGTGCCCGACACCGTCCTGGTGCTCGGCTGGGAAATGAACGGCACCACGTACACCCATCGATGCGGTCCCGACCCGGATGCCTGGAAGAAATACTGGAAGCGCATCATCACGACGATGCGTTCGGTGCCGGGCCAGAAATTCAAGTTCGACTTCACGCCGAACAGGGGCCGGGACGCCATTCCCTGGACGGAGTGCTATCCGGGTGACGACGTCGTGGACATCGTCGGCATGGACTCGTACGACCAGCCGACGGGCACGGATTTCGAACGGCAGGTCAGCGAACCGTACGGCCTCAAACAGCACGTGGAATTCGCGAAGGCCCACGGCAAGGAGATCTCCTATCCGGAGTGGGGCCTGTTCCGGAACGGCGACAACGAGGAGTACATGCGGAAGATGCTCGCCTGGATGGACGAGCACAAGCCGCTCTACAACACCGTCACCGACTACTGCCCGCACGGCGTGTGGCAGTGCGAGGACAATCCCAAGTCGTCCAAGGCCTACCGGACGCTGCTCTCCGGCCGCACGGACACCGGGACCGCCCCGGAGCCGACCGCGCCCCCGACACCGCCGAACTGCTCCCCGCTGAACCTGGGCGAATGGGCCGAGCAGTGGCTGGGCGGCAAGCTGTGCATGCGCGTCGACTGGCACAGGTACAAGTAGCCCTGATCAGGAACGCTCCCTGTGTTCCTGACGCTCCTGGCGCTCCCGGCGCTTGCGCAGGAACTCCTTGCCCGTGCTGCGGGCGCCCGCGTCCCACGCGGCGGCCCGCAGCAGGGGTGCGGTGCGCCTGCGGGCGAGGAGCAGCCGGTGGTTGGTGACCGTCTCGGGGCGCCAGTGGTGCTTGTACGGTTCGTTGCCGCGCAGGAGGCTCAGGACCCGGCTCCGGTCGCCCTCGGCGTGCTCGGCGCACGCGTTCAGGAGCATCGTCGCCACGTCCACCTTCCGCTCGCGCAGCTGCGGATGCGCCCCGTACAGATAGCCGCCGACCAGGTGCGGCGAGAGCAGGGTCAGGTCGGCGGCCACCACGTCGTCGTCGAGCCGGAACTCGGTGACCACCGCGTCGCCCGCCCTGACCATGAGCCCCACCGACCTGATCAGGTGCTCGGAGAACCGCTCCTTGAGGTGCTCTGACGTCACCTTCCGTCCCTGCCACTGGAGTTGGTGCAGGTGCAGCAGCGTACGCACCGAGGCGTCCACCTCGTCGTGCCGTACGATCCGCCGCTGGACACCGAGCGCGTCCATCTTCCGGATCTTGGCGCGCGCCCGCTGGGCCCGCGGTGCGGGCAGCCGGCCGAGAAGCTCCTCCATCGAGGCCGCGGGCAGCTCCAGGCAGAGCGAGTCCGTGAGGCGGAGGCGGGGTCCGCGCCAGCGTTCGTAGATGCGCTCCACCGCGGCTCCGGACCGGACCTCGCGGAAGTCGATCAGTGCGCCGCGGGCGAGCTCCGACAGGCCGTCGGCCAGCGCGTTCGCGGCCTCGGCGGCGAACTCGTCGGCGAGCAGTACGTCGGTGAAGTCGGAGATCGCGCCGCCGAGCGGAACGAGCGCCGGGAGCGGGACGTGGACGCGCATCAGGGGCGCAGCCGCGACGAGCTCGCCGTCCCGGCGCACGAGGACCACGCGGAGCCGCCCGCGGGTGCCGTACGAGAGCCACCACGAGTGCAGCCAGGCGTGGCTCTGGAACGGTGTCGCCGTCCGGCAGCCGCGGTGCAGCCGGGCCCATGCCGTGGCGAGGCCCGCGAACTCCGCCTCGTCGGTGCAGAGTTCGACGGTCAGAGGGCTGTCGAGCAGGGGGCTGTCGAGCAGGGGGCTTTCGGTCACTCCCGTCACCTCTCCCGGTTGACGTCGGCGGACTGCGCGGGGCCCGGCACGGTGGCCGGTGCCGCGTCGTCGCCCTCGCCGCGCCGGGGCCGTACGAGGAGGGCGAGCCCGCCGAGCAGACCTCCCGCGCAGGCACCCACCAGCGAGGTCATGCCCGCCGACGCCGACGCGGGCTCGGTCGGCTTGACCGCGCGCGACAGCTGGAGGAGGCGCACCTGCGTGCTCTCCTTGGTGTGGTTGGCGTTGTTGGTCAGGGAGCGCGACACGGCGTTGGCGATGTCGGCCGCCTTGCCCGGCTGGGCCGCGGACGCCGAGATGGAGATCATCGGGGCGTCGGGCGAGGTGGCCGCCTGCACGCTCTCTCGCAGCGTCTGCGGCGAGACGCCCGACTCCACCTGGGCGTCGCCGAGCACCGCGAGCTGCGTGGCGACCCGGCCGTACGCCGTGGCGAAGCCGAGGGCGGCGGTGGGGTCGGAGTCCTTCTGCGGGACGGCGATCACGTAGCTCGTCGCGGTGTACTCGGGGGTCTGCACCGCGCCGTACAGGCCGCCGGTCAGGGCGCCGATGACGGCACCCGCCGGCAGGATCCACCACGCGGGCAGCCGCTTTACGCGGGCAAGGACCGGGGCCGGGAGACCGGACGGGCGCAGCCGCCTGCTGAGGGTTTCGGTCATCAGGAACTCACTCTCGGGGTCGAGCCGGAGGCAGCTGCCTCGTAGACGTGCATCAGCTGTGCGGCGCTGCGGGTGATGCTGTAGCGGTGCGCGGCCGGTGGGGCGAGCCGCGGCCGTGCTCCCGCCGCCCGGACCCGCAGCAGCGCCCGCGCGAAGGAATCCGGGTCGCCCGTGACGCGCTCGGCGCCGGCGGTCTCGTCCGACGGAAGATCCTCGACGGCGGGGCACCGGACGTAGAGGACCGGAAGACCGGCGGCGAGTCCTTCCACGACGGCGAGGCCGAAGGCCTCCTCTGGCGACGGCGACGCGAGGACGTCCATGGCGGCGAGCAGCGCCGGAAGGCCGGTCTCACCCTCGGACGGCTGGGCCCCGCCGCCGGACAGGTGGGTCCCGCCCCCGGACCGCTGGGACTCGTCGCCGGACCGCCGGGCCCCACCCCCAGACGGCTGGGCCCCGCCGCCGGACCTCTGGGCCCCATCCCCAGGCAGCTGGGGCTCGTCGCCGGATCGCTGGGCCCCGCCCCCAGGCAGCTGGAACTCGTCACCGGACGGCTGGGTCCCGCCCCCGGACCTCTGGGCCCCATCCCCAGGCAGCTGGGGCTCGTCGCCGGATCGCTGGGCCCCGCCCCCAGGCAGCTGGAACTCGTCACCGGACGACTGGGTCCCGCCCCCGGACCTCTGGGCCCCATCCCCAGGCAGCTGGGGCTCGTCGCCGGACCGCTGGGCCCCGCCCCCAGGCAGCTGGGACTCGTCACCGGACCGCTGGGCCCCACCCCCAGACGGCTGGGTCCCGCCCCCGGACCACTGGGCCCCACCCCCGGGCAGCTGGGCCCCGCCGCCGGACCGCTGGGCCCCACCCCCAGGCAGCTGGGCCCCGCCGCCGGACCACTGGGCCCCACCCCCAGACGGCTGGGCCCCGCCCCCAGGCAACTGGGTCCCGCCGCCCGACAGATGGGACCGCTCCCCGGCGAATACCACCCGGTCCGTCACGCCGAGCCGCGCGGCCGTCGCGCGCAGCCCGGCCTCTTCGGGGCCTCCGCCGACCAGCAGCACGCGTACGTCCCCTGGCAGCGCGGCCACCGCGTGCAGCAGGACGTCGAAGCGCTTGCCGGGGGCAAGGCGTCCGACTCCTCCCACGACGAACGCCTCGTCCGGGAGCCCCAGTCGGCGGCGGGCGGTGATCCGGGCCCGCGGGTCGAAGCGGAACCGGTCCACGTCGATGCCGTTCGGTACGACGTGAATACGCTGCCGGGGCACTCCCCACCGGCTGAGCCGCTCGGCGACGGACGGGGAGACCGCGACCGTGGCCCGGCCGAGGCGCTCCCCGGTCAGGTACAGCGCGCGGACGCCCGCGGTCAGCGGCCGTCCCTCCATCTGCGAGTCGCCGAGGGAGTGTTCGGTGGCGACGACGGCACGCGTCCCGGCCAGGCGGGCGGCGATGCGGCCGTAGAGGCAGGCCCGGAAGAGGTGGGTGTGCACGAGGTCGTACCGCCCGCCCCTGATGACCTTCGCGAGGCGGGGCACGGCGCCGAGGTCGCGGTTGCCGGACATGCCGAGGTGGATGACGCGCACGCCGTCCGCCGTCAGGCCGTCTGCGACCGGGCCGGGGTTCGTGAGGGTCACGACGTCGCAGTCGGCGGGCAAATGGCGCAGCAGCAGGCGCAGTTGCAGCTCGGCGCCGCCGACTCCGAGGCCGGTGATGATGTGCAGGGCTCTCATCCGGTCACCGCCGGTTCGCGGACCGCCCGGCGGCGAAGCCGGTTGAGCCGCAGCTTCAGCTGGAGCCGCAGGGCGGTGTCCTGCTGCCCGATGTGGACGCGGGGCAGGGCGTGGACGCCGGTCAGCGGGCCGGGGGAGATCGCGCACGCGTAGCGGTAGCCGGCCGCTCGTACGGTCTCGACGACGCGCTGGTCCACGGTGCCGTACGGGTAGCAGAAGCCCTCGACCTCGCGGCCGATGAGGTCGGACAGCGCGACCCGGCTGCCGCTGGTCTCCTGCCACAGCAGCCGGTCGCCCGCCCGGGTGAGGTCGACGTGCGTCAGGCCGTGCGAGGCGATCTCCATCCCCTCGGCGGCGGCGCGACGGATTCCCTCGGCGCCGAGCAGCGGTTTGCGCGGGCCCAGCGGATCCCACGCGTTGTCGCCCGCGAGGCGGCCCGGCAGCACGAAGACGGTGGCGTCGAAGTCGTAGCGGTGCAGGAGCGGCAGGGCGTGGTCGACGAAGTCGGCGTACCCGTCGTCGAAGGTCAGGCCGACCAGGCCGCGCCCCTCGCCGCGGGCGCGCGCCGTGAGGAGCCGGGACATGCTCACCCCGCGCAGGCCGCGGCGCCGGAGCAGACGCAGCTGGGCCGCGAGCCGTTCGGGCGTGACGGTGATCTTGTACGGGTCGTCCGCGCAGGTGTCCACGGAGTGGTACATCGCCACCCACATCGGCGCCTGTGGCAGCCATGGCCGCGTGCGCCGCGAACGGGAGGTCTCGCCGAGTGCTGTGTCAACGGACATGCGTGAGCTTTCGTGTGGCGGATGAGACTGCGGAGGTGACGACGGGTGTGACGGAACGGCGGACGGGCTCGAAGGCCCGTGCCTTCAGGGCCCAGAGCACGAGGACGAAGACGGCCACCACGGCCGGCGCACCGACGGCGAGGGCGACGAGCGGCGAGCCGAAGAGGCTCGCGAGGGTCCAGCCGGCCGCGGTGGCGCACACCGTCGCGGCCACCGGCTTGGCCAGCTCGCCAAGCACCTCGCGGACCCGGATCGGCACATTGCGCGGCCCCATCCCGCGCAACAGCACGCAGGCCGTGACGCTGATCCCCGCCGCGTTGGCGAGCGCGATGCCCCGTACGCCCCACAGGTCCACCGCCCAGCCGCCGATCCCGGCGGTCGCCGCGACCCCGGCCGCCATCGCGCCGAGCGGGAACCACGTGGGGCGCCCTGCCGAGAAGTAGGAGCGGACGAGTGCCCCCACCAGCGTGTGGCCCAGGAGCCCCAGGGCGTACACGCGCATCACGGCCGCGGTGGCTTCGGTGTCCCGCGCCGTGAAGGCGCCGCGCTGGAAGAGGAGTTGGATGAGCTGCGGGGCGCAGGCGATCACCACGGCGGTGCCGAGCAGCACCACGCAGCCGGCCAGGCCCAGGTCCCGCTCGACGCGCGACCTGGCCCGCTTGACGTCTCCTTCGGCCAGGGCACGGGCGACGACGGGGAGCGTGACCGTGCACAGCATCAGGGAGAGGACCATCGGCACCTGCGCGACCTTCTGCGCGTAGTTGAGGTGTGAGATGGCGCCCGAGGGCAGCGAGGAGGCCAGGAAGCGCTCGATGAGCACCTGCGACTGCCGGCACAGCGCGAAGAGCAGCACGGTGGCGATGAGGGCGGTGCTCATCAGGGCCGGGGCCGGCGTACCCGTCTCCCCGTCGTGCGGTACGTCGGCCGCGCCCCGGGTGAGCTGCCGCCAGAGCGAAGGGGCCTGGACGAGGACCATGAGTACGCCGCCGACCGCGACGCCGAAAGCCGCCGCCCGCACCCCGTAGCGGGGGGCGAGGACGAACACCGCGGTGATGATGCCGATGTTGTAGAAGACGTAGATGGCGGCGGGCGCCACGAACCGGCGGTGGGCGCGCAGCGCCGCGCTGCAGTACCCGGCGAGGCCGAACGTGAAGACGCAGGTGGCGGTGAGCAGCGTGCAGTCGACGGCGAGCCGCGGGTCGGGCAGCCCCGGCGCGAGGACCTCCACCACCACCGGCGCCCCGGCCATCAGGATCAGCGCGACGACCCCGGAACCGAGCATGAGGCGGGGCAGCGACGCGGCCACCAGGGCGCGGACCGGATCGCGGCGCGCGCCCTGCCCGCGACGGGCGAGCGCCATGCTGAAGGCGGGGACGAGGGCGAACGCGAGGCCGTCCTCGATGAGCAGCGTGGTGGCCAGCTCGGGGACGGTCCACGCGACGAGGAAGGCGTCGGTCTCGGAGCCCGCCCCGAAGAAGTGGGCGAGCGCCTGGTCGCGCACGAGCCCGAGCACCGATCCGGCGACCGTGAGGACCGCGGTGATCAGGGCGGCCTTGGCGAGGAATCCGTTGGAGGGGTCGGAGCCTTTTGCGGGTGCGGCCTCGGTGGTGGTGGGCGCGGGCACCTTGCCGGCCGTACCGGCACCCGCTTCCGCCGGGTGAGTCGTCGGGGTCATCGCGGGGCCTCCCCCTGCACCGGCGCGGCAAGGGCGCGCTCGGACAGAGCCCACCAGGCCACGAGCCCGAGGGCCACGGCCATGAGCACCGTCGAAGGACCGCCGATGTCGGCGTACGAGAAGTCCACGAGCTGCCAGACCAGCAGACCGCACGCGACGAGCGCGCAGTCCGCGCCGGCGCCCCCGCGCACCAGGGCAAGGCGCCGCAGGCCGAGCAGCAGGAAGGCCGCCCAGCTGCCGACCAGCGTGCACAGGCCGAGCAGCCCCTGTTCGCCCAGGACGAGCAGATACATGTTGTGCGGGGAGAGCAGCGGCTGGCGGCTGAACCCCACGCCGGCGCCCGCGGTGTCGCTGGCCGACGAGAGGGCCAGCGAGGCGTGGCTGTCGCGGTGGTCGGGGAAGGCCTTGAGCCCCACGCCCGACACCGGTTCGTCCTTCCACATGTCCACGGCCGCCGCCCACATGGTGTACCGGTCGGTGACCGACTGGTCGGGGGCGTCGGTCACCTGCGTGATGCTGCTGATCCGCTCCTGCAGCATCTGCGTGCCGATCCCGAAGCCGCCCACGAGCACCACGGCCGCGGCGGCCGCCACGGCGATCCCCCGCAGCGCGCGCCGCACTCCCGCGAGCCCCAGCTGCGCGCCGCAGGCCACGACGGTGGCGATCCAGGCGCCCCGGCTGAAGGAGAGCGCGAGCGGGACGACGAGGAGCAGCGCGCACACGAGCGCCGCCTGACGCTGCCTCGGGGAGGCCGGGCCGAGCGCGAGCGCGAGGGCGCACACCACTCCGTACGACACCACGGTCGCCATCCCCATGACGTCCGTCGGCCCGAAGGTCCCCACGGCACGGACGTCCGAGCCCATGTAGCTGGCGCCGGTCCCCGTGACGTACTGATGGACGCCGAGCGCCCCCTGGAAGAGGGCGAGGCCGATGAGGGACCAGGCCACCAGGCGGAAGTCGCGGCGGTCGCGGACAAGGAGCAGGACCGCCGCCGGTACGAGGACGAAGATCTGCAGGTAACGCACCAGGCCGGTGGCCCCGGCGGACGCGGTGCTCGCGCCGACCGCCGCGACCGCGATGCCGATGACCGGCAGACCCAGCACGACGGCGGCGGTCCGCGTCAGCGGCCGGTGAGCCCCGCGCACGGTGCGGGCCACGCACCACAGGACCACCAGGGCGGAGGCGGCGTCGGCGGCCGTGCCGCCCGCCGAGCCGTCCTCGCCCGGCGCCACGGGCAGCGCGAGCAGGGCGACCAGAGCCATGACCGGCAGTACGGGCCCGGCGCTCCGGAGCGCCGACGCCAGTGCGGCGGCGGGCGAGCCGGGCGGAACGAGCGTGATCGGGGCACCGTTCACCGGCGTCAGCTCCCCGTCGGACGGACGAGGGACGCGGCGGTGCGCAGCAGGATGCAGAGGTCCTGCCAGAACGACCAGCTGTCGATGTAGGCGTTGTCGAACCGGCACCGGTCCTCGATCGAGGTGTCACCCCGAAGGCCCTGGATCTGGGCGAGCCCGGTGATGCCGGTCGGCATCCGGTGGCGCTCCCCGTAGCCGTCGTACTTCTGACTGAACTGGCCGACGAAATAGGGGCGTTCGGGGCGCGGGCCGACCAGACTCATGTCGCCGCGGAAGACGTTCCACAGCTGTGGAAGCTCGTCGAGCGACGAGCGGCGCAGGAACTGGCAGAACCGGCTCATGTGCTGCTCGCCCGCGACGGTCCACCGGGTCGCCGACTCGTGCGGGTCCGCGGGGCGGTGCGTGCGGAACTTGAGCAGCGTGAACGGCCGCCCGTCCCTGCCGATCCGCTCCTGCCGGAAGATCACGCCGGGTCCGTCGGTGGCCCGCAGGACCGCGGCGCACGCGAGGAGCACGGGGCTGATGAGCAGCAGCAGGATCCCCGAGGTCACGAGGTCCAGGGCGCGCTTGCTGACGCTGAAGTGCCTGCGCCGTGCGGGCACCAGCTGCCGGCAGGGGAACCCGGCGAGCCGCCCGGACCTGGCCTGGCGCCCCGGCACGTCGTAACCCGGCGGCTGCGTCGCGTCGATCGCCCATACGTCGAGCCCCGAGCCGCTCAGCGTCCGCAGCCAGCCGATCTGCTCCGGTCCCGGCGTGGGCCCGACGACCAGGACGGTGCGCACGGAGTTCTGGATGACCGCGCGGCGCAGCTCCTCGATCGTGGAGAGCACCGGCAGTTCGGCCCCCTCCGTCTCCGTGCGTTCGGCGGGCGCGTCCCCGACGATGCCGACGGGCCGCACCCCGGCCCGGGGATGACGCAGGACCGCCTCCGCGACGCGCCGGGCGACGGCACCGGGGCCGACCACCAGAGCGGGGCGCGGCTGTCGCAGCGTCGCGCGGCGCGCCCACCAGTACAGGGCGCCGCGGCCCGCGCAGCCAAGGACGCTCTGCAGTGCCGCCGCCGCGCACACGGTGGTGAGGGAGAGCGGGGTCAGGGCGGAGAGGCTCGCGGCCACGAGTCCCACGGCGCACCAGCCGAGCACGGCCTGCCAGGCCAGCGAAGGGAGTTCGTCGAGGGCGCAGGGCACGGCGATCGGACGGTAGAGACCGGCGCGCGCGTTCAGGACGGTCACCCCGGCAAGGAGCAGGACCATCAGCAGGGGGTGGCGCTGCGGGCCGGTGAGCAGCACGGTGCCGAGCAGGGCGGCGCTGCAGTCGACGGCGAACAGGGGGGCGGCCGCCGACGAGCGGCGTGCCGATGCCCCCCGGCCGAGGGTCGTTCTGCGTCCTCGCCCGGCTCTGCGTGGCGGGATGACCGAGGCGGTGGCCATGGCATGGTCGGCCGCCCGTGGCTGCGTGGCAGGGGTGGCGACGGTTCGTTCCGCACTCACGGGTTGATGGACTCCCTGCACTTGATGGGCCCCACGCCCAGCAGCTCGCGGTACACGGCCGCGACCGCGTCCGCGGTGTGCCGCACATCGTGGGTGTTCAGAACGTGGCGGTGCGCCGCACGGCCGAGGGACGCGCTCAGCGGCGGATCGCCGAGCAGGCCGACGACGGCCCGCGCCAGTGCCCGCGGGTCCTCCGCGGGGACGAGGCCGTGCGGCACGAGCTCCGGCGGCAGGCTCTCGCGCGCGCCGTCCACATCGGTGACCACCACGGGACGCGCGCACGCCATCGCTTCAAGGGGTACGAGTGCCATGCCCTCCCAGCGGGACGGCAGGACCACGAGGTCGGCCGCCCGGTACCAGGGGGTGGCGTCCCCCACGTCACCGGCGAACAGCACGGAGGCGGGCGCCCGGTCGCGGAGCCCGGCCGCGTCGGGCCCGTCGCCGACGAGTACGAGACGGGCGAGCGGCATCCGCTCGGTCACCGCGGCCCAGGCCCGCAGCAGGACGTCCTGCCCCTTCTGCCTGCACAGCCGCCCCACGCACACCACCAGAGGCGCCTGCCCGGACAGCCCGAGGGCGGCCCGCGCGGCCTGCGCGGGCATGGGCCGAAAGCGCTCGACGTCCACGCCGTTGGGGATCACGGACCAGGGCGCGTCGATCCCGGCCCGCTGCCCGGTGCGCCGCTCCGCCTCGCTGACGCAGACCACGTGCGTGGCCCAGCGCGCCCCGAAGCGCTCCCAGCGCAGGGCGAGTCCTGCGGTCACGCCGCCGACGGCCTCGAAGGACCACGCGTGCGGCTGGAACACCGTGGGGACCCGGCCGCGCAGGGCGAGCCGGGCGGCGAGCCCGGCCTTGGCACTGTGCGCGTGCACGATGTCGGGCCGCAGCTCGCCGACCACGCGGGCGAGGCGTCGCACCTCGTCCGGCAGCCCCGGACCCGGCGAACGGGTCGCCGTCCACCGGACGGGACTGAGGCCCGCGCCGCGCACGGCGTCCGGCAGGCTGCCGCCGTCCGGACACGCCACGTGGACCCGCATTCCGGCGGACAGCTGGGACTTGACCAGGTCGGTGACCACTCGGGCCACTCCGCCGTCGACGGGCTGGGCGACGTGGAGGACGCTCAGCCGGTGGTCAGTTGAAATCAATTGCATGCACGGCGCCTTGCTCAGGGCCCGGGGAATGACGCATGACCGGCTTTGCCCTTTCGGGAAGGGTTCCGCACCAGCAGGGAGAGAATTTAAATGCGACAGTCACACTCGGCTCGTAACTTCCCCGCACTTGTTCTTTCAAATGGCTTCAGGAGGTAAGCAACAGTAGCCGCCTTCTGTATTTTTCCAGGAAGGCTGACAAGTGTGTCGGAAACGTGAAGTGCGTAACGCACAAGGCTCTCCGGGAGCACGGCCCCGGGGCCATCGGGTAAACCCCGCGCCAGCAGATCACCCGTTTGGGCCCACAACCCTTGTGGGCGAACTCCGTTGATCCATGGGCCGGGCACACCGCCCTGCCGATGCACCAACTGACCAAGGAGCAACTCTCCATGTCGCGTACCGCGAAGGCCCTCGCCCTCTCCACCGTTGCCGTGGCTGCCATGGCCGGCAGCGCTGGCATCGCCACCGCCGACTCCGGCGCCCAGAGCGCCGTCACCAACTCCCCTGGTGTCATCTCGGGCAACAACGTCCAGGCCCCGATCCACGTCCCGGTCAACGTCTGCGGCAACACCGTCAACGTCATCGGTCTGCTGAACCCGGCGTTCGGCAACACCTGCGTCAACGCCTGACACTCCAGCAGCACGCACTCCGCGACGGCCGTTCTCCCCCGAGGAGGACGGCCGTCGTGCGTTCCCGCGCGTCCCCCGAACGGCCGCCGCGCCCCCGAATGGCAGTCGCTCGGTTGCGGTCGGTGTCCACCGCTTTCACGGTGAACACAAGATCCGACGCATCACCGAAGGGAACATCCATGCGCGCCCTGCCCGTACGGCGTATCGCGACATCCGTCCTCTGTGTCTCCCTCCTCATCGGGACGGCCGGTCCCGTTGTCGCAGCCGAGAGCGACTCTCCGCACGGCAGCCCCCGGGAGGCGGCCCGCGCGCCGGTCCCCGGAGCGGACGCGCTGCTGACCCGGGTCACGGCCATGAGCGACGCCGGCGGCGTCATCACCCCCGTCACCGAGCTGGTCTCCGCGGTGCTGAAGGCCGACAAGGGCCAGCTGCCCGCCGCGGAAGCCACGAAGCTCGCCGCCCCGGTGAAGGAAGCCGTCACCAAGGCGGCGGCCCAGGCGCCCAAGAGCCCGGCCGTCCCGGAAACTCCGGCGGTCCCCGACGCCCAGCAGCTCCCGAAGACCCCGGCGCTGCCCAAGTCCCTCGCGGACGACCTCAGGGCGCCGGCAGACCCGAAGGCCGATGCGCTGAAGGCCCTGCAGACCTCGGTCGACGCCCTGCTCAAGGCGGCCACCGGCGGTGACCCCACGGCGGTGGTCGGCGCGGTCCAGCCCGTGCTCACCAGCCTCGTCGGCCTCGTCACCTCACTGATCGGCGGCGCCGTTCCCGCCGCCAAGCCGCCGGCCGGGAGTCTGCCGCAGCAGACGCCGTCGCTTTCCTGAGCCCCGGCCACCACCCGTCGCGTCGGTCTTCGAGACCGGCCCGGCGGGTCTTTCACGTCCGAATCACCGGCCAGCTGATAAGAGAATCCGCGTCCATCTCATACGAGAATGAGACACCGCCTTCGTTCGGGTGGGTTCCGGGAATTTCCTCCGCACAGAGTTTCCGCCGCACAGAGCGCTCGTTACCCATGGCGAAGTGAAAAACCCCTCAGGCGACCGTCCGTCGCCGAAGAAAGGAACACGATGAAGCCCCTGAAGGCTGCCGCCGTCGTCGCCGGGTCCATGGTCATCGCTGGTGTCGCCGCACCCGCCTTTGCCTCCGACCTCACGCCCACCAGCCTGAACGGTGCACTGGACACGATCGCCGGCCAGACGGCGAACCTCGATGCGGCCCCGCTGGCCACGAACGCTCTCGACACCGAGAACAAGGACTCGGTCGTCAACGCCGTTTCCAACGCCGCGAAGGACCTGCACGCGGGCGGCGGCGCCGGCAAGCTGCTCGGCGGACTTCCCGTCTCGCAGTAAGCTTTCTTCCCTTCCCCCGCAGCAGTACTGCCGCAGGAGTACTGCCGCGAGCAAACGGCACGTGGCAGCAAGGGCCGGTTCCGCAGACGCATTCTGCGCAACCGGCCCTCGGGGTTTCCCGGCCGCCGTCCTCAAAAGCTCGCCCCACACCCTCAGTTCGACTGAGCGGCCCCGGAATTCGACCGGCGCGTGCCCCGATCGTGTGATCGCTCGCCCGAACTCACCCAGTCAAGTGAAAGACCGGCTCGTGACATCGGAACGCATCGATACGGTTTCGGGATGACCTCGACATCGAGCGAAAACCGCACTTTCCGAGCCGCCGATCTGGGCACCCTCACCGTGGTCGCCTGGAGTGGTGAACACCCCGAGGACGAACAGGACATGCCTTTCCTGCTCGCCTATTCGCTGGGCGACGGCGAAGGCGGCCCGGAGGCCGCGACCGAAGCCATCGAGCTCCTGCTGCGGAACACCGGGCTCCCCGTCGGCGGCCCCGTCATGGAGGGTTCCCGCAACCCGAGCCTGCCCGTCACCCTCCTCGTCGAGGCCGGCCAGGCCGTACTGAACATGCCCTACCTCAACGCCAAGTGCACCCCGCCGCCGGAGTGGCTCGACGCGGTGGGCGAGCGGGGTCACGCCTACTTCATGTTCACCACGCGCCCGTGGCCCGAGGCCAAGCCCGGGGTCCCCCTCGCCGAGGAGGCTCTCGCGGCGTTCGTGGGCGCCGAGGAGACCATGACCAGCTCCGCGCACTGCATGATCACCGCGAAGAGCCTGCGCGGCTAGCAGCCGCGGTCAGAGGGCCGCTGACAAGGGCCGCGGACGGCAAGGGCCCGCCGGTCGGGACGTACCGGCGGACCCGAGCGCTCGTGACGCAGCGGTTCAGCGCACCGCCTCAGAGCAGACCGAGGTCCAGGTCCGCGTCCAGCAGGTGGTGGTCGTGGTCGTGATGGTGACCGTGGTGGTGGTCGTTCCAGCAACCGCCGTGGTGGCACGGGTCGGATGCGGCGGCCTTCTGGCCGGTAACTTCCGCCGCCTGCGCGGTTGTTGTGAGCGGTGCCGCCACCGCCAGGGTGAGTATGGCGGCCGCCGCGGCACGACTGAGCATGATCTTCATGGGGGATCTCCTCGATCCGTTGGGGGACGCGACCGACGCTAATCAGCGCCACAGACCCTGTCCTGCCGAGAGATGCACGACTACTGCAAAAGGGTGCCGGGCCCGCCGCCCGCGCACCGGTGAGGACCGCAGCGATGAGCACCAAGACGCCACTGCCCGAAGCCCGCAGGCCCGAGGCACCTTCAGGACGCGTGACCCCGCCGTCCGGCGGTACGGGCGGGAGCCGTGCGTTCGCGCTGCTCCTGGTGATCACGGGTGCGGCGGGGCTGCTCGCGGCGTGGGTCATCACGCTGGACAAGTTCAAGCTTCTGGAGGACCCGGACTTCACGCCGGGCTGCAGCCTCAATCCGGTCGTGTCCTGCGGCAACATCATGAAGAGCGAGCAGGCGTCGGTCTTCGGCTTCCCGAACCCGATGCTGGGCATCGCCGCCTACGCCGTCGTGATGTGCGTCGGCATGAGCCTGCTCGGCCGGGCGCGCTTCCCGCGCTGGTACTACCTGACCTTGAACGCGGGCACGCTGTTCGGCGTCGGCTTCTGCACGTGGCTGATGTACCAGTCGCTGTACGAGATCAACTCGCTGTGCCTGTGGTGCTGCCTGGCCTGGGCCGCCACGATCGTCATGTTCTGGTACGTGACCTCGTTCAACGTCCGCAACGGCTTCCTGCCCGCGCCCTCCTGGCTGCGCACGTTCTTCGGCGAGTTCACCTGGGTGCTTCCGGTCCTGCACGTCGGCGTCATCGGCATGCTCATCCTCACGCGCTGGTGGGACTTCTGGACCAGCTGACCTGGACCAGCTGACGCGGCAGGACCGATCAACGACTCGCATCGAACACCCGGGGAGGCAGCGGTGGGCAGGAAAGCGGCGGACGAGAGGCCGGGCGAGGGGTGGTTCACGCGCCGGGTCACGATGCGCGGACTCATCGGCGTCGGCGTGGCCGCCGTGACGGCGCCGGCCGCCCTTCTCTGGCCGACCAGGGACGCGGCCGATCACCGTACGACGGACGACCTGGGTGAAGGCGGGTTCGACGAGATGTACGCGGGCAGGCACATTCGCGGGTCCAGAGCCTCCGCGGGCCATCAACACGGGGGCGCCGACTGGGAGATCACCGTCGACGGCCGCCCGCTCCACCTCATGCGGCGCGCCGACGGCGGCTATCTGAGCATGATCGACCACTACCAGTCGTATCCGACGCCTCTCATCGCCACCCGCAGAGCAGTGGACGAACTCGGCCGCGGCCAGCAGTTGCGCGCCAACGCCTGATCACTGCCCCGTACATCGCACCGGAGGAGCGGACCGAAGTGGTCTACACGCGCAAGAACCAGGCCCGGCTCACCAGGGCCGAGAAGCGCCGCTTCGTCAACGCGATTCTCGAACTCAAACGCAAGGGCGAGTACGACGAGTTCGTGCGGACGCACATCGAGCATTACGTGTCCGACGGGGAGGCCGGGCTGAGGGTGGCCCACATGACGCCCTCCTTCCTGCCCTGGCACCGCAGGTTCCTGCTCGAGTTCGAGAAGGCCCTGCAGCGGGTGGACCCGGCGGTGTCCGTCCCGTACTGGGACTGGACGGCGGACAGGAAGCCGGGCGCCTCGCTCTGGGGCAGCGCGCTCATGGGCGGCAACGGGAGGCGCTCGGACCGGCAGGTCATGACCGGTCCGTTCGCCCGCAGGAACGGGCACTGGACCATCAAAGAAGGCGCGAGTGGCGGTGACTTCCTCATGCGCGACTTCGGCCGGCCGGCCAACCCGATCGTGCTGCCCACCAAGGCGGAACTGGCCAGGGCCATGCGCGACCCGGTGTACGACACTCCGCCCTGGGACTCCACCTCCGCCAAGGGGTACCGCAACAAGCTGGAGGGCTGGACGTCCGCCACCGGCAACGCCAAGTGGCGCAACCACAACCGCGTCCACCGCTGGGTCGGCGGCCACATGCTCGGCGGCGCGTCGGTCAACGACCCCGTCTTCTGGCTGAACCACGCCTTCGTGGACCTGCTGTGGGACCGCTGGCGGGCCCGGCATCCCGACTCGGCGCCCTACCTCCCCGACGAGCCGCCGGACGCGGACAACGGACCGCTGCACGGTCGTATCGCCGCCCGCTTCGAGCCGATGCCGCCGTGGGGCGTGACACCGGACGAGCTGCTCAGCCATCGCGGCGTCTATCGCTACGGGTGATCATCCGCAGCTGCCGGTGACCGTGTGCCGACACCGGTGATCATCTGCCGACGCGCACGGCGAAGCCCCCGGCGGTCCGTGACCGCCGGGGGCTTCGCACGAGGGGGATCAGCCGCCGTAGCCGCCGGGGCTACCGGGGTTGCCGTGGTGGCCGCCGCCGTGGTGGTTGCCGTCGCTGTTGACGCAGGTGTTGCCGAACGCCGGGTTCAGCAGCCCGATGACGTCCACAGTGTTGCCGCACAGGTTGACCGGGACGTGGACCGGGACCTGGACGAGGTTGCCCGAAAGGACGCCGGGCGAGCCGACGGCCGCACCCTCGGCGCCCGCGTCCGCCATGGCCATTCCGGTGCCACTGAGCACCACGGCGCCCGTGCCGAGGGCAACAGCGGCTGCCTTCGCGATGCGAGACATCACGTTCTCCTTTGAATTGACGACTACCGCCGCACGTACGCGGCCGTACTGTCCCTTCAACGGCGCCACGGTCTGCAGGTAACGGCACCGATCGGTACATCATTGGTGAAATCGTCTGGGAGCCCGTGTCCAGTGCTGTCCCGAGCCGTTGCGCATCACATGATCTCAACACGACGAATGGCCGCCGCCTTCGCTCTCGCCGTCGGTGCCTCCGCCCTGGCCGCGCCCGCCGCGAACGCCGCGATCTCCCCCACCGACATGGTCGACTCGATCGGCATGGCCGGGATCCCGGCGGAGCAGCAGGACGAATTGCCGACCGTGACCAGCCAGCTCAACGGGCTGAACGAGCTGCAGGAGCTGAACCAGCTGCACCAGCTGACCGACCTGGCCGCGCCGGTCATGGGGCTGCTGCCCGCGATCGAGCCGTAAACACGCACGCGCCGCAGGCACACACGCGCGCCGCGGACATGCGCGCGAACAGGCAGGGTCGGGCCCTCGGGGGTCCGGCCCTGCTTTTAATTCCCGTGACCGCGCCGTGTGCGCATCCCTAGACTTGCTCCGCGCGCCGCGACGACAGGTCCGGGGCGCACGCCGAACCAGTCATTCACCAGTCAGCCAAGCGAAGGGGCCGGGCCATGCGTCACCGCACAGCAGTCCGTGCTCCCCGATCGCGGTTCGACGTGATCCTGGTGTCTTCGCGCGTGCGGTGACGGCTGCGCGGCCGTCATCGATCGTCCGCGGCGAACGTCAGAGCTGCGCTTTCTGACGCACTGAATCCTTGCTCTGTCACACCCGGAGCTCTGTCACACCCGGAGCTCTGTCACGCCCGGAGCTCTGTCACGCCCGGAGCTCCGTCACGCCCGGAAATTGCGCTGCCCCGCCCCGCATCACACCGAAAGGCCCTGGGCCATGCGCACCAACACCCGACCTCCGTCCCCCCGTTCGTCCGCCGACGTCCGGAATCTCGGCATCCTCGCCCACGTCGACGCCGGGAAGACCACCGTCACCGAACGGATCCTGTTCCTGACCGGCGCCACCCACAAGAGAGGTGAGGTCCATGACGGCACGACCGTCACCGACTTCGACGCGCAGGAACGCGACCGCGGGATCACCATCTTCGCCGCGGCCGTCAGCTGCGCCTGGGACGGCCACCGGATCAACCTGATCGACACACCAGGCCACGTCGACTTCGCGGACGAGGTCGAGCGCTCGCTGCGGGTGCTCGACGGTGCGGTCGCGGTCTTCGACGCCGTCGCCGGGGTCGAGCCGCAGAGCGAGTCGGTGTGGCGGCAGGCCGACCGGTACGGCGTGCCGCGGATCGCGTTCATCAACAAGCTGGACCGGGCGGGCGCCGATCTCGACACGGCGGTCGCGTCGATACGGGAGCGTCTGCACACGGTCCCTCTGGTGGTGCAGCTGCCGATCGGGCAGGAGGACGAGTTCACCGGCGTGGTGGATCTGCTGGGCATGCGCGCCCTGGTCTGGCACGCGGGCCGTGACACGTACGAAGTGGTCCCGGTCCCCGAGGCCCTGCGCGAGCAGGCGCTCCGGCGTCGGCACGCCCTGGAGGAGACGGTGGCGGAGCTGCACGCCGCGGCGATGGAGGAGTACTGCGCCACGTCGGCGCTCTCCACCCCGGCTCTGGCCTCGGCGCTGCGCGATCTCACGCTCGGCGGCGATGGCGTGGTGGTCCTGTGCGGGTCCGCCTACCGCAACCGCGGCATCGAACCGCTCCTTGAGGCCGTGGTGTCGTACCTGCCGTCGCCGGTGGACGTCCCCGCGGTGCGCGGCACCCTGGGCGACACCGTGCAGGAGCGTGCCGCCGACCCCGCGGCGCCGTTCGCCGGGCTGGCCTTCAAGGTGAACGCGACGGCGACCGGACGCCTTACGTATGTACGCGTGTACTCGGGAACGATCACGAAGGGAGACACAGTGATGGACGCGGGCACGGGACGCACCGAGCGGATCGGCCGGATCCTGCGTGTGCAGGCCGACCGCCACGCGGAACTGGACCGGGCGAGCGCCGGGGACATCGTGGCCGTGGTCGGTCTGAAGACGGCCCGCGCCGGCACGACGCTGTGCTCCCCCGCGGCACCCCTGGTGCTCGAACCGCCCGCGGTGGCGGCGTCGGTGGTCTCGGTGGCGGTGGAGGCCAACAGGACCACGGACACCGGCCGGCTGTCGTCGGCCCTTGCCCACCTGGTCGAGGAGGATCCCTCGCTGGCGGTACGGGTCGACCGGGAGACGGGCCAGACAGTCCTGTCCGGCATGGGCGAGCTGCATCTGGAGGTCGCGGTGGAGAAGGTCCGCCGCGCCCACGGCATCGAGGTCGGCGTGGGCCGCCCGCAGGTGTCGTACCGCGAGACGGTCGTGCGAGGGGTGTCGGGTCTGGTGTACCGGCACGTCAAGCAGGACGGCGGTGCGGGCCAGTTCGCGCACGTGGTCATGGACGTCGAGCACCTGGAGGATCGCACGTTCGCCTTCACCTCCACGGTGACCGGGGGCAGGGTGCCGCAGGAGTACGTCCGCGCGGTGGAGGCCGGTTGCCGCGACGCGCTCGCCGAGGGTCCGCTCGGCGGCCATCCGGTGACGGGTCTGCGGGTGACGCTGACCGACGGGGCGACGCACTCCAAGGACTCCTCGGAGATGGCGTTCCGGACGGCGGGCCGATTCGCGCTGCGTGCGGCGCTGCGGGCCTCGGCCATGCAACTCCTCGAACCCGTCGTGGAGTTGACGGCCACCGTGCCCGACGACGCGGTCGGCGGCGTGCTCGGCGACCTGGCGGCGCGACGCGGCCGGGTCACGGACTCGACCACGCGCTCCGGCACCGCCGCGATCACGGCGACGGTGCCCCTGGCCGAGCTGTTCGGCTACGCGACCCGCCTGCGCAGCCGTACGCAGGGCCGCGGCACGTTCACGACGCGGCCGCTGGGTTACGCGGCGGTTCCGGCCGGCGTGTCGGCCCGGTAGACCGAGGGGGTGGCTCCGCTGTCCTGAGGGGGTGGCTCCGCTCTCCTGAGCGGAGCCACCCTCGCGGATAGGGGCTACCCCCGGCCGTCGACCAGGCCCGATTCCCAGGCCCAGGCGGCGATCTCCACGCGATTGCGGGCGGACAGTTTGGTCTGCACGTTGCCGAGGTGCGTCTTCACCGTGCCCACGGAGATGACCAGTTCGCCTGCGATCTCGGCGTTGGTCAGGCCCTTGGCCACCAGACGCACCAGGTCCATCTCCCGTTCGGAGAGCGCGGTGTGCGGCTGCCGGGAGGCGGGGACGGCGCTGTTGAAGCGTCGCAGCAGCCGGACGGTAATGGCCGGGCTCACCAGCGCCTCGCCGGAGGCGGCCGCCCTGATGGCCTCGACGAGCAGGGCCGGGCCGGAGTCCTTGATGAGGAAGCCGGACGCGCCTTCGCTCAGGGCGCGTTGGACGTACTCGTCGTCGTCGAACGTCGTGACCACGACGACCTTCGGCGGATTCACGGTGCCGGGCCGTGTCAGTCTGCGCAGTGCTTCCAGGCCGTCCATGCGCGGCATGCGGATGTCCATGAGGACCACGTCGGGCCGGTGGTGCTCGGCGAGTTCCACCGCGTGCACCCCGTCCGTGGCCTCCGCGACGACGTCGATGTCGTCCTCCGCGCCGAGGATCATCGTGAACCCGGCACGGACCATGGCCTGATCGTCGGCGATCAGAACGCGGATCGTCATGACGTCGCCGCCTTCACCCGGAGTGCGGTCGCAGACAGGGACGGAGGCACGGGGAGCGTCGCCTCGACGCCCCAGCCGCCGGCCGTCACCGGGCCCGCCTGGACACTTCCGCCGATCAGGCCCACCCGCTCGGCCAGGCCCTTGAGTCCGAAGCCGCCCGCGGAAACGTGGCGCGGCGGGCGTCCGTCGTCGGTGACCCGTACGGTCAGCCGGTCTCCCGAGCGGTTCACGCGCACCCGCACTTCGGTGCATCCGTGGCCGTGCTTGCGTACGTTGGTGAGGGCCTCCATCACCACCCGGTGCGCCGTGGTGGTCACCTCGACCGGCAGGTCGTCGAAGGTCCCTTCGAGATCGAGTTCGGCCCGCGCGCCGCCGACCGCCGAGAACTCCTCGACGAGCGAGCGCACTTCATCGATGCCCGAAAGCGGCGTCAGGGCCACTTCGCCGTCGGCGTCGCGCAGCATCCCCACCATGTGCCGCATGGAGGTCAGCGCCTCCGAGCCCGCCTGTTCGATCCGCTGGAGCGCGGGCGGGACGAGTTCGGGCTTGCGGCCCGCGATCGCGTGCGCGCCCTGCGCCTGTACGACGATGCCGGTCACGTGGTGGGCGACGAAGTCGTGCAGGTCCCTGGCGAACTCCGTCCGCTGCTCCAGGCGGAGGGCCGCCGCCTGCCGCTGCCGGTCCACCAGGAGGAAGCGCATTCCGAGGCCGATGCTCAGCACCGTGACCGCTGCCAGGGCGTAGAGCAGCGCCAGGATGATGCTGGACTGCCGCGCCGAGACGGACACCGGCCGCACCACGATCGCCAGCATCAGCGCCGGGGCGGCCGGCATCGTCCACGAGGGCTTCCCCCGGCGGGCGACTAGCAGCAGGAGCCACGCCAGCGCCGCCGGCTCGGCGAACCCCATCGCCTGCGAGCTCACCCTCATCTCCAGGTGCATCCATACCGACAGGCACAGCGACATGGCCGCGATCCCGCAGGCGGCCATCGCCAGGGCCCGATTGCCGAGCCGGGGCGAAGCGACGACGAGACCGACCGCGAGCAGGGCGCCGATCAGCTTGGCGGGGCCGTACTCCGCGATCCAGTAGAAGCCGACCACCAAGTCGAACGGGACGAGGGCGACCAGGCCCCCGAGCAGCAGCCACACCACGACGGGCAGGAACCGCGAGAGTCCCTCTCCCCTCGCGGCCGCGGCTGCGGCCGCTGCGTTCGCCGCCTTCAGCATCTCTCACCGTCCCTCTCGCGGACCGGCCGAAAGTCGGAGCCGGCCGCGAATGATCTGTCTTTCGCCTGATCCGCCGCGGGGCGCGGCAGAGGAGAGTCGTATCCACCGGGCGGCGCTCGCCCTAGATCCTTCATCGCACTGCATCGCACGAGGAGCATGTCATGATCACGGCCGACGTCACCCCAGCGGAAGCCCCGGCAGAGGACCCGGAGGCGCTGGTGCTCGCGTCGGCGGAGTGCCGCTCCCCGTTCGGACCCGCCCGGGGCCGCTGAGCGCCCCGCCCAGCGTCGCACGCGTACTGCCGCGCCTCGCACTCGCCTACGTACGGCGGCCCCCTCCCACGGACACACGGCCGCCCCTCCCACACGCACGCACGCACGCATGCACAGGAGTCACACATGCACCACGCCTGGACAGAGACGCAGGTCGACAGCTCCCCCGGAATCGCACCGGGATTCGGACCGCCCCCCGTCTACGGCCCTGCGATCGAGGCCCACGGGCTCGGCAAGGAGTACCGGCGGGGCTGGGCGCTGCGGGACGTTTCCTTCCAGCTGCCGATCGGGCGGGTGTGCGGCCTCGTCGGCCCCAACGGCGCCGGCAAGAGCACGCTGATGGGCCTGGCCACCAACATGATCCGGCCGACGGCCGGCGCCCTGCGCGTGTTCGGCGCGGAACCGGGTTCGACGGAGGCGGTCCTGCGCACCGCGTTCCTGACCCAGGAGAAGCCGCTGTTCAAGCGCTTCACCGTGGCCGAGACCCTGCGCCTTGGCCGCGAGCTCAACCCCCTCTGGGACCAGGAGGTGGCCGAGGGCATCGTCAACGCGGGCCAGGTCCCGATGAAGGCGAGGATCGGCACGCTGTCCGGCGGTCAGCGCACCCGCGTCGCCTTCGCCCTGGCCTTCGGCAAGCGCCCCGACCTGCTCATCCTCGACGAGCCGATGTCCGATCTCGACCCGCTGGTGCGCCGCGAGCTCATGGCCACGCTGAAGGCGGAGGCGGCCGAACACGGCACGACGGTCCTGGTGTCCTCGCACATGCTCGCCGAGCTGGAGTACATCTGCGACTACCTCCTCGTCATCGCGAACGGCGGGCTGCGCCTGGCGGGCGAGGTGAACGAACTGCGCTCGGCACACGCCCTGTTCGCCACCACGGGCCACGGCGCCCACGCCGCCATCGCACCGCACACGGTCATCGAGACCCTCGGCGCCGGCGACGGAAGGCCCGGCGTCCTGGCACGCCTCAGCGCACCGATCCAGTACGGCGGTCAGGCCGAGCCGCCCACGCTGGAAGAGCTGCTTCTCGGCTATCTGCGTTCGCCCGATGCGCCCGCGCTGATCGCGCCCAGCGCGCGGGTCGGCGACATCCACGACATCATCACCCGCGACGCGCAGAAGGCTGTGACGGCATGACCACCACCCTCACTCAGGACCCGGCCCGCACGACGTCCGACGAGGGCCCGCGGAACGGACGGGGCTCCTGGCCCGCCGTCCCCCGGCTCCGCGGTACGGCCTGGCTCGTCTGGCGCCAGCACCGCGCCGCGTTCTGGACCATCATCGGCGCCACGCTCCTGGGCGTGCTCGCCATGGTCGTTCTGCGGGGACAGATGATGGACTACCTGAGCACCCTGGAACCGACCCAGAAGAAGCCCGGCGGCCTGCCGCCCGAGTTCGAGACGTACGGCAACCTCATCGCCGATTTCGGGGGCTACCTGAGCTGGTTCCCCGTCCTGGCGGGCGTCCTCCTCGGTGCCCCGTTCATCGCGGGCGACATGGAGACCGGCACCGCGAAGCTGGTGACCTCGCAGTCCGTAAGCCGGCGGCGGTGGCTCGCCACGAAGCTCGCCATGCCCGCCGCGCTGGTCGCACTGTCCACCGGCGTGCTCGCGGCCGTCTTCAGCTGGTGGTGGAACCCGGTCAAGGGGTTCGTCACACAGGTGGAGTGGACCGCAGGCTCGGTCTTCGACATCACCGGGCCCATGGCGGTGGCGTACGCCCTGCTCACGTTCACCGTGGGCGTGGCGGTCGGCCTGCTCCTGCGCCGCACGCTGGTGTCGATGGTGGTCACGCTCGGCGTCGTCGTGGCGATCGGGTTCCTCTGGGACCAGTTCCGGGTGAGCCTGGGCACCATCATGTCGGTCAGCACCGACAAGGGCGTCGGCCCCGGTGCCAAGCGGCCGGAGCTGCCCGACATGGCCGTGCAGCAGGGACAGGGCACCTACTTCCTCACCAGCTCCGGAGACCGCCTGGACTGGATGACCTGCCTAGACAAGATGGACAACGACAAGGCGCACACCGCCTGCCTGGAGTCCAAGCACGTCGTCGGCTGGAGCATGGACTACCTCCCCTTCGAGCAGATGGCCACGATGCAGTGGCTCGGAGCCGGCATCATGCTCGCCGTCACCGCCGCCGTCGTCGCTTTCATCGTGGTCTGGGGGCGCAAGCGTCTTCTGTGACGCGCGACTGACCCAACGCGAAAGGGCCCACCCCTCTGGGGTGGGCCCTTGGTGACGTCGTCCGCTCAGACGTTGAAGCGGAACTCCACCACATCCCCGTCCTGCATCACATACTCCTTGCCCTCCATGCGCGCCTTGCCCTTCGCGCGGGCCTCGGCGACCGAGCCTGTCTCCACCAGGTCCTCGAAGGAGATGACCTCGGCCTTGATGAAGCCCTTCTGGAAGTCCGTGTGGATCACGCCCGCGGCCTCGGGGGCCGTGGCGCCCCGGGGGATCGTCCAGGCGCGGGATTCCTTGGGGCCTGCCGTGAGGTAGGTCTGGAGGCCCAGCGTGCGGAAGCCCACGTGGGCCAGGGTGGCGAGGCCGGGCTCTTCCTGGCCTACCGACTGGAGGAGTTCGAGGGCCTCGTCCTCGTCCAGTTCCGCGAGGTCCGACTCCAGCTTGGCGTTGAGGAAGATCGCCTCCGCGGGGGCGACCAGGGCGCTCTGGGCGGCCTTGAAGTCGCCGTCCGTCAGCTCGTCCTCGTCCACGTTGAAGACGTAGAGGAAGGGCTTCGTCGTGAGGAGGTGCAGGTCGTGGAGGAGCTCCTCCTTGCCCGAGCCCTGGACGATGCCCGCCGAGAAGAGCGTGTCGCCCTTCTCCAGGATCGCCTGGGCCTCCTCGACCGCCTTCACCTTCGGGGCGATGTCCTTCTTGATGCGCGATTCCTTCTGGAGGCGCGGGAGGACCTTCTCGATCGTCTGGAGGTCCGCGAGGATCAGCTCCGTGTTGATCGTCTCGATGTCGTCCTTGGGCGAGACCTTGCCGTCCACGTGCACGACGTTCTCGTCCTTGAAGGCACGGATGACCTGGCAGATCGCGTCCGACTCGCGGATGTTCGCGAGGAACTTGTTGCCCAGGCCCTCGCCCTCGCTCGCGCCGCGCACGATGCCCGCGATGTCGACGAAGTCGACCGTCGCCGGGAGGACCTTCTGCGAGGAGAAGATTTCCGCCAGTTTCGTGAGGCGGGGGTCCGGGACGCCCACCACGCCGACATTCGGCTCGATCGTGGCGAACGGATAGTTGGCCGCAAGCACGTCGTTCTTGGTCAGGGCGTTGAACAGGGTCGACTTGCCGACATTGGGCAGACCGACGATTCCGATCGTGAGCGACACGTTGCGACTTCCCGTACGTGAGTGCTGTGGGTGGACGGCCCGAAGGGCCGGAGCGACCGTGGGGCGATCCCCCAGTCTACGGCGTGCGGGCCCGGCCCTCGTCGGCGTATCGCTCCACTATCGAACGCATGGCCAAGGTCGGCCAAAGCGCGTGTCTCATGCCGGATTATCGGTATGGCTCGCCCTAGGTTGGTCCGGTGGAGCAACACAGGACGCGTCCCCCTCAGCCTCCGGCCCGGCCGCGACGCACCGCACCCCTGCCACCGCAGGGCAGGCCCGGGCCCCCGCAGGGCAGGCCCGCCGAATCCGCGGCGGTCTACCGCGCCGCGTCCCGTCCCCGCCGCCCCGTCCCGCCCTTCGTACGCAAACTGCGCGCGCTGCCGCTCTACCGTACGCTCCGGGGGATGCCGAACCCGCGTCTCACGGGGCTCGGCAGCGGGCTCTTCTGCGCCGCGGTGATGTTCCTGCTCGCCTGTCTGCTGTGGCTGCTCTTCGGCAGTTCGATCGTCGCGTACGGGGTGCTCTTCCTGCCCGTGAGCGCGCTGACCGCACTGTGGGTGCGCCCCGCCGACCTGGTGACCGCACCGGTGGCCGTGCCGATCGCGTTCGCCGTCGGCCTGCTGCCGATCTCGGACAGCACCGGGGGCTTCGGCGGTCACCTCATGGGGCTCATCACGTCCCTCGCGCTGCACGCGGGCTGGCTGTACGGCGGGACGCTGGTCGCCGGTCTCATCGTGACCGTACGCAGAATCAAGCTCCTGGCTCAGCGGCGGCGGGCGCGGGCCGCCGGGGGTCCTGTGGGAGGTCCGGTCGGGGGTCCCGTCGGGCCGCGGGGGGCCAAGGGGCGGATTCCCAGCGGCCAGCGGCGCCCGCCCGTCGAGCAGTAAGGCGAGCAGAAGGGCGCGAGCAGCAGGGCGAGCCGTAAGGCGTACGGGCCCGCCGGCCGGGGCCTCTACGCCTTGCTTGCCTCCGCCGCCGCCATCGCCGCGCCCACGATCCCCGCGTTGTTCTGCAGCTGCGCCGGGACCAGCTCCGCCTTGATGCCCTTGACCAGCGGCAGGAACTTGTGGGACTTGCGGCTCACGCCGCCGCCGATGATGAAGAGCTCGGGCGAGAAGAGCATCTCCACGTGCGCCAGATACTTCTGGACGCGGTGCGCCCAGTGCTCCCAGCTGAGGTCCTCGTCCTCCTTGGCCTTGGACGAGGCGCGCTTCTCCGCGTCGTGCCCGTGCAGCTCCAGGTGGCCCAGTTCGGTGTTGGGGACGAGGCGGCCGCCGGTGAAGAGTGCGCTTCCGATGCCGGTGCCGAGGGTGAGCAGGATGACCGTGCCCTTGCGGCCGCGGCCCGCGCCGAAGTGCATCTCGGCCACGCCCGCCGCGTCCGCGTCGTTGAGGACGGTGACGGGGGCGCCGCCGCCGAGCCGGTCCGCGACCAGGTTCTCGATGTCCGTGCCGATCCAGCTCTTGTCCACGTTGGCGGCCGTACGCGCCGTGCCGCCCGTGATCACGCCGGGGAACGTGGCGCCGATGGGACCCGTCCAGCCGAAGTGCTCGACGACCTCGCGCACCTTGTCGGCCACGCCGTCGGGCGTGGCCGGCTGCGGGGTGAGCACCTTGTGCCGCTCTTTTGCCAGGTCACCGCGGTCCAGGTCCACGGGAGCGCCCTTGATCCCGGAACCGCCGATGTCCACACCGAAGATCTGCATGAGACCCACCGTACGGTGAGTGCCTGGCCCGCGCGTTACTTCTGTGACAGCTCCGCGGCCTCGGCGCGCAGGTCGCGGCGGAGCTCCTTGGGCAGCGAGAAGGTGATCGACTCGTCGGCCGTCTTCACCGTCTCCACGTCCCCGTAGCCCCGCTCGGCCAGCCACTCGATGACGCCGTCCACCAGGACGTCCGGCACGGAGGCGCCCGAGGTGAGGCCGACCGTGCTCACGCCTTCGAGCCACGCCTCGTCGATCTCGTCGGCGTTGTCGACGAGGTGCGAGGCGGGCGCGCCCGCGTCGAGGGCGACCTCGACCATGCGGATCGAGTTCGAGGAGTTCTTGGAGCCGACGACGATGACGAGCTCGGCGTCCTCCGCCAGCTTCTTCACCGCGATCTGGCGGTTCTGCGTGGCGTAGCAGATGTCGTCGCTCGGCGGGGAGATCAGGCCGGGGAACTTGGTCTTGAGGGCGTCGACCGTCTCCATGGTCTCGTCGACCGAGAGCGTGGTCTGCGAGAGCCAGACGACCCTGTCCGGGTCACGGACCTCTACGTTCGCGACGTCCTCGGGGCCGTCGACGAGCGTGATGTGGTCGGGCGCCTCACCGGACGTGCCGATGACCTCCTCGTGGCCCTCGTGGCCGATCAGGAGGATGTCGAAGTCGTCCTTGGCGTACCGGACGGCTTCCTTGTGGACCTTCGTGACCAGGGGGCACGTCGCGTCGATGGTCGCCAGTTTCCGCTCGGCGGCCTCGGCGTGGACCGTCGGCGCCACCCCGTGCGCGGAGAACATGACGATGGAGCCCTCGGGGACCTCGGCCGTCTGGTCGACGAAGATCGCGCCCTTCTTCTCCAGGGTCTGCACCACGTACTTGTTGTGAACGATCTCGTGGCGGACGTAGATCGGAGACCCGTACTGCTCAAGGGCCTTCTCGACGGCGATCACGGCACGGTCCACACCCGCGCAATAGCCGCGGGGGGCGGCGAGCAGGACTCGGCGGGCAGGAGTCGAAGCAGTCATACCCCCCATCGTAAGGCCGAGCCCAGCGCGTCAAAGATCGCCTTCTTGGGGAGACTGGAGGCCTGCGTTCACTTACGGAGGCATGATGTCCGGTTACTCCGGCAACTCAGACACGACGGCCGGTGGTGCCCATCCCGGTGGCGGCGATTCCGGCGGCGGCACTCCCGGTGGCGGACATCCCGGTAGCGGTCATCCCGGTAGCGGTCATCCCGGCACCGCTGCCGAAGGCGACGGCCTCCGGCGCAGTCTCAGCTTCCGTGACCTTGTCGTCTACGGGTTGCTGTTCATCGCCCCGATGGCGCCGGTCGGCGTCTTCGGGACGCTCGACGCCAAGTCGCACGGCGCCGTTGCACTCGTCTACATCATCGCCACGATCGCGATGGCGTTCACCGCTTTCAGCTACGCCCAGATGGTGAAGGTGATCCCCCGGGCGGGCTCCGTCTTCGCCTACGCGCGCGTGGGGCTCGGCAACGGCCCCGGATTCATCGCCGGGTGGATGGCGATGCTCGACTATCTCCTCATCCCGGCCGTCGCCTATCTCTTCTCCGGCATCGCGATGGAGGCGCTCGTGCCTTCGGTGTCGCGGTGGGTGTGGACGGCGATCGCGGTCCTGGTGACGACCGCGCTGAACCTCTGGGGCGTACGGGCCGCTGCGCGGGTCGGGTTCCTGGTGCTCGCGATGGAGATCGTGGTCCTCCTTGTCTTCGTGGTGTCGGCGATCGTCGTCCTCGCCACGGACGGGGCGCAGCGGGACTGGCTCTCGCCGCTGAGCGGGGACGGCACGCAGGGGGCGTTCGCGCTGGGGGCCGTGGTGGGGGCGGTGTCGGTGGCGGTGCTCTCCTATCTGGGCTTCGACGCGATCGCCTCGTTCGCGGAGGAGGTGACGGGGGGTTCGGCGAAGGTGGCGCGGGCGGTGCTGTGCTGTCTGGGGCTCGCCGGTGTGCTGTTCATCGCCCAGACGTATCTGGTCGCTCTGCTCGAACCGATGTCGTCGGCGCAGCTCGCCGCCGAGCCGGCCGCGCAGGGGTCCGCCTTCTACGATGCGGTCGACTCGGCGGTCGGGGACTGGCTCCACGACCTGGTGGCCGTCAGCAAGGCGATCGGCGCGGCGTTCGCCGCGCTGGCCGGGCAGGCCGCGGCGGGGCGGCTGCTGTTCGCCATGGCGCGTGACCGGCGGCTGCCGGGGGCTCTGTCGCGGACCGATTCGGGTACGCCTCGGCTTGCCTTGCTGTGTGCGGCTGTCGTGACGCTGGTGGCCGCGGTGTGGGCGGCTCGGCGGGACGACGGTATGGATCACCTGGTCTCGGTGGTGAATGTGGGTGCCTTGACCGCGTTCGTGTTGTTGCACGCGAGCGTGGTGGGGTGGTTTGCCGTGCGGCGGGAAGGGGGGCCCGTGAGTTGGTGGCGGCATTTGTTGGTGCCGGTGCTCGGGGCCGCGATCACTATTGCCGTGATTGTCGAGGCTGCGGGGTCCGCGCAGGTGGTGGGGTTGATCTGGTTTGTTGTGGGGCTTGCGGTGCTTTTGGGGCAGCGGGCTCGTCGTGGGGAGTCCTAGACCGCCGCTTTGCCTGGCAGGGTGCCCGGCGGGTGTCCTGGACCGCCGCTTCGCGGCGGATGTCTCCCGCCCGCCCGCCCGAAACTCCGCGTCCGGTTCTCGACGTAGGAGCGGTGGGGCGTCGGCGGGTGGGTGGGGGGCGATCACGAGCGCAGCTCGGCGGGAGGTGGGTGCGGCCTAGGTGGGCGGGTGGGTGGGGCGTCGGGCGTCACCGTGGGGCAGGCTCGCCCTCCGGAACGAGTGACCCGGTCTGTCAGAGGGGGCCTATACGCTCGGGGTATGGCCTTGAATACGTCTGCTGATGCTCCGCTGCCCGTCGGTGAGGTGTCGCGGCTTATCGGTGGGTGGATCGATCGGCTCGGTGCCGTGTGGGTCGAGGGGCAGATCACGCAGTTGTCCCGCAGGCCCGGCGCCGGCGTGGTGTTCATGACGTTGCGCGATCCCTCGCACGACATCTCCGTCAGCGTCACCTGTTACCGCCAGGTGTTCGACGCCGTCGCGGACGTCGTATCCGAGGGCGCCCGGGTCGTCGTCCACGCCAAGCCCGAGTGGTACGCACCCAGGGGGCAGCTGTCCCTGCGGGCCGTCGAGATAAAGCCCGTCGGCGTGGGTGAACTGCTCGCGCGCATCGAGCAGTTGAAGAAGAGTCTCGCCGGCGAGGGACTCTTCGCCGCCGACCGGAAGAAGGCGCTGCCCTTCCTGCCCCAGCTCATCGGGCTCGTCACGGGCCGCGCCTCCGCCGCCGAGCGTGACGTCCTGGAGAACGCCCGGCACCGCTGGCCCGCCGTCCGCTTCGAGGTGCGCAACGTCCCCGTCCAGGGCGTGCACGCCGTGCCCCAGGTCGTACAGGCCGTGAAGGAGCTCGACGCGCTCGACGCCGTGGACGTGATCATCGTGGCCCGCGGCGGCGGCAGCGTGGAGGATCTGCTGCCGTTCTCGGACGAGCAGCTCGTCCGGGCCGTCGCCTCCTGCCGTACGCCCGTCGTCTCCGCGATCGGCCACGAGCCGGACAACCCCCTGCTCGATTACGTGGCCGACCTGCGCGCCTCCACCCCGACCGACGCCGCCAAGAAGGTCGTCCCTGACGTCGGCGAGGAGTACGAGCGCGTGCGGTGGCTGCGGGACCGGGCCCGGCGCTGCATGGACGCCTTCCTGGACCGCGAGGACCGCGGCCTTGCGCACGCCCTCGCCCGTCCCTCCATGGAGAATCCGCACCGCATGATCGAGGAGCGCGAGGAGCAGGTCTCGGCGCTCGTCGACCGCAGCCGCCGCACGCTCGGGCATCTCCTCGACCGCGCCGAGTCGGAGCTGACGCACACCCACGCGCGCGTGGTGGGCCTCTCCCCCGCCGCGACGCTCCAGCGGGGTTACGCGGTGCTGCAGAAGACCGACGGCTCGGTGGTGCGGGCCTCGGAGGACGTGGCCGCCGACGAGGAGCTGCGGGCGCGGGTCGCCGAGGGCGAGTTCACCGTACGGACCGTAGACCCGTAGACCCGTAGAGCCGCAGAAGCAGCGCAGCGTCACGCACGCCGCACAAGCCGTACGAACCGACATTTAGGGTGGGGCACATGACCAGCAAGACGGACGAGGCCACGAGCCCGGCGGACGCGCTCGGCTACGAGCAGGCGCGGGACGAGCTCATCGAGGTCGTACGCCGCCTGGAGACGGGCGGCACCACGCTCGAGGAGTCGCTCGCCCTGTGGGAGCGCGGCGAAGAGCTGGCCAAGGTGTGCCGCCGCTGGCTGGACGGTGCCCGCGCCCGCCTGGACGCGGCCCTCGCGGGGCCGGACGGGGACAGCGACGAGGACGAGGCCGCGGACGACGCCTGAGGCGTCGGCCGGGCGGGACCACGTCCGCGACCTGGTGCGATGTGAAGCGGATCACCTCACGACCGATTTGGTTGAAACTTAAACCGCAACGTCGTACGGTCGGTACCGGAAGCTGATCCATGCTCCACGCACGTATCGCAACGCAACGCACCGAGAAGGTTGATCCATGTCTCTCGTCCTTGACCCCGCCGCACAGGACCTGCTCTTCCGCGAGGCCCGCACCGCGAACTCCTTCACCGATGAGCCGGTCACCGACGAGCAGGTGCAGGCGATCTACGACCTGGTCAAGTTCGGCCCGACCGCCTTCAACCTCTCGTCGCTGCGCGTCACGCTGGTCCGCTCCCCCGAGGCCCGCGAGCGCCTCGTCCAGCACATGGCCGAGGGCAACCAGCCGAAGACCGCGTCCGCCCCGCTCGTCGCGATCCTCTCCGCGGACAACGAGTTCCACGAGGAGCTCCCGGCGCTGTTCCCGCACTTCCCGCAGGCCAAGGACGTCTTCTTCTCGGAGCGCCCGGCCCGCGAAGGTGCCGCGCACCTGAACGCCGCGCTCCAGGCCGCCTACTTCATCATCGGCGTGCGCGCCGCCGGCCTGGCCGCGGGCCCGATGACCGGCTTCGACGCCGCCGGCGTCCAGAAGGAGTTCCTGGACGGCGACCACACCCCGCTGATGGTCGTCAACATCGGCAAGCCCGCCGAGAACGCCTGGTTCCCGCGCTCCCCGCGCCTTGAGTTCGACCAGGTCATCGAGACCGTCTGAGACTGAGCCAGCCAGCCGGGCGAGCAGCCAGGCAGGCAAACAGCAAGTCAGTACGAGTGAGGGCCCCGGCGGCAGCGCCGGGGCCCTCACTCGGTTGTACGCACACGCATCAGGACGTCTTCAGCGCCTGCGCCATCTCCGTCAGCTTGCCGAACGACGCCGTGCCCGCGACCACCGTCGTCGCACCCTTGTCCTCGCGCACCAGGGCGTCGTACGTCTGCCCCTTGTAGCGGTGCCAGGTCTGGCCGCCGATCTCCTCGGTGGCCTTCGTCCGCACGGCCCGCTGCGTGGCCTCTTCGATGAACTTGACCGGCTTCGCCGTGGACTGCTTGACCGCCACGTACTCACCGGACGGGTCGAGGTAGCCCAGGTGCCAGCTGTCGCCCTTGGAGCCGTCGAACCGCACCGACGTCGGCTTCCACGTCTTGGCCAGGCCCTCGGGAGCGGCCACCGGGTAGGCCGCCGCGCGTCGCGCGCTCAGCAGCTCGACCCTGTAGTCGACGCGCTTGACGGGGCTCTTGGAGTCGTCGTGCGGGATGAAGACGTACATCGCGCCGGCGACGAGAACGATCACCGCCATCGACCACAGCATGTTCCGTACGGTCTGCTTGCCTTGTCTGCCTGCCACGACCCCATGTTCTCAGGCGCCGGAGAGAGATCTTCCCCCGGTGCCGCCGAAGTGCCCGATCCGCTCATGCGTGGGGCCCTCTGCTCATTTTGTCGGCCTGCGGATAGAGTCGAGCCACACCCTCATCCGGCCGTCGTCGTATCAGCAGAAAGGTGCGCTCCGATGACCGAGCATCAGCATCATCTCCCCTCCGAGCTCGAAGTCTCTCCCGAGGCTCCCGACCGCAACCTCGCCCTGGAGCTCGTCCGGGTCACCGAGGCCGCCGCCATGGCCGCGGGCCGCTGGGTCGGCCGCGGCGACAAGATCGGCGCCGACGGCGCCGCCGTCAGGGCCATGCGGACCCTCGTCTCCACCGTCTCGATGAACGGCATCGTCGTCATCGGTGAGGGCGAGAAGGACGAGGCCCCGATGCTCTTCAACGGAGAGCGGATCGGCGACAGCACCGGCGCGGAGGTCGACATCGCCGTCGACCCGATCGACGGCACGACCCTGTGCGCGAAGGGGATGCCGAACGCCATCGCCGTGCTCGCCGCCGCCGACCGCGGCGCCATGTTCGACCCGTCCGCGGTCTTCTACATGGACAAGCTGGTCACGGGCCCGGAGGCCGCGGACTACGTCGACATCAACGCCCCGGCGTCCGTCAACATCCGCCGCGTCGCCAAGGCCAAGGGCCGTTCGCCCGAGGACGTCACGGTCATGATCCTCGACCGCCCCCGCCACGAGGGCATCGTCAAGGAGATCCGCGAGACCGGCGCGCGCATCAAGTTCATCTCGGACGGCGACGTCGCCGGTTCGATCATGGCGGTACGCGAAGGCACCGGCGTCGACATGCTCATGGGCATCGGCGGCACCCCGGAGGGCATCATCTCGGCCTGCGCGATCAAGTGCCTGGGCGGTGTGATCCAGGGCAAGCTGTGGCCCAAGGACGACGCCGAGCGCCAGCGCGCGCTCGACGCGGGGCACGACCTGGACCGCACCCTCTCGACGACCGACCTGGTCCAGGGGGACAACGTCTTCTTCGTCGCGACCGGCATCACGGACGGCGAGCTGCTCCAGGGCGTTCGCTACGCCGCGGAGACGGCCTCGACCTCGTCCCTGGTGATGCGCTCCAAGTCGGGCACGATCCGCAAGATCGACTCGGACCACCGGCTCAAGAAGCTGCGCGCGTACAGCGCCATCGACTTCGACCGCGCCAAGTAGTCCGGCCGCGCCAAGTAGGCTGCACAGCGCGCGAGTTGCGCACGACAGAGGGGGCGCCCCGTGCGGGGGACGCCCCCTCCGTTGCGTACGAAGGGTTACCCCGCGGCGGCGATGGGCCCCGCGGACGTGTGTGCGGCCTTCTTGAGCTCCACCTCGCGCCGGCGCCGCCTGGCGAGCACCACGCGGCGCTCGGCGGCCGTGAGACCGCCCCAGACTCCGTACGGCTCGGGCTGGAGCAGTGCGTGCTCCCGGCACTCGACCATCACGGGACAGCGGGCGCAGACCCGCTTCGCGGCTTCCTCGCGGGAGAGGCGTGAGGCGGTTGGCTCCTTGGACGGGGCGAAGAACAGCCCGGCTTCGTCTCGGCGGCACACCGCCTCGGTGTGCCATGGAGCGTCTTGGTTCCTATCGCGCACTGGCACCCGCGGGGCCGGAACAGCGGCGACCTGCAGGGACTGATGCGACGGCTGCAGCACGGGTCTACTCCTGACGACGGCTTCGCGAGCGAGAGACGATGCAGCAAGCTCTACCCGCTGTGCATGCGCCTATGCACTGAGTTCCGATGTACGAAAGTTCGCGCCGTCAGTGACGGAGTGCGCGCCTGCTCCGGTGGCCGGATGCGCCCCCCTCGTTCAGTGCCCGAGATGCTTGCGCAGCTGCTTGTGCAGGTCCCGGACGAGCTTGCCCCGCTTGGGCTTCGCCTCGATGTTGCCCAGGACCGCGTAGCCGTCGACGTAGACCACAGGGGCGTCCTGTTCGGCCGAATCGAGCATGTCCACCTCGAAGTTGCCGAGCACGCCGGTGCCGCTGCCCCGCAGCGAGATGTTCTCCGGGACGCGGATCTCCACGTTGCCGAAGACGGAGACCGCCTTGATGACGACCTGCCGCTGCTCGAAGATCGCCTCGCTGAGGTCTATCTCCACGTTGCCGAAAATCGCGTACGCGTGCGTGCGGCGGCCCACGCGCCAGCGGCCCTTGCGCACGGAGCTGCTGAAGACCGCGACCAGGTTCTCGTCGGCCACCGGGGGCACCGCGCCGTCCGAGGGCCGGACGGGGGCGGGTTCGGGCCTCGCCGTCGACCGCCCCGCGCCGCTCGCCGCGGGCAGGTCACTGACCAGCGGCTCCAGTTCACCCATGGTCTTGGCGCGGTAGACACCGTCGATCCGCTCGCCGTGCTCCTCGGCGGTCAGCCGGCCCTCGGCGAGGGCCTCGCGCAGGATGTCCGCCGTGCGGTCCCGGTCGGCGTCCGATGCGCGCAGGCCTGTCGGCTGCGGTTCCGGGTGGGTCTGCTGGGGGCGCTTGTCTAGGTCCACACCACTCAGCGTACCCAAACGCGATAGATCGCGACTACCCCTGCAACACCCCGAACGACCCCCGAGGAAACCCCGAGGGACCCCCGTGCCGCCCAGTGGACCCCGAAGTCTCCCTACTGAGCCTTACCTCACAGGCTCAGCCCGATGCGCGCGTTCTACGCTGGTTGGCGCGCCGCCAATGGAGGCCGCGCCGCTGTCTGCCGAGTGAGGAATGGCCGTAATGCCAGAGTTTGAGTACTCCGATCTGCTCCCCCTGGGAGAGGACACCACGCCGTACCGGCTGGTGACCTCCGAGGGTGTCTCCACATTCGAGGCCGACGGGCGGACGTTCCTCAAGATCGATCCCGCGGCGCTGCGCACGCTCGCCGCCGAGGCGATCCACGACATCCAGCACTACCTGCGGCCCGCGCACCTGGCCCAGCTGCGGCGCATCATCGACGACCCCGAGGCATCGGGCAACGACAAGTTCGTGGCGCTCGACCTGCTGAAGAACGCGAACATCGCGGCGGCGGGCGTACTCCCCATGTGCCAGGACACCGGCACGGCGATCGTCATGGGCAAGCGCGGACAGAACGTCCTCACCGAAGGTGAGGACGAGAAGGCGCTCTCCAAGGGCATCTACGACGCGTACACGAAGCTGAACCTGCGCTACTCCCAGATGGCCCCGCTGAACATGTGGGAGGAGAAGAACACCGGCTCCAACCTCCCGGCCCAGATCGAGCTGTACGCGACCGACGGCGGCGCCTACAAGTTCCTCTTCATGGCCAAGGGCGGCGGCTCCGCCAACAAGTCGTTCCTCTACCAGGAGACGAAGGCCGTCCTGAACGAGGCCTCCATGATGAAGTTCCTGGAGGAGAAGATCCGCTCCCTGGGTACGGCCGCCTGCCCGCCGTACCACCTGGCGATCGTCGTCGGCGGCACCAGCGCCGAGTTCGCCCTGAAGACCGCGAAGTACGCCTCCGCGCACTACCTGGACGAGCTGCCCTCTTCAGGTTCCCCGACCGGGCACGGCTTCCGGGACAAGGAGCTGGAGGAGAAGGTCTTCGAGCTCACCCAGAAGATCGGCATCGGCGCGCAGTTCGGCGGCAAGTACTTCTGCCACGACGTGCGCGTGGTGCGCCTGCCGCGCCACGGCGCCTCGCTGCCCGTCGCGATCGCCGTCTCCTGCTCGGCCGACCGCCAGGCCACCGCGAAGATCACCGCCGAGGGCGTCTTCCTGGAGCAGCTGGAGACCGACCCGGCGCGCTTCCTGCCGGAGACCACGGACGAGCACCTGGGCGAGGAGGAGAACGTCGTCAAGATCGATCTCAACCGGCCCATGGACGACATCCTCGCCGAGCTCACCAAGCACCCGGTGAAGACCCGCCTCTCGCTCACCGGCCCCCTCGTCGTGGCCCGCGACATCGCGCACGCCAAGATCAAGGAGCGGCTCGACGCGGGCGAGGAGATGCCGCAGTACCTGAAGGACCACCCGGTCTACTACGCGGGCCCCGCCAAGACCCCCGAGGGCTACGCCTCCGGCTCCTTCGGCCCGACCACCGCCGGGCGCATGGACTCCTACGTGGAGCAGTTCCAGGCGGCGGGCGGCTCCAAGGTCATGCTCGCCAAGGGCAACCGCTCCAAACAGGTCACCGACGCCTGCGACGCGCACGGCGGCTTCTACCTGGGCTCGATCGGCGGCCCCGCCGCGCGCCTCGCCCAGGACTGCATCAAGAAGGTCGAGGTCGTCGAGTACGAAGAGCTCGGCATGGAGGCGGTCTGGAAGATCGAGGTCGAGGACTTCCCGGCCTTCATCGTCGTCGACGACAAGGGCAACGACTTCTTCCAGAACCCGGCCCCGGAGCCGACGTTCACTCACATCCCGGTGCGCGGCCCCGGCCTGGCGTAGCACCCCTGGCACAGCACCACGGAAGGGCCCTCCACGCGCGCGGGGGGGGGCCGTCCGCATCCAAAAGGCCCACCACCCGACAGGCGAACCGCAGGGGCGCCGCCCCCCCGCCCGG
>NZ_JBSGSG010000036.1:0-80238 GCF_053606765.1 Streptomyces sp. NPDC055189
GCGTACGGAAGAAGCCCCGGAAGGCCTCAGAACTTGTTGCGCGGGGTGATCCCCAAGGTCATGCCCGCGAGGCCGCGCTGACGGCCGCCCAGCTTGCCCGCGATCGCGCGCAGCGCCGAGCCCGCCGGGGACTCCGGGTCGGTCAGGACGACCGGCTTGCCCTCGTCGCCGCCCTCGCGCAGGCGGACGTCGATCGGGATGGAGCCGAGGACCGGGACCGTGGCGCCCGTCGTCTTCGTCAGGCCCTCGGCGACGCGCTCGCCGCCGCCCGTGCCGAAGACGTCGACCATCTCGCCGCAGTGCGGGCAGGGCAGCCCCGCCATGTTCTCGACGACGCCGACGATCTTCTGGTGGGTCTGTACGGCGATGGAGCCCGCACGCTCGGCGACCTCGGCCGCCGCCTGCTGGGGAGTCGTCACGACGAGGATCTCGGCGTTCGGGACGAGCTGGGCGACGGAGATCGCGATGTCGCCCGTGCCCGGCGGCAGGTCGAGGAGCAGGACGTCCAGGTCGCCCCAGAAGACGTCCGCGAGGAACTGCTGGAGGGCGCGGTGGAGCATCGGGCCGCGCCAGACGACCGGGGCGTTGCCCGGCGTGAACATGCCGATCGAGATGACCTTCACGCCGTTCGCCGACGGCGGCATGATCATGTCTTCGACCTGGGTGGGCTTGCCGTCCGCGCCCAGCATCCGGGGCACGGAGTGGCCGTAGATGTCCGCGTCCACGACGCCGACCTTCAGGCCGTCCGCCGCCATCGCGGCCGCGAGGTTCACCGTCACCGAGGACTTGCCGACGCCGCCCTTGCCGGACGCGACGGCGTAGACACGGGTCAGCGAGCCGGGCTTGGCGAAGGGGACCTCGCGCTCGGCGGTGCCGCCGCGCAGCGCGTTCGCCAGTTCCTTGCGCTGCTCGTCGCTCATCACGTCGAGGGTGACGTCGACATGCGTGACGCCCTCGACGGCGGCGACCGCGTCGGTCACGTTCTTCGTGATGGTCTCGCGCATCGGGCACCCGGAGACCGTGAGGTACACGGTGACCGCTACCGCCCCATCAGGGGAGATATCTACCGATTTGACCATCCCCAACTCGGTGATGGGTCGATGGATCTCGGGGTCGTTCACCGTCGCCAGTGCTTCACGCACCGCGTCTTCCGTAGCCATAAGACCGATAGTACGGCGCGGTAACCCTGCCCCGGAAAGAGCCGTCAACGGTCGCCTACATCACGCCCGCCGCTTTCCTCGGCGGGGAATACGACGCGGCCGCCCCTGCGCTGCTCCTCCAGCTCCCTGACCAGGTCCTGGAGTTCGGAACGGATCCAGTCGCGGGTGGCGACCTCGCCAAGGCCCATGCGCAGCGAGGCGATCTCGCGGCTCAGGTACTCGGTGTCCGCGATCGCGCGCTCGTTCTGCTTGCGGTCCTGTTCGAGGTTGACCCGGTCCCGGTCGTCCTGCCGGTTCTGCGCGAGCAGGATCAGGGGCGCCGCGTAGGAGGCCTGGAGGGACAGCGCCAAGGTCAGGAACAGGAAGGGGAACGGGTCGAAGCGCAGCAGGGCCGGGACCGTGACGTTCCAGACGACCCACACGGCGATGATGACCGTCATCCAGACGATGAAGCGCCCGGTGCCCAGGAACCGCGCGATCCGCTCCGAGAGCCGTCCGAAGGCCTCCGGGTCGTACTCCGGCAGGAGCCTGCGGCGCGGCGGTCGCGGCTGGTCGAGCCGGAAGCGGGGCGCGGGCCGCTGCTCGGCGCGGGTGTCCCGCTCCCGCTCGCGGTCAGCCGGCGGCACGCGGCGCCTCCTCTTCCTGCTCTTCCTGGTGGAACTCCGTCTCGCGCCAGTCGTCCGGCAGCATGTGGTCGAGCACGTCGTCGACCGTGACCGCGCCGAGCAGCGAACCGCCCTCGTCGACGACGGGGGCCGCCACCATGTCGTACGTGGCGAAGAACCCGGCGACCTGCGGCAGCGCGGTCTCCGGCGCGAGGGTCTGCAGATCGTCGTCGAGGACCGAGCTGACCAGCGTGTACGGCGGATCGCGCAGGAGCCGCTGGAAGTGCACGGTGCCCAGGTACTTGCCCGTCGGCGTCTCGTCCGGCGGGCGGCACACGTAGACCTGCGCGGCGAGCGCGGGGGAGAGGTCCTGCTGGCGCACCCGTGCGAGGGCGTCCGCGACCGTCGCGTCGGGCCGCAGCACGATCGGCTCGGTCGTCATCAGACCGCCCGCGGTGCGCTCCTCGTACGCCATCAGGCGCCGCACGTCCGCCGCGTCGTCCGGCTGCATCAGCGTGAGCAGCCGCTCCTTGTCGTCCTCGGGCAGCTCGGCGAGCAGGTCAGCGGCGTCGTCCGGGTCCATCGCCTCCAGGACGTCGGCGGCGCGCTCCTCCTTGAGCTTGCCGAGGATCTCGATCTGGTCGTCCTCGGGGAGCTCTTCGAGTACGTCGGCGAGCCGGTCGTCGTCGAGCGCGGCCGCCACCTCGGCCCGCCGTTTCGGCGAGAGGTGGTGCAGGACGTTGGCGAGGTCGGCGGGGCGCAGCTGTTCGAAGGTGGCGAGCAGGCTCTCGGCGCCCTGGCCGTGCTCCTCCACGGCGAAGCCGTCCACGGCCGACCACTCGACGGTGAGCGTCTCGCCCTTGCGCCGGAACGCGCCGCCCTTCCCCTTGCGCACGAAGACCCGGTCGATCTCCCAGTCGCGCCGGGCCGGCAGCTGCTGCACCGCCACGTCGAGGACGGTCACCTCCTCGCCCGTCTCGATCAGGCGGACCCGCCGGTCGAGCATCTCGCCGAGCACGAGCCGCTCGGTGGGCCGCTGCTCGAAACGGCGTACGTTCAGTACGCCCGTGGTGATGACCTGTCCCGACTCGATGCCGGTCACCCGGGTCATGGGCAGGAAGATGCGGCGCCGCGTGGACAGCTCGACGACGAGGCCGAGGAGCCGGGGCGGCCTGCGCTGCACCCGCAGCGTCGCCACCAGGTCGCGCACGCGGCCGACCTGGTCGCCGTTCGGGTCGAAGACGGCGATGCCGGCCAGATGCGAGACGAAGACCCGGGAGGCGCTTGCCGCCATCACACCCGCCTCCCTCACTCGTAGCGTCTATGCCGTTCTGTCCCGTAATGCGGGCTTCAGGCTAGCCCGTCCCGGTCGGATACGCCCCGGCGGAGGGTCCGGCCACACTGGCGCCGACCCAACTGGTCAGCACGGGTACGCTGCCGTACTGCCGTAGCCGTAGCCGTCGTCCCCACGAGAGGCAGCGCCCCCTGTGTCAGCGATTTCCCCGATCCGCCGCACCCGCAGAGCAGCACTCGTGAGCGCGATGTGCGCGGGTCTCGTCGTGGGGGTCACCGGTCTCACCGGGTGCAGCAGCGAGGAGGACCCGGACGCGGGCACGAACGGCATAGGAAAGCTCTCCGCCGCGAAGATCCAGAGCAAGACCCGCGCGACCGCCGACACGGCGCCCGCGGTACGTCTCTCGGGCACGCTGGTCAGCAAAGGCCACACGTACAAGCTCGACATGCGCCTCAAGGAAGAGGGCGGCACCGGCTCGGTCACCTCGAAGGGTGAGACCTTCCAGCTGCTGCGCGTCGGCAAGCACCTCTTCCTCAAGGCCGACTCCGCCTTCTGGACCCACGAGGAGGCCAAGGGCGGCGAAAAGCCCGGCCAGGCGGACGACCAGGCCGCGGCCAAGCTCGACGGCAAGTACGTGAAGGTCCCCGAGGAGGACGCGTCCTACCGGCAGCTGAGCGGCTTCACGGACAAGGACAGCCTCCTTGCGGGCATGCTCGCCCTGCACGGCAAGCTCGCCGTCGGGGAGCGCGGCACGACGGACGGCAACCCCAGCATCGAGATCAACGGCGACAAGGGGGCCGGCGGCACCCTGGACGTCTCCCTCGAGGGCAAGCCCTACCCGCTGCGCCTGAAGCGCGCGGGCGACGCGGGCACGCTCAGGCTCAGCGACTGGGGCAGGGACTTCACGCTCAGCGAGCCGGACAAGGAAGAGATGGTCGACTACGGGGAGCAGCTGCCCCAGTCGTAAGCCGCGGGAAGCGCTGCGGCCGGTCTAGCCGCGCCGCTTCTTCCGCTTGAACAGCAGCCGGGGAAGCCCTTCGGGCACCGGCTGCCGGGTGGTCGCCGGGGTCGGCAGGGGCGGGGCCGCGAGGGACGCGTCGGGCAGGTCGGTGCTGATGTCGCGCGGGGTGAGCCGGACGACCCGGCACTCGTCCGCCCAGCGCTGCGGCATCCGCTCGCCGTCCGGTGCGTTCAGGCGCTTGCCCTTGAGCTCGGCGACGGCCGCCTCCCACTCCTCTGAGCGCGGCGCGAGCTCCGTGACCTGCGCGGTCCAGGCGATCAGGCGGCCGCCCTTGTCCTTGCTGCGCACGGTCACCTCGGCGGTGCCGCCGTCGACGAGACCCGGCAGCGGCTGCTCGCCGGGGCCGTCGCCGATGAGATGCGCCGCGCCCTCGTGCCATACGTGCCACAGGGCGCGCGCCGGTTCCTCGCCGCGCACCCAGATGAGGCCCGACTTCTTGGTGGCCTCCTCGACGAGGGCCCGGGCGAGCAGCGTTTCTGTCATGCGCGCAGCCTATCGACCGCTGTCTACAGCCAGCCGTTGCGCTTGAGGGTGCGGTGGATGGTGTAGCAGGCGCCGGCGATGAGGCCGAGGACCATCGGGTAGCCGAACCGCCAGTGCAGCTCGGGCATGTGGTCGAAGTTCATGCCGTAGACCCCGCACACCGCCGTCGGCACGGCGATGATCGCCGCCCAGGAGGTGATCTTGCGCATGTCCTCGTTCTGCGCGACCGCGGCCTGCGCGAGGTTGGCCTGCAGGATCGAGTTGAGCAGTTCGTCGAAGCCGACGACCTGCTCCTGGACGCGGGCCAGGTGGTCGGCGACGTCACGGAAGTACTTCTGGATGTCCGGGTCGACAAGACGCATCGGCCGCTCGCTCAGGAGCAGCATGGGCCGGAGCAGCGGAGAGACGGCCCGCTTGAACTCCAGGACCTCGCGCTTGAGCTGGTAGATCCGCCCGGCGTCGACACCGCGCGCGGAGCCCTTGCCCTTGCTCGGCGCGGAGAACACCTCGGTCTCCACCTCGTCGATGTCGTCCTGCATGGCGTCGGCGACCGCCAGATAGCCGTCGACGACGTGGTCGGCGATGGTGTGCAGGACGGCGGACGGGCCCTTGGCGAGCAGTTCGGGCTCCTCCTGGAGCCGGCGCCGCAGCGCGCGCAGCGAGCCGTGGCCGCCGTGCCGCACGGTGATGAAGAAGTCCCGCCCGGTGAAGCACATCACCTCGCCGGTCTCGACGATCTCGCTGGTGGCGGTGAGTTCGGCGTGCTCGACGTAGTGGATGGTCTTGAAGACGGTGAAGAGCGTGTCGTCGTAACGCTCCAGCTTGGGCCGCTGGTGCGCGTGCACCGCGTCCTCGACGGCGAGGGGGTGCAGCCCGAACTCGGCGGCGATACCGGAGAACTCGGCCTCGGTCGGCTCGTGCAGACCGATCCAGGCGAAGCCGCCCTCGCGGCGCACCTGGAGCATCGCCTCGTGCGGCGTGAGCGTGTCGTCGCAGGCCGCGCGGCGGCCGTCGCGGTAGACGGCGCAGTCGACGACGGCGGAGGCGGCGGTGGGGTCACGGGTGGTGTCGTACGAGCTGTAGGCGCTGCCGTCCTTGCGGAGCGAAGGACGTACGGCGGCGCGAAGGTCACGGATCATCGACATGGGCAGGCTCCTTTGACGGAGGCCGCCGGCGACGGGTGGAACTACCCGGAATGGGGACGTCCTGCTGGGGATGTTTGGCACGTCCACAAAGCGGGGAGCACCGCACCATCGCGGTGGCAGCTTCGCTACTGACTCAGATCAGATAACTCAGAGAGATCAGGTGGAAACGAAGTGCTCTTCCGTCGCACGCAAGCACGGGGAGTACAGACGCACAGTGGCAGCTACAGGGCTGCGTGAGGTGTCAGACGGAAGAACGGGTGGTACTGCACGGTCGACTTCGATCCATGGCAGCCCCACCTCCTCCGGCCGGTCCCCCGTAGGGGAAGTCCCAAGCGCGTAGCGCGCGAAGTCATCTGCCCGGGCTTGAGAGCGCGCTCAGAGTGCTGACTGCGTGCTGCCCGGAACCAGCGGCCAACACTATCAGCCGACTGAAGTGTCAAGCCCCGTCTTTACCCGCCACTGACGAGTTCTATGCTCGCGGGATGGCTGATGTTCTTGCTCTGGTCGAGGCCCGCCTCCGTAGCGGCCTCGGTGAACCGGACGCCCGCGCCGCGGTGACCTTCCTCGGCACCGACCGCGTCGAAGTGCTGCGCTTCACGGACGGGGACGTGGTCAGATACGCCACGCTCGGCATGTCGGCCCAGCCGATGGCCGACCCGACCGCCGCCCTGGCCGACCCGGTCAAGGGCCCGCGCGCGGAGCTGATCCTCTCGGTGCGAGGTGGCGTCGCCGACACGGACAAGGTGCTGCGCCCGCTGGCCGTACTGGCGGCTTCGCCGCAGGTCGAGGGCCTGATCGTGGCCCCCGGCGCCTCGCTCGACGTGGGCGAACCGCTGTGGCCCGGCGCGCAGTTCACGTCGGTGCTCGTCGCGGAGCCGGGCGGCCTGGTGGAGGACCTGGACCTTGACGAGCCGATGGAGCCCGTACGGTTCCTGCCGCTGCTGCCCATGACGCCGAACGAGGGCGCGTGGAAGCGGGTGCACGGCGCGCAGGCCCTCCAGGAGCGCTGGCTGAACAGCGGAACGGACCTGCGCGATCCGCTGCGCAAGTCCGTTTCCCTGGACTGAAGTTCCCTACGGGCCGGGCTGGAATCCCGTACGGGCCGGACTGAAATCCCTTACGGGAGAGATCAGTTGGCGAAGACGGTGACGCTGTCCTCCGTCGCGTGCTTCGGTTCCAGCTCCTCGGCCTCGTGGTTCAGGGCGTCCTTGCGGACCCAGACCACGACCGCGCCGAGCACCGCCGTGACGGCCGCGACCACGAACGGGATGTGGATGTTGCTCCACTCCTCGATCTTCGGCGCGAAGAACGGCGCGGCGGCAGCGGCGAACCACCGGACGAAGTTGTAGCCGGCGCTCGCCACGGGGCGCGGCGCGTCCGACACGCCGAGCGCGAGCTCGGTGTAGACGGTGTTGTTCACGCCGATGAAGGCGCCGGACAGGATCGTGCAGACGATGGCCGTGGCGTGGTTGCCGTACCCGAGGACCAGCACGTCCGCGGCGAGCAGCACCAGTGAACCGCCGAGCACCTTCAGCGAGCCGAGCTTCGCCTGCAGCCGGGGCGCCACGAGTACCGAGAAGACCGCGAGCAGCAGGCCCCAGGCGAAGAAGATCGCACCCGACTTGTACGGGGTCATGTTCAGCACGAACGGCGTGAAGGCCAGGACCGTGAAGAACGTGTAGTTGTAGAAGAACGCGGAGGCGGCGGCCGACGCGAGCCCGCCGTGGCCCAGGGCCTTGATCGGGGCGAGCAGCGAGGTCTTCTGCGCGGGCTTCGGCTGTTCCTTCAGGAACGCCGTGATGCAGAGGAAGCCGACCGCCATCAGGACCGCGGTGCCGAAGAACGGGTAGCGCCAGCTCGCGTTGCCGAGGACCGCGCCGAGCAGCGGCCCGCACGCCATGCCGAGGCCGAGCGCCGACTCGTACAGCAGGATCGCCGCGGCGCTGCCGCCGGCCGCGGCGCCGACGATGACGGCAAGGGCCGTCGACACGAAGAGCGCGTTGCCGAGCCCCCAGCCCGCGCGGAACCCGACGAGCTCACCGACCGAACCCGAGGTGCCCGCGAGCCCCGCGAAGACCACGACGAGCGCGAGCCCCAGGAGCAGGGTCTTCTTGCCGCCGATCCGGCTGGAGACGAACCCGGTCACCAGCATCGCCACGGCGGTGATCAGGAAGTACGAGGTGAAGAGCAGGGAGACCTGGCTGGCGGAGGCGTCGAGGCCCTTGGCGATGGAGGGGAGGATCGGGTCGACGAGCCCGATGCCCATGAAGGCGACGACGGACGCGCCCGCGGTGGCCCAGACGGCCTTCGGCTGCCGCAGGAGGCTGGTCGCCCCCTTGTCCAATGGGTCCCCTTCGGCGGGTCCTCCTGTGCTGCTGTTCATGCCTGCTCCTTAGCGGCTTCCGTAACGGCTTCCGTAACGACTTCCGTCGAGATCGTTGACGTATACACATATTAGTTAGCCAAGCTAAAAGATGCAAGCTACATCTAGTTTCTCCTGGTGACAGGGCCACCGGACGGGTGATCGTCCTTGACGGGGGGACGAGCGGGGAGGACCGTTGGTCGTTATGAGGGGCGAACCCAGTTGCCCGAAGTGTGGTGGCCGGGTCAGGGCTCCCGGTCTCTTTGCCGACTCCTGGCAGTGCGATGTGCACGGGACGGTGCATCCGCTGCAGCCTGTGATCCCGCCAAGCGTCGAGGCCCTCCAAGTGGTGGTGCACCGTGCGCAGGTGCCGGTGTGGATGCCCTGGCCGCTGCCTGTCGGCTGGCTGTTCACGGGCGTGGCCTGCGCCGGCGACGACCGCAGCGGCGGCCGTGCGACCGCAGTGGCCTGCTCGGGGCCCGCGCCGCTCGGCGGCATCGGTGAGCTGGTGCTCGTCGCCGAGGAGCTCGGCGTCGGGCTCGGCGCACGGTATGCGGGCATCGACGGCCCGGACCCCGGTCCGTATCTGAACGTCGAGAAGTCGCCGCAGGCCAAGCTGCTCGCGGCGGGCAGGCCGACCCCGATGTGGCATGTGGCGGGCACGCCGGACGACCGTGCGGTCTTCGCGGGTGAGGCGCGCGGCCTGTGGCTGTGGGCGGTCGCGTGGCCTGAGCAGTCGGGGCTCCTGATGTACGACGAGCTGGTGCTCACCGATCTGCGCGACGCCGGGGCGGAGACGGACCTGCTGCCGTGCGGGGCGCTTTCGCCGCGGATTCTGTCGCCGTAGTGCGGGTTTCGTCGCTGTGACGGGTTTCCCCGTCGTGGTGATGCGGGTTCGTCGGCGTGACGGGGTTTCCGTCGCGGTGATGCGGCTTGCGTCGTCGTGAAGCGGGTTGCGTTGCCGTGAGAGGGCTTACGCCGTCGTGATGCGGCTTCCATCGCTGTGACGGGGTGAGGCGGGAGAGAGGGGGCGCCGTGAGGGGTGTCTCCTCTGTGGCGGGCGGCGGAGCGTTCGGCTCCCGTTATCCTTGAGCGTCCCCTCAGCCCGCCCCTTCCTGCCCGTTCCTGTCCGTTCCCGCCCGTCAGAGCCTGGAGTCCGCGTCGTGCGCATCGATCTGCACACCCACTCCACCGCTTCCGACGGCACGGACACCCCGGCGCAGCTGGTGCGCAACGCTGCCGCCGCCGGGCTCGACGTCGTCGCGCTCACGGACCACGACACCACCCGCGGGTACGCGGAGGCCGTCGCGGCCCTTCCCGCCGGCCTCACCCTCGTCACCGGCGCCGAACTCTCCTGCCGCCTCGACGGCGTGGGCCTGCACATGCTGGCCTACCTCTTCGACCCCGACGAGCCGGACCTCGCCCGCGAGCGCGAACTCGTACGCGACGACCGCGTGCCCCGCGCGAAGACGATGATCGGCAAGCTCCGGGAGCTCGGCGTCCCCGTCACCTGGGAGCAGGTCGCGCGCATCGCGGGCAACGGCTCGGTCGGCCGCCCGCACATCGCCGAGGCCCTGGTGGAGCTTGGCGTCGTGCCCACCGTCTCGGACGCCTTCACCTCCGACTGGCTCGCCGACGGCGGCCGCGCGCACGCCGAGAAGCACGAACTGGACCCCTTCGACGCGATCCGCCTGGTCAAGGCCGCGGGCGGCGTCACCGTCTTCGCGCACCCGGCGGCCGTCAAGCGCGGACAGGTGGTGCCCGAGGACGCGATAGCGGCACTGGCCGCCGCCGGTCTCGACGGCGTCGAGGTCGACCACATGGACCACGCCCCGGACACCCGCACCCGGCTGCGCGGCCTCGCCGCGGACCTCGGTCTGCTTGCCACGGGGTCCAGCGACTACCACGGCAGCCGCAAGACCTGCGTGCTCGGGGAGTTCACCACCGACCCCGAGATCTACGGGGAGATCACGCGCCGCGCGACCGGGGCGTTCCCGGTGCCGGGCGCGGGCGGACGGCCCGCCGCGTAACGCGGGCTTCCCGGCCCCTGCCACCCGCCACCTTTTCCGCCGCCCTCGCGCGGCATTTTCGTACGCCCCACTTCACTGCAAGGCCATCACTGTGTTCGACGTCGCCGTCTTCGGATCCCTCTTTCTCACCCTTTTTGTCATCATGGATCCCCCCGGGATCACCCCGATCTTCCTCGGGCTCACCTCAGGCCGGCCCGCCAAGGTACAGCGGAAAATGGCCTTCCAGGCCGTGTGCGTCGCCTTCGGCGTGATCGCGGTCTTCGGAGTCCTGGGCCATCAGATCCTCGACTACCTGCATGTCTCCGTCCCCGCGCTGATGATCGCGGGCGGTCTGCTGCTCCTGCTCATCGCGCTCGACCTGCTCACCGGCAAGTCGGACGAGCCGACGCAGACCAAGGACGTCAACGTCGCCCTCGTGCCGCTCGGCATGCCGCTGCTCGCGGGGCCCGGCGCGATCGTCTCCGTCATCCTGGCCGTCCAGGACGCCGACAGCGTCGGCACGCAGCTCTCCGTGTGGGCGGCGATCGTGGCGATGCACGTCGTGCTGTGGCTGGTGATGCGCTACTCGCTCCTGATCATCCGGGTCATCAAGGACGGCGGCGTGGTCCTGGTGACGCGGCTCGCGGGCATGATGCTCTCCGCGATCGCGGTGCAGCAGATCATCAACGGCGTGACGCAGGTGATCAACGGCGCCTAGCGCGGCTCTGGTCAACGGCGCCCGGCGCGGCTCGCCCGGGGTCGTGACGTCCGGGCATGCCAAGGGCCCCCGTACCAAAGGTGTACGGGGGCCCTTCAACCTGTGCGTGCAACCTATATGTGCATCTTGCAACCTATATGTGCAACATGTGCGTTACGAGGCCGGGGATTCGGCCGGGCGGATATAGATGCGCTGGCCGATCGCTGCGGCCTGCTGCACGATCCGATTGACGGAGGCGGCGTCTACGACGGTCCGGTCCACGGCAGCACCGTCGACGTCGTCGAGTCGCATGATTTCGAAGCGCATAAGGCTTCTCCCTTCGTCTGGTCATCCTCCTGAAGGAGAACTACTGGTGTGTGGCCGCCGGGACAGCTGTGTCCGGCGTTCCATACGGGTACAACGAGTTGCCCCCAGCAAACATTCCCTACGCTAAGGAAATTTTTCGACAGACTAATTACTCACGAGTAGCGAGATCGGTTGTGTTCGCTGCGTGACCGGCGGGACAATGGACCCGATGAACGACGACATCGAGATCAGCGCCCAGCTGGAGCGCGCCAACGGACTCCTCGAGCGCGTGCTCGCCGAGGTCGCGAAGACGCCGTCCACGCACGCGATCTTCGTCGACGCCGGTTATGTGTACGCGGCGGCCGGACGGCTCGCGGTCGGCACCGAGGACCGGCGGGCCTTCGACCTGGACGCGGAGGGGCTGATCGAGGCGTTCATCGACAAGGCGCGCACGATCTTCGCGGACAGCCGGCTGCTGCGCGTCTACTGGTACGACGGTGCGCGGCGCCGCATCCACACCGTGGAGCAGCAGTCGATCGCCGAACTGCCCGACGTCAAAGTGCGCCTGGGCAATCTCAACGCGAACAACCAGCAGAAGGGCGTGGACTCCCTCATCCGGACGGATCTGGAGTCACTGGCCCGGCACCGCGCGATCAGCGACGCGGCGCTGATCGGGGGCGACGAGGACCTGGTCTCGGCGGTGGAGGCCGCGCAGGGGTACGGCGCGCGGGTGCACCTGTGGGGCATCGAGGCGTCCGAGGGCCGCAACCAGGCGGAGCCGCTGCTGTGGGAGGTCGACAGCCAGCGCACGTTCGACCTCGACTTCTTCAAGCCGTACGTGTCCCGGCGCAGCGTCGCGGTGTCGTACGAGACGGCGGGTACGCCCCGGCCTCCCCGCGAGAACGTGCGCTTCGTGGGCGCGCAGATCGCCGCGAAGTGGCTGGCCGCGCGGGGGCGCGAGGCGCTGGTGGATCTGTTGCCGGGCCACCCCTACCTGCCGGGATCGGTGGACCAGGAGCTCCTGGTGGAGGCCGAGAAGCTCCTCGCGTACTCGTTGCGGGGGCAGTCCGATCTGCGGCGGGCGCTGCGGGACGGGTTCTGGGAGCATCTGCAGACGCAGTACTAGGGGTGCTGGCGGGGTGCTGGCGGAGCTCTAGTGGGTGGCGCTGTCCGGTTGGTCCCGGAAGGCGATCCGGTCCCAGAAAGCGATGAGGGCGGCTGCGGTTTCCGCGGGGCGGTCGGTGTTGGGGGAGTGCTCGGCGCCGGTGATGATCGTGCGGTGGGCTCGCAGACGCTCGGCCATCTCGTCGAGCCAGGGGATGGGCCAGGTGTCGTCGCGCTCGCCGGAGATGACGTGCTTGGGCAGGGGCAGGGCGGTGAGCTCCGTGACGCGGTCCGGCTCGACGCAGAGCTGCTTGCCGGTGGCGATGAGCTGGGCGGGGCTGTGCCGCAGCCAGCGCTCGCGCAGGGCGTCACCGTCGACGTCGGTGTCCGCGGGCGGATCGAAGGCCTGTATGGCGGCCCAGGCCTCGGCCATCGACATGACGGTCAGCGCGTCCGTCAGCATCTTGGCGCGGGCCTGCTGCGGGGGTGAGATGGCGGCGGGGCCTGATGCCATGAGGGTGAGCGAGGCGAAGGTTTCCGCGGGGGTGCGGAGGGCGGCGGCGCGGAGGGTTGCGGCGCGGGCGATCTGGCCTCCGAGGGAGTGGCCTAGGAGGTGAGGGGTGGTGGTGCCGGTGGTTGCGTCGGCCCGGGTGAGTGCGTCTGCTTGAGCGAGTGCGTCGGCCTGAGCGAGTACGTCCTGGGCCAACTCGGCTTGGGCGTACGGTGATTCGTCCTTCTCGGGGCCCTGGGTCTCGTACTGTCCGCGGCCGTCGACGGCTACCGCTCGATACCCGGCATCTGCGATGGGCCTGAGCAGGGCGATGAAGTCTTCCTTGCTCCCGGTGAAGCCGGGGAGCAGCAGTACGGTGCCTCTGGCCTCGCCGGCCGGGCGGGCGTCCAGGGAGGCGAAGTCGCCGCGTGCGGTCCTCAGGGGCCGCGCGTCGACGCCGGGGGGCGGGGTGAAGGTAGGGGGCCTGCTCATGCCTCCGAGGCTATCCGGGGGGCGGGGTCTTGGGCGGGTTCTCGCCGGGGGCGTTGAGCGGTTGCCCTGCGGTGGGCTTGGGCGGGCTCCGGGGCGTCACCCTGCGGGGGCCTTTCCCGCGCTTCGCGCGGATGCTTCCCCACCCACCCACCCGATTACCCCGCGCTGCGGGGGATTGAGGCTGGGGCGCTGGGTCTCCGTGCGGGTGGTCTGCCTTCCCGCGCTTCGCGCGGATTCTCCCGCCCGCCCACCCGATTGCCCCGTGTTGCGGGGGTGGGGCTGGGGGCGCTGGGTTTCCGTGCGGGTGGTCTGCGGTCCCGCGCTTCGCGCGGATTTTTCCCACCCCGCCCACCCGATTACCCCGCGCTGCGGGGGATTGAGGCTGAGGGCGCTGGGTTTCCGTGCGGGTGGTCTGCTGTCCTGCCTTCCGCGCGGATTCTCCCCGCCCACCCACCCGATTGCCTCGTGCTGCGGGGGAATGGGGCTGGGGTTGCTGCGTTTCCGTGGGGGTGGTCTGCGGTCCCGCGCTTCGCGCGGTTTCTGCCCGCCCACCCACCCGATTGCCCCGTGTTGCGGGGGTGGGATTGGGGGCGCTGGGTTTGCCCCGTGCTTCGTGGCGCATGCTTCCCGCGTGCCCACCCGTTCGCCCTGTGGCGCCGAGTAACGGGTGGGTGGGTGGGAGACATCCGCGCGGAGCGCGGGAAAGTTACGGCTGGGGCTCTCGATGGGCCGAGTGTCAACGCGGGCGTTCCGCGCGCGGCGCAGCGCGGGGTGTGAGGCGGTTGGGCCTCATGCCTGGCGCCGGGTGGTGCGACGGGACGCAGAAGGCCCGGCTCCCCCGTAGGGGACCGGGCCTTCTGGTGTCAGGACTCAGCGGAGCGTCTTAGCTCTCCTCCGCCGGCGCCGCCACCGCCTTGCGGGTCCTGCGGCGCGGCTTGGTGACCGTGGGCTCGTCCTCGGCGACCGCCGGGACCGCAGCCGCGGCCTTGCGCGTGCGACGGCGGGGCTTGGCCTCCTCCGTCGGCTGCGCGGGGATCTCCGCCTCGGCCACCGGCTCGGCCGCCTTGCGGGTGCGGCGGCGGGGCTTGGTGGCCGGGGCCTCTGCCTCGGCGGCTTCGGCGGCGACCTCGGCGACCGGCTCGGCCGCCTTGCGGGTGCGGCGGCGCGGCTTGGTGGCCGGGGTTTCTGCCTCTGCCGTCTCCACCGCCTCGACCGTGTCCACGACCGCTTCCGCTGCCTTGCGCGTGCGGCGGCGGGGCTTGGTGGTCGGGGTCTCTGCCTCGGCGGCCTCGGGGGCCTCGATGGCGACCTCGGCTACCGGCTCCGCTGCCTTGCGGGTGCGGCGGCGCGGCTTGGTGGCCGGGGTCTCTGCCTCTGCCGTCTCCACCGTCTCGACCGCCTCGACCGCTTCCGCTGCCTTGCGGGTGCGGCGACGGGGCTTGGTGGCCGGGGCCTCTGCCTCGGAGGCCTCGGGTGCCTCGGTGGCGACCTCGGCTACCGGCTCCGCTGCCTTGCGGGTGCGGCGGCGCGGCTTGGTGGCCGGAGCCTCGGCGGGCGCGGGCTCGGGCTCGGCGGTCACCACGGCCTCGACCGTGTCGACGACTGCCTCCGCGGCCTCCGAGCCGCTCCGCGTCCGGCGACGTCGGCGCGGCGTACGCGGCTCCGTCGGCTCAGCCACGGCAACTGCGGGTGCTGCCTCGGTGGTGGCGGCCTCGGCCACCGGCGTGGCGGGAGCCTCCAGCGGCGTGCCCGAACGCGTGCGGCGGCGACGGCGCGGCGTACGCGCCTCACGCGGCTCGCGCTCCGCCTCGGGGGCGCGCCCCCGGTCACGGTCACGGCCGCCGTCACGGCCGCCGTCACGACCACCACGGTCGCGGTCGCGTCCGCGCGAGCCACCCTTGCCGCCGGTCTCGCCGAGGTCCTCGATCTCCTCGGCGCGGAGCCCGGCGCGGGTCCGCTCGGCGCGCGGCAGGACACCCTTCGTGCCCGCCGGGATGCTCAGCTCCTCGTACAGGTGAGGGGAGCTGGAGTACGTCTCGACCGGGTCGTTGAAGCCGAGGTTCAGCGCCTTGTTGATCAGCTGCCAGCGCGGGATGTCGTCCCAGTCGACCAGCGTGATCGCGATGCCCTTGGCGCCCGCGCGGCCCGTACGGCCGATGCGGTGCAGGTACGTCTTCTCGTCCTCGGGGGACTGGTAGTTGATGACGTGCGTCACGCCACCGACGTCGATGCCGCGTGCGGCGACGTCGGTGCAGACGAGTACGTCCACCTTGCCGTTGCGGAACGCGCGCAGCGCCTGCTCACGGGCGCCCTGCCCGAGGTCACCGTGCACGGCGCCCGAGGCGAAGCCGCGCTTCTCGAGCTGCTCGGCGATGTCGGCGGCGGTCCGCTTCGTACGGCAGAAGATCATCGCGAGTCCGCGGCCCTCGGCCTGCAGGATGCGCGAGACCATCTCGGGCTTGTCCATGTTGTGCGCGCGGTACACGTGCTGCTTGGTGTTCGCGACGGTCTGGCCCTCGTCGTCCGGCGCGGTGGCGCGGATGTGCGTGGGCTGCGACATGTACCGACGGGCCAGGCCGATGACCGCGCCCGGCATGGTCGCCGAGAACAGCATCGTCTGACGCTTCGCCGGCAGCATGTTGATGATCCGCTCGACGTCGGGCAGGAAGCCCAGGTCGAGCATCTCGTCGGCCTCGTCGAGGACCAGGCACTTGATGTGCTTGAGGTTGAGCTTCTTCTGGCCCGCGAGGTCGAGGAGACGACCCGGCGTGCCGACGACGATGTCGATGCCCTTCTTGAGGGCCTCGACCTGCGGCTCGTACGCACGGCCGCCGTATATGGCGAGGACGCGGACGTTACGGGCCTTGCCGGCGGTCAGGAGGTCGTTCGTGACCTGCTGGCACAGCTCACGCGTGGGGACGACGATGAGCGCCTGCGGGGCGTCGGTCAGCTGCTCGGGCTTGGCCCGGCCCGCCTCGACGTCCGCGGGGACGGTGACGCGCTCCAGGAGCGGGAGTCCGAAGCCGAGCGTCTTGCCGGTGCCGGTCTTGGCCTGGCCGATGACGTCGGTCCCGGAGAGCGCCACGGGGAGCGTCATCTCTTGGATGGGGAAAGGGCTGATGATGCCGACGGCCTCAAGGGCCTCGGCCGTCTCGGGAAGAATTCCGAGATCGCGGAAAGTCGTAGTCAGGGCATTGCCTCTTCTGTGAGACGCAGTCCGAGGCGAACGCTGGGGGTCGTGACCGTGCCACTACCGCCGGCTGCTTGGGGGGCGGGGCCGGGGGCGCGGGACCACTGCCTGCGCTCGAGCGCTCGTACCGCTGAGGTTCCCTCCTCGTGCCGTCCGCACTTCGCGGGCCGCCTGGAGGGCTGTCGGGTCGGAGCCGATCGGGCCTCCGACCGGGCATCCTCATTCGTACGGCCCGACGAATATTCGGCGGGCGCATTACCACTGTACCCCGGAATCTCGCAGCCGTGTCTGGCGAATTCGTCACGTAGTCGTCGTCACAGTCACTGACCAGGCCCTTACACGTTGCTGCGAGCGGGCTATTGTGCGGTTTATGGAGACGCCTGACACCGCCGCTGACACACCTGCCGAACCCACTGGAATCGCCGCCCTGGACTGGAAGGCCGCTGCCGACGAGCCGCACTACCGCGCCGCGGTCGTGGACCTGCTCGGAGCGCTCGCCTACGGAGAGCTCGCGGCGTTCGAGCGGCTCGCCGAGGACGCGAAGCTGGCGCCCACGCTCGGCGACAAGGCGGAGCTGGCGAAGATGGCGTCGGCGGAATTCCATCACTTCGAGCAGTTGCGGGACCGGCTCACCGCGATCGGCGCGGACGCCACCGAGGCGATGGAGCCCTTCGTGGCCGCGCTCGACGGCTTCCACCGCCAGACGGCGCCGTCCGACTGGCTCGAGGGTCTTGTCAAGGCGTACGTGGGTGACTCGATCGCCAGTGACTTCTACCGCGAGGTGGCGGCGCGGCTCGACGGTGACACCCGTCGTCTCGTCCTCGGTGTGCTCGACGACACGGGGCACGCGAGCTTCGCCGTGGAGAAGGTGCGGGCCGCGATCGAGGCGGACCCGCGGGTCGGCGGGCGGCTCGCGCTGTGGGCTCGACGCTTGATGGGGGAGGCGCTTTCGCAGTCGCAGCGGGTGGTCGCCGATCGTGACGCTCTGTCGACCATGCTGGTCGGGGGCGTTGCCGATGGGTTCGACCTTGCCGAGGTCGGGCGGATGTTCTCTCGGATCACTGAGGCGCATACGAAGCGGATGGCTGCGCTCGGGCTCGCCGCGTAGTCGCGGGGCTCCGGGGAACGGGGGGCGCCTTTTTGCCGCGGGCCCGCTGTGGCTTGCCGCGCAGTTCCCCGCGCCCCTTGTGGGCCTGTGCGGGTTCGTTGTGGCCGGTCCCGCCGTTCCCCGCGCCCCTTACGGGGCTGATCGCTGGTGTTCGTCTTTGCGGTGCGTGGTGGCCGGTCGCGCCGTTCCCCGCGCCCCTTGCGGGGCGCCCCCGCCCCTACGCCGTCGCTGAGCGACGGCGTACGCGGCTGCGGGTGGGGCGGAGCAGGAGTGAGAGCAGGGCCGCTGCTACGGCTACCGCGCCCGCCAGTGTGCCGGGGGCGTGGCCCGCGCCGAGGGCCATGTGCGCGACGATGGCGCCGATCACGCCGCCCGCCGCGCCGGTCGACAGGACCAGACTGCGTGCGGGGAGCCGGTGGGCCAGTCGGTGGGCCGCTGCCCATGCCAGGGCGAAACCGAGCAGTGCAGAGCCGAGTGCTTCCAGAATCACAGGGTGTTCCTCCCTCGCGGCCAGGTGCAAAACGGTCGTAGCCGGTCTTACCCCCGGCGGCCGGAATGCAATCCTCCAAGCCCACTCCGAGCCCGTTTCGGGTCCACTTCGAGCGCTCGCGGAGCTCCTCCCCGTAAGGGGGGTTAGGGGGCGCTTCAACGCACGGGAACGGCCCGGTGGTTCATGACCACCGGGCCGTTCCCGTTGTTCGTCCTGCGTGCAGCGCCCCGGACTACAGGGCGCTGAAGCCCACCTTGCGTGCGGTCGGCTCGCCGAGCTCGACGTACGCGAGGCGGTCGGCCGGAACCAGGACCTTGCGGCCGTGGTCGTCCACGAGGCTCAGCAGCGGCGACTTGCCGGTCAGCGCCTCGGACACCGCGTGCTCGACTTCCTCGGCACTCTGGCCGCTCTCCAGCACGATCTCGCGGGGCGCGTACTGCACGCCGATCTTGACCTCCACGGCTTTGTCCCTCCGACGGTCAGTGATGTGCGCGGCCGTCCGCGCCGTACTCAGCACACATTAGCCCGGTGCGGCGATGCGTATGCTTCCGCCGCTGCACGCCAGTAGCGAACAGAGATCGGGAACAGAATGCCGGAACGGAGAACCGGGCCGGAGAGCCGGACCGGAGAATCCGGGTCAGTGGCCGTCCACGCCGTGCAGCGGGAAGCCCGCGATGCCGCGCCAGGCCAGCGAGGTGAGCAGTTCCACCGCCTTTTCGCGCGGGACCGTGCTGCCGCTGGCGAGCCAGTACCTGGCGACCACCTGTGAGTAGCCGCCGAGGCCCACGGCGAGCAGCATCGCCTCGTCACGGGGCAGCCCCGTGTCCTCGGCGATGACCTCGCAGATCGCCTCCGCGCACTGCAGCGTCACCCGGTCCACGCGCTCGCGGACCGCGGCCTCGTTCGTCAGGTCGGACTCGAAGACCAGGCGGAAAGCGCCGCCCTCGTCCTCCACGTACGCGAAGTAGGCGTCCATCGTGGCCGCCACGCGCAGCTTGTTGTCCGACGTCGACGCGAGTGCCGTACGGACGGACTGCAGCAGTGATTCGCAGTGCTGGTCGAGCAGGGCGAGGTACAGGTCGAGCTTGCCGGGGAAGTGCTGATACAGCACCGGCTTGCTGACTCCGGCCCGCTCGGCGATGTCGTCCATCGCCGCCGCGTGATACCCCTGCGCGACGAAAACCTCCTGCGCCGCGCCCAGCAACTGATTGCGTCGGGCACGACGCGGCAGGCGTGTGCCCCGCGGGCGCGCTGCCTCTGTCTGCTCGATGGCTGTCACGCCGCCTCCCATGATCGTGAATGTGCGGTGTGCGCCGCGCGGCCATCGTACTTTTCGGTAACCCTGATGTGCGCGGTACGAGCTGAGAATTTCACGGACTGGATAACCGGGAAAGCCGTGCGTAGCAGGGCAAACACGGGCAGCTCAGCGATAGTCGTCTTCGTCGATGCTGACGACGCGGGCCTGTTCGGCAAGGTCGGCCTCGTTGGCCGCGTCCGTGTTCGCGTCCTGCAAGGAGTCGTCCTCGCGCGGCGCGAGATCGGTCTGCTGCTCCGCGGCATCGGCCTCCGGTGCCTCGGGGCTCTGGTCGGCGATATCGGGGGTCTGTTCGACCTCGAAGGTCTCGGGGTCGGACGGGTCGACGGTCATCGTGGCTCTCTTCCCTAGCGGACTAGTGATGCGAGTGCCCTGTTCGTCCTCTTCTATCTCTCTGCCATCTCTCTGTCATCCCTCTTCTACGAGCCTAGGAGAGAGCCGGAGCGGGCGCTACGCGATCTCTGTGCGACTTCGGCTGGATCTGTGACGGCGAACACATGAACCACCGTGTGATCGTCTCGTAACATTGCCGCATGTCTTCGACCGACCTGCCGCATGTGATCGCCGCTTCCGTCGCACCCAAACCGGGTGCCGTCGCGGTCGCTGCGGGCGAGCGGCTGGACTCGGTCACGCTCCCCGGGCTCACGCTTTCGGTGCGTTCCAGGCCGTCGGTCCGCGAGGGACTGCCGCCCGCGCTGTTCGTGCACGGGCTCGGCGGCTCCTCGCAGAACTGGTCGGCCCTGATGCCGCTGCTCGAGGACGTCGTCGACTGCGCGGCGATCGACCTTCCGGGGTTCGGCGACTCGCCGCCGCCGGACGACGGCAATTATTCGGTCACGGGGCACGCGCGCGCGGTCATCCGTTATCTGGACGCACGCGACGACGGGCCCGTGCACCTGATCGCCAATTCGCTGGGCGGCGCGGTCGCCACCCGCGTGGCCGCCGTCCGCCCCGACCTGGTGCGCACCCTGACCCTGGTCTCGCCCGCGCTCCCGGAGCTGCGGGTGCAGCGCACGGCACTGCCGACCGGGCTGCTCGCGGTGCCCGGCGTGGCGAGTCTGTTCACCCGGCTCACCAAGGACTGGACGGCCGAGCAGCGGGTCAGCGGCGTCATGGCGCTCTGTTACGGCGATCCGGGCCGGGTCTCGCCCGAGGGGTACAGCGCGGCCGTGCGGGAGATGGAGCGCAGGCTCGCCCTCCCGTACATGTGGGACGCGATGGCCCGCTCGGCGCGCGGCATCGTGAACGCGTACACACTGGGCGGGCAGCACGGCCTGTGGCGGCAGGCCGAACGGGTGCTCGCGCCGACCCTCCTGATCTACGGTGGCCGGGACCTGCTCGTCTCGTTCCGCATGGCCCGCAGGGCCGCCGCCGCGTTCCGTGACTCACGGCTTCTCACGCTGCCGGAGGCGGGGCATGTGGCGATGATGGAGTATCCGGATACGGTGGCCACGGCAATCCGCGAACTGCTCGCGGACACGGACGAATTGCAAGCATCCGGTCAGTCGGACGCAGGGAGCTGAGGCGGCGAGTGGGACGTCATAGCCGCCGGGGTTCGACCGACCTCGCAGACAACACGGGCAGCACGGATACCACCGACATAACGTCGACACAGGGCGCACGACCGCCCGGTCCCGGCACGGGGCGCCGCAGACGAGCTCCGGGGGACGGCGGCACGCCCGCGCACGGCATCCCGCAGGCCACGCCTCCGCACGGCATCCCGCAGGCCACGCCTCCGCGCGGAGTTCCCCAGGCCACCCCGCCCCGCGGAGTCCCGCAGGCCACCCCGCCGCACGGCTCGCCGCACGTCCGTGGCGGGCATCCCGAGCAGCGTGAGCCCGGTGGTGGATGGGGATCAGGGCCGCGGCCGGGTGCCGTCTACGGAACGCCGGGTGCGCGGACCGCGCCGCCCCGCATGCCGGGGCCCCGCCGTGAGTACGTGGACGCGTTCGGCGACGAGTCGGCGGAGGATGACCTCTTCTCGACCGGCGCGATCAACACGACCGGCATGGCCGGCAGGACCGGTACGGCCGCCGCGTCCGCCCCCGCCCCCGCGTCGGCAGGCGCCCCGCCCCGCGACCCGTACGCCTCCGTCACCGACTGGGACCGCGCGGTCGACGAGGACGAGGAAGCGCACGGAGAGCTCTGGTCCGCCGCCGACGGGTCCGACGGTCCCGGCGGTCCCGGCGGCATCGCGGACGACGAGGCCGAGGCCGAAGCCGGCAAGGGAGGCGGCAAGGGCCGCACCTTCACCGGGATCGCGGCCGCCGCCGTCACCACCGTCCTCGCGGTCGTCGTGGCCGGTCAGGTGACCGACGGGCCCAAGGATTCCGCTCCCCGGACGCAGGCCGCGGAGGGTCAGGAGAAGCGCGCCGCGGGTGAGGACGCGTCCCGCTCTGACGACCGGCCCACGCCTCCGGAGTCCGCCCCGGCGACATACGAGGCGAAGATGGCCAAGAAGTACCCGCTCGACGCCAAGCTCACGGCGTCCGGCGACTTCGACGCGATGGCAGGGTTCGACAAGGCGCCCGGCAAGGGGCAGAAGTTCCGCTACCGCGTCGACGTCGAGAAGGGCATGGGTCTGGACGGCGAGCTGTTCGCCTCGGCCGTGCAGAAGACCCTGAACGACGACCGGAGCTGGGCGCACGGCGGCGGCCGGACCTTCGAGCGGATCTCCTCGGGGAAGCCCGACTTCGTCATCACGCTCGCGAGCCCCGGGACGACCGGCAAATGGTGCGCGAAATCAGGGCTCGACACCCTTCAGCAGAACGTTTCCTGTGACTCCGCGGCCACCGACCGCGTCATGATCAACGCCTATCGGTGGGCGCAGGGCGCCAAGACCTACGGCGACCGCATCTATCCGTACCGGCAGATGCTGATCAATCACGAGGTCGGTCACCGGCTCGGCTTCAACCACACGGACTGCACGAAGGACGGCCAGCTCGCGCCGGTCATGCAGCAGCAGACGAAGTTCCTCGACCACGACGGAATCAAGTGCAAGGCCAACCCCTGGGCGTTTCCCAAAAGTTGAGCCCACGAGTTGAGACAGAAGTGACCGGCATGCGGTCATTTCTGGATCACAAGCTTTGACATCTGCCGAAAGTTCGTTCATATTTCTCCGCATGTCGCCTCGTCACGCCTCCTCGCGCGCCGCCCTTGAGCTGGCGCTCTTTGGCGTGACCGCGCTCTGCGTGTCCGACATTCACTGTTGCTGACGCCCGCCCCTGGCGTGTGCGTCGCTTTCTCTCGGGACCCTCTGCTGCACCTTCCGCACCCTCTGCGGTCCTGACTGACCCTTTTCGGCGACCCCGGGGCGAGCTCTGCGCTTTTTGCCCCATTTGGTTCTCCGAGAGGCCCCTTCCCATGCGTCAACCGTCCGTCATAGCCCGCCGCGTGGCAGCGGCATCCGTCAGCCTCGTCCTGGCAGCGGGCGCCGCCGCCTGCGCGGGCCCCGAGGACAACGACGCCGGGAACGGCGGCGCCGAGGGCAAGCCCGCGAAGGGCGGCACGCTCACTGTCCTCAACAGCCAGCCGCAGGTCGACTTCGACCCGGCGCGGCTCTACACCTCCGGCGGCGGCAACGTCCCCTCGCTCGTCTTCCGCACCCTGACCACCCGCAACCGCGAGGACGGCGCCAAGGGCTCGGAGGTCGTGCCGGACCTCGCCACGGACCTCGGCAAGTCGTCCAAGAACGCCACGGTGTGGACGTACACCCTCAAGGAAGGGCTCAAGTACGAGGACGGATCGCCGATTACCTCCGCCGACATCAAGTACGGCATCGAGCGCTCCTTCGCCGGTGAACTCTCGGGCGGCGCGCCCTACTTGAGGGACTGGCTGATCGGCGGCGACAAGTACGCCGGGCCCTACAAGGACAAGAGCGGCAAGGGACTTGAGTCGATCGAGACGCCCGATGAGCGCACGATCGTCTTCCACCTGAACAAGCCCGAGGGCGAATTCCCCTATCTGGCGACGCAGACGCAGTTCACGCCCGTCCCCAAGAGCAAGGACAAGGGCACCAAGTACGAGGAGCACCCGGTTTCGTCCGGCCCGTACAAGGTCGTCAGGAACGAGAACGACGGCGAGCGCCTGACCCTGGAGCGCAACCCGCACTGGTCGGCGAAGACCGACCCCGAGCGCAAGGCCTACCCGGACAAGATCGACGTGCGGTCCGGCCTCAACTCCTCGGTCATCAACCAGCGGCTCTCGGCCGGCCAGGGCGCGGACGCCGCCGCCGTGACCACCGACACGAACCTCGGCCCCGCCGAACTCGCCAAGGTCACCGGCGACAAGGCACTGGCGTCGCGCGTGGGCACCGGGCACTTCGGATACACGAACTACCTCGCCTTCAACCCCAAGGTGAAGCCCTTCGACGACCCGAAGGTGCGCCAGGCCATCTCGTACGCCGTCGACCGTTCGTCGGTCGTCAACGCGGCCGGCGGTTCGTCGCTCGCCGAGCCCGCGACCACGTACCTGCCCGACCAGAAGTCCTTCGGATACACGAAGTACGACCACTTCCCGGCGGGCAAGTCCGGCAACGCGAAGAAGGCCAAAGAGCTTCTTGAGGAAGCCGGTCACAAGGACGGGCTCACCATCACGCTGACCCACTCCAACGCCAAGGACTTCGAGACGAGCCCGGAGATCGCCACGTCGATCCAGGACGCCCTGAAGAAGGCCGGGATCACCGTCAAGCTCCAGGGTCTCGAAGACAACGACTACAAGGACAAGGTGCACAGCGCCAAGGACGAGCCCGGCCTCTTCCTCGCCCACTGGGGTGCCGACTGGCCCTCCGGCGGTCCCTTCCTCGCCCCGATCTTCGACGGGCGGCAGATCGTGAAGGACGGCGCCAACTTCAACACCGGCTTCCTGGACGACAAGTCGGTCAACAACGAGATCGACGAGATCAACAAGCTCACCGACCTCGACGCGGCCGCGAAGCGCTGGGGCGCACTCGACAAGAAGATCGGCGAGCAGGCCCTGACCGTGCCGCTCTTCCACCCGGTCTACAAGCGCCTCTACGGCAAGGACGTCAAGAACATCGTGATCAGTGACTGGACGGGCGTCCTTGACGTCTCGCAGGTCGCGGTCAAGTAAGGGCTACTGGTCACATCACCATGAGCGAGGCCCTTCTGGCCTCGGAAGCGGGGACGGGCGTCACGGCGCCCGCCCCGACTTCCGGTGCCCGTCAGTTCTGGCGGCGGCTGCGTACGCAGCGCGCCGCCCTCGTCGCGGCGGTCGTCGTCGCGCTGCTCGTCCTGGTCGCGCTCGCCGCGCCGCTGCTCACCGCCATCGAGGGCCAGGACCCCAGTACGTACCACCCCGACCTCATCGACTCCGGGCGCGGCGGCGTCCCGATCGGCTCGTTCGGCGGGATGAGCGCCGAACACTGGCTCGGCGTCGAGCCGCAGACCGGACGCGACCTGTTCGCCCGTCTCGTGTACGGCGCGCGGGTCTCCCTCGGCGTCGCCTTCGCCGCGACCTTCGTGCAGGTGCTGCTCGGCGTCACCATCGGCATCGCGGCCGGGCTCGGCAACCGCCTGGTCGACCAGGTGCTCAGCCGCGCCACCGACGTCATCGTCGCCATGCCGCTGATGGTCCTCTCGCTCGCCCTGATGGCGATCGTGCCCAGCGGATTCCCGCGTCCCGTCCTGGTCGCCCTGGTCATCGGGCTCGTCGCCTGGGGCAGTACGGCCAAGATCGTGCGCGCGCAGACCATCACCCTCAAGGAGCTCGACTACGTGGCCGCCGCCCGGCTCAGCGGCTGGAGCACCTGGCGCATCGCGCGCCGCGAACTCCTGCCGGGGCTCGCCGCCCCCGTCATCACCTACGCGGCGCTGCTCGTCCCGCTGAACATCACGGTGGAGGCCGCGCTCTCCTTCCTCGGCGTCGGCGTCAAACCGCCCACCGCTTCCTGGGGACAGATGCTGACCTCGGCCGACATCTGGTACCAGGCCGCGCCGCAGTACCTACTGCTGCCCGCGGGGGCGCTGTTCGTGACGGTGCTCGCGCTGACCGTCCTCGGCGACGGCGTGCGGACCGCGCTCGATCCGCGGGCCGCGTCGCGGCTGCGGATCGGCACCGGGCAGAAGCGGGAGGGCAAGGCATGACCGGCCTCTCGCAAGGCGTGACCGGCCTTCTGCACGGCATGACCGGCTTCCTCCTGAGGCGCGCGATCGGCGCCCTTGTCACCCTGCTCGCCATCTCCGTGATCATCTACGCGGTCTTCTACGTCGCTCCCGGCGACGTCGCCCAGATCACCTGCGGTCCGCGCTGCTCACCGGCCCAAGTGGCGCAGGTGAGCGAACAGTTGCGGCTCGACGATCCGGTGTACGTCCGCTACTGGGACTTCCTCCAGGGCATCTTCGCCGGCCAGGACTACTCGACGGGCACCGGCACGGAGCACTGCGACGCCCCCTGCCTCGGGCTCTCCTACCAGAGCGACCAGCAGGTCACCCAGCTGATCCTGGCGAAGCTGCCCGTCACCGGGTCGCTCGCGCTCGGCGCCATGGTGATGTGGCTGATCCTCGGCGTCGGCACCGGCGTCCTGTCCGCCTGGCGGCGCGGGCGCGTCACCGAGCGCGTCCTGACCGGCGTCACCCTCGCCGGCACGGCCACGCCCGTCTTCGTCATCGGCCTGCTGCTGATGATCGTGGTCTGCGGCCAGCTGAACTGGCTGCCCTTCCCGCAGTACGTACCGTTCACCGACGACCCCCAGCAGTGGGCCTGGAACCTGCTCCTGCCCTGGCTTTCCCTGGCGCTGATCGAGGCCGCCAAGTACGCGCGCCTCACCCGCGCCTCGATGCTGGAGACCCTCGCCGACGACCATGTGCGGACGTTCCGTGCGTACGGCGTCGGGGAGCGCTCGATCATCGGCAAGCACGCCCTGCGGGGCGCGATCGCCCCGGTCATCGCGATGAGCGCCAACGACTTCGGGTCGATGTTCGGTGGTGCCGTGCTCAGCGAGACGCTTTTCGGCCTGCCCGGCATGGGGCGCGAACTCGTGCACGCGGTCAAGGAGGTCGACCTGCCGGTCGTGGTCGGCATGGTCCTGGTGACCGGCTTCTTCGTGGTGCTCGCCAACGCCGTCGCGGACGTTCTTTACGCGGTGGCCGACCGAAGGGTGGTCCTGTCATGAGCCCGGTCCCCGGCAAGGTGCAAAGCCTCGTCCAAGTGACCGATCTGGTGGTCGACTTCGGGGAGACGCGCGCCGTCGACCGGCTCTCCTTCACGCTGGAAAAAGGCGGCGCGCTCGGCCTCGTCGGCGAGTCGGGGTCCGGCAAGAGCACGGTGGCCTCCGCGCTGCTCGGGCTCCACCGGGGCACCGGCGCGCACGTCGGCGGTGAGGTGCGGGTCGGCGGCATCGACGTACAGGAAGCGTCCGGTGCCGAGCTGCGGCGGCTGCGGGGCGGGAAGGCGGCGATGGTCTTCCAGGACCCGCTGTCGTCCCTGGACCCGTACTACGCGGTGGGCGACCAGATCGCCGAGGTGTACCGCGTGCACACCGGGGCCTCGCGCAGGGCGGCACGCGCGCGTGCCGTCGACGTGCTCGACCGGGTGGGCATCCCGGACGCGGCGCGCAGGTCGCGGTCCCGGCCGCACGAGTTCAGCGGCGGCATGCGGCAGCGCGCGCTCATCGCCATGGCGCTCGCCTGCGAGCCCGAGCTCCTGATCGCCGACGAGCCGACGACCGCCCTGGACGTCACCGTGCAGGCCCAGATCCTCGACCTGCTGCACGTGCTGCGGGCCGAGACCGGAATGGGCCTGCTCCTGGTCACGCACGACGTGGGTGTCGCGGCGGAGAGCGTCGACGACGTCCTGGTCATGCGGTACGGGCGGGCCGTCGAACGCGGGCCCGTACGTGAGGTTCTCGGAGCGCCGCGCGAGGCGTACACGCGCGAGCTGCTCGGGGCGGTGCCCCGGGTGGACTCGCCGCGGGAAGCGGCCGCCCCCGCGCAGGGCGACGTCGTACTCGAAGCGGTCGGTCTGCGGCGGGAGTTCGGGCGCGGCAAGCGTGCGTTCGCCGCGGTGGACGGGGTGTCGCTCACGGTCCGCCGGGGGGAGACGCTCGGGATCGTGGGGGAGAGCGGCAGCGGCAAGACGACCCTCGGGCGGATGCTGGTGGGACTTCTCGAACCTTCGGCGGGGGAGATCCGGCACGGGGGCGCGGCGAACGGGGGTGCGGACCGCGGTGGTGGGTCTGCGCCGTCGGGCCGTGGTGTACGGGCGGGCGTGCAGATGGTGTTCCAGGACCCCGTCTCCTCGCTCAATCCGCGCCGCGGCATCGGGGAGTCCATCGCTGATCCGCTGCGCGCGCGGGGCGAGCGCGACGAAGCCGTCGTGCGCGCACGCGTGAGCGCCCTCATGGAGCGCGTCGGGCTCGATCCGGCGTACTACGGGCGCTATCCGCACGAGTTCAGCGGCGGCCAGCGGCAGCGCGTCGGGATCGCGCGGGCCCTTGCCGCCGAGCCCCGCGTCATCGTGTGCGACGAGCCGGTGTCGGCGCTCGACGTGACGACGCAGGCGCAGGTGACCGCGCTGCTCGCCGAACTGCAGGAGGAGCACGGGCTCGCCCTCGTCTTCATCGCGCACGACCTCGCGGTGGTACGCCAGGTCAGCGACCGGGTCGCGGTGATGCGGCAGGGGCGGATCGTCGAGCAGGGCTCCGTCGACGAGATGTACGAAGCGCCGCGACAGGCGTACACCAGGCAGCTGTTGGCCGCCGTGCCCGCGCTCGATCCGGAGGCCGCGGCGCAGCGCCGCACGGCCCGCAGGGAGCTGGCCGCAGCTTAACGTTCCGTAGCCAAAGAGCGCTCTCCGGGCTTCATAGCGCGACAGAACGCTACCGGCGCGGGAAAGTTACGGGCGTTCACCCCTTTTGGTGGCGTGATGGACAACCGTCCATCACGCCACCTGCATGTCCGCATACGTTCGTCCCGCTGCGAGCCGCCGGCCCAACGGCGGCTCTCCATATGGGAGATCGGGGGTGTACGCGTGCGCATCGGACTGCTTACGGAGGGTGGCTATCCGTATGTGAGCGGTGACGCCAGGCTCTGGTGTGACCGGCTCGTGCGCGGGCTCGGGCAGCACGAATTCGACATCTACGCACTCAGCCGCAGCGAGCGGCAGGAGGCGCAGGGCTGGATCGAGCTGCCGCCCCAGGTGGAACGGGTACGGACGGCGCCCCTGTGGACGGTCGACGACGACACCGCCTCCGAAGCCGGGTACGGACGGCGGGCGCGGCGGCGCTTCACGGAGTGCTTCGGCGAGCTGGCCTCGGCAGTGTGCGACTGTGCCCCCGGCACCTCCAGCGTGGTGGCGGACCGTTTCAGCAGTGCGCTCTACGGCCTCGCCGAACTCGCCCGCGACGAGGGCGGCCTCGTCGGTGCCCTGTGCTCCGAAGCGGCCGTGCGCGCCCTGGAGAGCGCGTGCCGCGCGCCGGGCGCACTCCGCGCCGCACGCACCGCACGGGTACCCGACCTGCTCACCGTGGCTGGCCTCCTGGAGCGTGCGCTTCGCCCGCTCTCCCTCGACTGGTACGGCGACGACGGCCTCGGCGCGGTGGACCTGTGCCACGCCACGTCCGGCGGCCCGGCGGCGCTCCCCGGCCTCCTCGCCAAGCACTTCTCCGGAGTGCCGCTCCTCGTCACCGAGTACGGCGTGCAGCTGCGTGCGCACTACCTCGCGACCGGCGACGAGGCCCTGAGTGCGCCGGCGCGGGCATTGCTCACCTCCTTCCACGGCAAGCTCGCCGCCGAGGCGTACCGCCGGGCCACGTTCATCACGCCCGGCAACACGCACGCCCGCCGCTGGCAGGAGCGGTGCGGGGCCGAGCGGGCCAAGCTGCGCACGGTCTATCCGGGCATGGAGGCGTCCCGCTTCGCGGAGGTCGGCGAGCGGGAGGACCCGGGCGACCCGGACACCCTCCTCTGGGTCGGGCGCATCGAGCCCGCAAAGGACCTTGTCTCCCTGCTCCACGCCTTCGCGGAGGTCCGCAAGGAGGAGCCGAAGGCGCGCCTTCGCATCGTCGGCGCGACCGCGGAAGGCCCGGAGGCGGCCGCGTACCTCACGCACTGCCGGGCCCTCGCAGCGCAGCTCTTCCCCGACGAGGCGCAGGGCGCGCACGCCGTCGGCGACAACCCCGTGTCCTTCGAGGAGATCGGCGCACCCGAGGTGCCCGAGCTTGCGGACGCGTACGCCGCGGGGAGTGTCGTCGTCCTGTCGAGCGTCATAGAGGGCTTCCCGATCAGCCTGGTCGAGGCGATGTTCTGCGGGCGCGCGACGGTCTCCACGGATGTCGGCGCGGTCGTCGAGGTCATCGGCGGCACGGGGCTCGTGGTGCCGCCGCGCAACCCGCGGGCGCTCGCCGAGGCGTGCGTGACGCTGCTGCGCGACGCGGGGCGGCGCGAACGGCTCGGGGCGGCGGCGCGTGCGCGGGCGCTCGAACTGTTCACCGTTGAGCAGAACATCGAGGCATTTCGCGGCATTTACCTGGAGATCGTCTCGCGCTGCCCGGTGCGCAGGGAGGCGCTCGACGACGCGGGCGAGCCGGTGCCGTTCGGCAACCCGGCGGAGGCCCGCATGCCGGGCCGGTGGGCGGGAGCCGCGGGCGGCGGGGACGCGGGCGCGCCGAGTTGGGCGCACGAGACCGACGGGCCGCAGCAGTTGAAAGGGGCGGGCGTATGAGCAAGGAGCAGCAGGTCGACGCGCCTCGGGCTCCGGTGAGTCCCGGCGGGTGGGACGTGCGGTCGGAGGAACTGGTCGCCGACGCGGCACTCGTACGGGAGCCCGCGGCCTGGCGCGGGGCGGCATCCGGTGCCGAGACCGGTGCCGGTCCCGTGCGGCGCGGTGGCGTCGACCCGGTGAAGGCGCTGATGCACCGGCACAAGGAACTGTGTGCGCGGGCCGTAGACCCACTGGAGATCGCCGCCGGACTCGAGGCGCACGGAGTGACCGACCGGACCGCCGCGCGGTTCAGGCACCGGGACGTGTTCGCGCTCGCCGAGGAGATGTACGCGCGCGTGCCGCGCGACGAGGAGGAACGCGCCGTCCCCGTGGCGCCTCCCCCGGGGAGCGTGCCCGAAGTACCCGCCGGTTGGGCGCTGTTCGCACTGTTGCCGGGTGCCGCGTGCGGGCTCGCTGTCGCGGGGCTTGAACTGACTCAGGGTCGTGCGCGGCTCGCGGTGGGGCTCGGCGGAGCGCTCGCCGTGGCCGTCGCGCTGCGGATCGTCCTCCGTAGGGGCCCGCTGCGTTCCGCGCACCAGATCCTGCCCGCCACGCGCGCGTGGGCGTGCTTCCTCGTCGCGTACGCACTCTTCGGCGACGGGCTGCTGCGGGCCGCCGTCTCCGGCGGGCCCGACGGCCCCTGGGCGCCGTCGACCGCCGCCGCCCTTGGCCTCTCGCTCGCCGTCGCGCCCGCGGCATGGTGCGTGCGGCTGTTCGCCGTGGGTGCACAGGGAAGGCTTTCCCTCAGCCGGGGGCTCACCGAATTCACCGCCTCCGTAAGGCCGTTGCTCCTCGGCGTGATCGCGCTCTACCTCTGCGCCCTGGCGGCCCTGCTCGTGGGGGCCGCGGCCCTGCGGGCGGCACCTGTCTCCGCCGGTGCAGGGGCGCTGGGCGCACTGCTGCTGCTCTCCCGGCTGCTCTCCTCGTACGGGTTCACGCGTGCGCCCTCGCTGATGCTGGGGGCCGCGGGTGCCGCGGAGGCGGCCCTGGTCGCCTGCGTGTTCGCGGGGCGGCTGCCGGGATGCGCGTGGCTGGCCGCTCCGGTGGAGGGCGCGATGCGGGCCTGGGGGCCCGGTGTCGTCCCCGTCGTCGCGTGCGGCGCCGCCGCGGGCGTGCTGCTGCTCCATTCCCTGCGGGTGCTCAGCCGGGCCTCCGCACACGCGGGCCGGACGTCTTGAGCGTGCGCGCCGCCGGCCGCGGCTCACCCGACGCCACGCACTCGAAGCCCTCCATGCCCTCCATGCCTCCCACGCCTTCGATGCCCTCGAAGGCCTTCTCTCCCGCGGGGCCGACACCGCGGGCCTTACCCCGTGAATTACGGCAACCCTCTGAAGGAGACAGCCAGATGAGCACCCCCAGTATCCGCGCAACCGACCCGGGAGCCGCCCGATGAGGGTGCTGCTGATCGGAGCCAACGGATACCTCGGCCGGTTCGTCGCCGACCGGCTGCTCGCCGACCCGGCGGTGCAGCTCACCGCGCTCGGCCGCGGAGACGACTCGGACGTACGGTTCGACCTCGCGAGCGGCAGCCCCGGCGCGCTCACCCGCTTCCTGGACGCCGTGCACCCGGGCGTCGTCATCAACTGCGCGGGCGCCACACGCGGCGGTGCCCGCGAGCTGACCCGGCACAACACCGTCGCCGTCGCCACGATCTGCGAGGCCCTGCGCCGCAGCGGATGCGGGGCGCGGCTCGTACAGCTCGGATGCGGCGCCGAATACGGGCCGAGCCAGCCGGGATCCTCCACCGCTGAGGACGCCGTGCCCAGGCCCGGCGGACCGTACGGAGTCAGCAAGCTCGCCGCCACCGAGCTGGTCCTCGGGTCGGGACTCGACGCCGTCGTCCTGCGGGTGTTCTCGCCCGCGGGGCCCGGCACCCCGGCCGGATCGCCGCTCGGGCGGCTCGCCGAGGCCATGCGGCGCGCCATGCAGTCCGGTGACGGCGAGCTCAAGCTCGGGGGCCTGGGCGTGCAGCGGGACTTCATCGACGTACGCGACGTGGCGCGCGCCGTGCACGCCGCCTCGCTCTCCGCGGCCCAGGGCATCGTGAACATCGGCGCGGGCCGTGCCGTACGACTTCGTGACGCGGCAGCCGTCCTGGCGCGCGTCGCCGGGTACGGCGGAGCCCTGCACGAGCTCGACCAAGGGGCCCTGCGGCAATCCATCGGGCACCCCCGCGCCGAATCCGAGCACGGGAACCCCGCCGCCTACCCCTACCCGGACGGCTGCGGCAGCTGGCAGCAGGCGGACGTGCGCACCGCGCGCGACCGGCTCGGCTGGCGCCCCCGGATCAACCTCGAAGAGTCACTCGCCGACATCTGGATGGAGGCGGCATGCCGCATCTGACCAGCACAGCCACCGGAACCGCACACACCGACGTACGTCTGGGCTTCGGCATCCCCGGCTTCGCGCACCCCCTCGTCGCGCCGGGCGAATGGTCCGAACTGACCCGGCCGGGGACCCCTTTGGACTGGGTCGTCCTGAATGTGAGCAGGGGTCCCGGGGACCGGCCCGACCCGCACTGCCTGGAGGCGGCGGGACGGCTGCGGAACGCGGGCGTACGTGTTCTCGGTCACCTCGACGTGACGTACGGGGCGCGCAGCTTCGGAGAGATCGTCTCCGACGCCCACCGCTACCTCGACTGGTACCAGGTCGACGGCTTCTCGCTGGACCGCTGTCCCACGGAGCGGGCGGCGCTCCCCGAGGTGCGCAGGACGGTCACGACGCTGCGCGCGCTCTGCGACGACGCCCACATCGTCCTCGGACACGGCACCCACCCGTATCCCGGATACGCCGAATCCGCCGACCAGTTGGTGACCTTCTCGGGTCCCTGGAGCGATTACCGCTGGTCACAGGTGGCCGAGTGGACCGCCGACTACCCGCCCGAGCGCTTCTGCCACTTCGTGCACGGGATGCCGCGCGGCCATCTCGACGAGGCGCTGCGCATCGCACGCTGGCAGGGCGCGTCGACGATCTACTTCACCGACCGGGTGGACGTCGGGGGAGCCGGTGACCCCTGGGAGTCCATGCCCGGGTACTGGGACGAAATCGTCTCGCGCATCGGAACGGGTGTCTCGGAATGAAGAGGGGCGTGGCAGTGTTACGGACAGAACAACCGTTTCCACATACCGACCAACGGAGTCTCCGTGTCGCTGCCACCCCTGGTCGAGCCAGCATCTGAGCTCACCGTCGACGAGGTCCGCAGGTACTCCCGCCACCTGATCATCCCCGACGTCGGGATGGAAGGGCAGAAGCGGCTGAAGAACGCCAAGGTGCTGTGTGTCGGCGCCGGCGGCCTCGGGTCACCGGCGCTGATGTACCTCGCCGCGGCGGGCGTCGGCACGCTCGGCATCGTGGAGTTCGACGAGGTCGACGAGTCGAACCTGCAGCGCCAGATCATCCACAGCCAGGCCGACATCGGCCGCTCCAAGGCGGCGTCGGCGAAGGACTCCGTCCTCGGCATCAACCCGTACGTGAACGTGATCCTCCACGAAGAGCGGCTCGAAGCCGAGAACGTGATGGAGATCTTCGGTCAGTACGACCTGATCGTCGACGGCACGGACAACTTCGCCACGCGGTACCTGGTCAACGACGCGTGCGTGCTGCTCAACAAGCCGTACGTGTGGGGTTCGATCTACCGCTTCGACGGCCAGGCCTCCGTCTTCTGGAGCGAGCACGGCCCGTGCTACCGCTGCCTCTACCCGGAGCCCCCGCCCCCCGGCATGGTCCCGTCCTGCGCCGAGGGCGGCGTCCTCGGCGTGCTCTGCGCGTCGATCGGCTCCATCCAGGTCACCGAGGCGATCAAGGTCCTGGCCGGCGTGGGCGACCCGCTGGTCGGGCGCCTGATGATCTACGACGCCCTGGAGATGCAGTACCGCCAGGTCAAGGTCCGCAAGGACCCGGACTGCGCGGTCTGCGGCCCGAACGCCACCGTCACCGAGCTCATCGACTACGAGGCCTTCTGCGGCGTCGTGTCGGACGAGGCCCAGGAGGCGGCGCTCGGCTCGACGATCACTCCCAAGCAGCTCAAGGAGTGGATCGACGGGGACGAGAAGATCGAGATCATCGACGTGCGCGAGCAGAACGAGTGGGAGATCGTCTCGATCCCCGGCGCCAAGCTGATCCCGAAGAACGAGTTCCTCATGGGCACCGCCCTTGAGGGCCTTCCGCAGGACAAGAAGATCGTCTTGCACTGCAAGACGGGTGTCCGCTCCGCGGAGGTGCTCGCCGTGCTGAAGTCCGCGGGCTTCAGCGACGCGGTGCATGTGGGCGGCGGCGTGATCGGTTGGGTCAACCAGATCGAGCCCGAGAAGCCGATTTACTAGGCGTAGCGCTTGAACGGAAAGGGGCCCGCACCTACTGGTGCGGGCCCCATTTCCATGGCGGGGCGTTTCGGGCCGGGGGCAATGCGTCGCCTTGACGGCTCGTCCTCAAACGCCGGACGGGCTGAAACCCCCTGGCCCTCTCACGTCTCGCAGACCTTGCCGTCCTTCGGAGCCTTGCCGTTCAGGAGGTAGTCGTTGATCGTGGCGTCCACGCAGTCGCTGCCTCTGGCGTACGCCCCGTGGCCCTCGCCCTTCCAGGTCAGCTGGACGCCGACGCCCTTGCCGAGCTCGTCCGCCATCTTGCTGGCGCCTTCGTAGGGCGTCGCCGGGTCTCCGGTGTTGCCGACGACCAGGACCGGGTCCGCACCCGGAGCGCTCACGTCGGGGGAGTCGTGCAGCCCGGCCACCGGCCACTGATGGCACCAGCCCGCCGTGTCCCAGCCCATGAACTCGCCGAAGACCGGCGATATCCGGCGGAACTCGCCGAGCTGCTCCTTCGCCTGTGCGGGCGTCGTCCGGTCCTTGGCGTCGAGGCAGGCTATCGAGCGCTGTGAGTGGCTCTGCGTGCTGTAACGGCCGGACGGAGAGCGTTCGTTGTAGGCGTCGGCCAGCTCCAGGAGCGCCGATCCTTCGCCCTTCTCGGCCTGCTCCAGGCCGCGGGTCAGGGCGGGCCAGCTGTCCTGGCTGTACAGGGTGACCGTGATGCCGGTGGTCGCAAGGGACTGGGTGAGCTTGCGGTCGCCCGAAGCGGGCAGCGGCCGGGCGTCGAGGCGCTTGAGGAGGCGCACTATCTTCTGCGAGCCCGCCTTCGGGTCCTGGCCCGATGACTTCAGGTAGTTCTCCAGGGCGCGCTGGAAGCCCCGCGCCTGGTTCTTGGCGTGGCCCACCGAGTCCGCGGACGGGTCCACGACGGCGTCCAGGGTGAGGCGTCCGGCCTTCTTGGGGAACAAGTGGGCGTAGACGCCGCCCAGTTCGGTGCCGTACGAGACGCCCATGTAGTGCAGCTTCTCGTCGCCGAGCACCTGGCGCATCACGTCCATGTCCTGAGCGGCCTCGACCGTCGAGACATGGCCGAGGAACTTGCCCGCGTCGCGCGCGCAGCCCGCGCCGAAGTCGGCCGCGTCCTTGAAGTACGCCGCTTCCTCGGCCGGAGTGTCCGGGGTCATGTCGACGGACTCCGCGGCCTCCGTCTCCTTGTCGCTGCGGCAGCGCACACCCTCGCTGCCGCCGACCCCGCGCGGGTCGAAGCTCACCAGGTCGTAGCGCTCGCGCAGCTTCTCGTAGTCGTCGGCGAACGACGGCAGCATGGAGACGCCGGAGCCGCCGGGCCCGCCGAAGTTGAACAGGAGCGAACCGATGCGATCGCCCTTGCCGGTGGACCTCAGGCGGATCAGCGCGACGTCGATCGTCTCGCCGTCCGGCTTCTCGTAATCCATGGGGACCTTGAGGGGCGAGCACTGCCACTCGGAGCCGGGCGCGGGGTCCTCGCCGGTCGCCTTGCAGCCGCCCCAGTCGAGCCGCTGGCTCGTGAGCGAGGAGGGCAGGGTGGAGGAGGGGGCGGGTCTCGGCGACTGCTCGGGGCCGGTCGGCGCGGGCTTCGCGTCGTCCTTGCCCTCGTCGGGACCGCCGCAGCCGGCGGCGAGCCCCGCCACCAGTATTCCTGCGGCGGCCAGAGCGGCTGACCGTACGAGACGCGGCATGGAGCGCTTCCCCCCTCGGAAGACAGTCAAGCCATGGTAAGTGGGGTCACCGACAGTGGCCCCGGGGGGTCGTGCGGCCTCCGCCGCGTCACGAGCAGACAGTGCCCTCCTTGGGCACCGTGCCGTCCAGGAGATAGTCGTTCACCGCGTTCCGCACGCACTTGTTCTTGCTGTCGTACGCCCCGTGCCCCTGGCCCTTGTACGTGAGCTCGACGCCGACGCCCTTGCCGAGCGCGTCCGCCATCTTCTTCGCGCCCTCGTACGGGGTGGCCGGGTCGCCGGTGTTGCCGATCACGACGATCGGCGGCGCGCCCGGTGCGCTGACGTCCGGGTGGTCGGCGGCGCCGTCCACGGCCCAGTCGGTGCAGCCGACCATGCCCCAGGCCAGGTAGTCGCCGAACAGCGGTGATGCCTCGCGGAACTCGGGGAGCTTCTTCTCGACGTACTCCGGCGAGTAGCGCGCCTTGTCGTCCGCGCAGTTGACGGAGATGTTGGCGGCCTGGAGGTTGCTGTACGTGCCGTCCTCGTTGCGGCCGTTCATGGAGTCGGAGAGCGTCATGAGCAGCTTGCCGTCGCCGTCGTACGCCTGGTCGAGCCCCTCGGTGAGGTACGGCCAGAAGTCCTGGGAGTACAGCGCCTGCGCGATGCCGTTCGTGGCGGCGGTCTGCGTCAGTTCGCGCGAGGGCTGAGCGGGCAGCGGCTTGGAGTCCAGGTCCTTCAGAAGCTTCGCGATCTTGTCCTTGACGTCCTGCTCGGTGTCGCCGACGGGGCAGTCCTCGACCTTCGACGTGCAGTCCTTGGCGTAGTTGTCGAGCGCGAGCTGGAAGCCCTTCGCCTGGCCCAGCGAGCCCTGTTCGGCCGGCTCCGTGGGGTCCACCACCGCGTCGAAGACGGCACGGCCCACCTTCTTGGGGAACAAGTGGGCGTAGACGCCGCCGAGTTCGGTGCCGTACGAGATGCCGAAGTAGTGCAGTTTGTCGTCGCCGAGTACCTGGCGCATCAGGTCCATGTCGCGGGCCGCGTCGGTGGTGCGTACGTGGGGGAGTACCTTGCCTGAGTTCTTCTCGCAGGCTCCGTTGAAGCCCTTCACGTTCTTGACGAGCTTCTTCTGCTCGGCGTCGTCGTCGGGCGTGGAGTCCTCCTGGAAGTACGCGTCGAGCTTCTCGTCGTCCTCGCACTTCACGCCCGCGCTGCGGCCGACGCCCCGGGGATCGAAGCTCACCAGGTCGTAGCGGGTGCGCAGTTTGGCGTAGTCCTGTCCGAAGGCGGGCAGCGTGGTGATGCCCGAGCCGCCGGGGCCGCCGAAGTTGAAGACGAGCGAGCCGATCCGCCGGTCCTTCTCGCCGCTCGCCGCGGCGCGGATCAGGGCGATGTCGATGGTGTCCGACTTGGGCTTGTCCCAGTCGAGGGGGGCCTTCATGGTGGCGCACTGCCATGCGGCGCCGCCGGGGAGCGGGGAGGGGGCCTCACCGCCGCCTTCGGCGGCGTCGGGCGCGGGGCAGTCCTTCCAGCTGAGCTCCTGGGCCGACAGATCCGTGTCCTTGGAGTCCTTGGAACCGTCACCGCCGCAGGCCGCGAGGGTTGCGGACAGCAGGACGAAGGTGGCGGCGGCACGCGCCTTGAGGTTGGGCATGCTCCCCATCCTGCGGGGGGCGCAGACGGGGCGCACGGCTTGCTCGCCCTTCCGTGGCTTGCTCGTCCTTCCGTGAACGGGCGGCCTTCTTCGAAGCGTGAACGGGCGGCCTTCTTTAAAGAAGGCCGCCCGTTCTAAAGAAGGCCCTTCCTTGTCAGGTGGTTGAAGAACAGCCACCCCGGAAGCACAGGCAGCCACAGCGTGAGGAGACGGAACAGCAGCACCGCGGGCGCGGCCACGTCCTTGGGCACGCCCACCGCGATCAGACCGAAGGTGAGCGTCGCCTCGACCGCACCGACACCGCCGGGCGTGGGCGCCGCAGAGCCGAGCGCGTTGCCGGCCAGGAAGACCACGGCGACGCTGGCCAGGGTCAGCGGCTTCATCTCCGAAGTGGTGAAGGCGCGCACCGAAGCGTCGAGACAGAGCACGAACATCAGCGTCAGGAGCAGCATGCCGCCGATGCCGGTGAGCAGCTTCTGGGGGCGTTGCAGCACGTCGAGCATGCGCGGCACGACGCCCGCGAAGAGCGACCGCACGCGCGTGACGACGAACTTGCGCAGGAAGGGGATCGCGGTCACCACGAGCACGAGCACCGCGACCGAGAGGAGACCGGCGATGACGGTACGGGACGGCGACAGGGACGGCGTCTTCTCCGTACCGGTCACATAACCGAAGATCATCAGCAGCATGATGTGCGAGCCGAGCCCGAACAGCTGCGAGGCCCCGACGCTCGCCACCGCGAGGCCGGAACGCACTCCGGAGCGCTGCAGGAAGCGCGTGTTGAGCGCGACGCCGCCCACCGCGGCCGGTGCCACGATCTTCACGAACGACCCCGCGACCTGGGCCTGGACCGCCCGCAGGAACGGCACGCGTTCCGGCACGAAGCCGAGCAGACTCATCGCCGCCGCGAAGTAGCTCAGCGCCGAGCACGCCACGGCCACGGCGACCCAGCCCCACTCGGCCTCGGCGACGATCGTGTTGAAGTCGACGTGGGTGAGCTGCGAGAGCAGGAAGTACGCGCCGATGGCACCGGCGATGAAACTGATCAGCGTGCGCGGCCTGATCCGTTCGAGCTGAGCCGGCTCGACGGGCGCCTGCGGCCTGATGAGCAGCACCTGGTGACGGATCTGGGTGAGCAGATCCTCCTCGCGGGCCTGGTCCAGCGCTACGTCTATCGCCTGCTTCTCGGCCTGCTTCTCCGCGCGCACGGTCTTGCGGTCGGGGCCCTTGGCGCCGTCGGCCGTCTCAGCCGCCTGCTCCGCCGCGTTGGCTTCCGCTTCTTCCGCGCGGGCCAGCTTGTCCTTGCGGGACGCCTCAAGGACCGCCTCGCGCTCGCGCTGCGAACGCTCCCTTGCCAGCTTGCGCAGGGTGCCGCGGGTGGAGCGGGTCAGGGCGATGGGCTGGAGCAGCGGCAGACAGTCGGCGACCGTGTCGGGGCCGAGTACGTCGAGGGCGGTGGCGACCGCGCGCTCGGCGCCCACGCGAAGCCCGAAGGCGGTCAGGAGCTGCGCGATGTCCATCCGCAGGACCAGGTCACCGGCGGCGATCTCGCCGCCGCGCAGGTCGGTGAGGATCACCGTGCCGGAACGATCCACCAAGATCGCGTCACCTGCGAGCCTGCGGTGGGCGATCCGCCGCGACTGGAGCGCCTGCACCTGCCGCCAGGTGTCGCACAGCAGTTCATCGGTGATGACGTCGTCGGGCAGGGAGTCGAGGGTGCGGCCGCCCGTGTGCTCGTAGACGAGCATCACCGCGTCGGGGCCGAGCTCGGAGGTGGCGATCAGCTTGGGTGCGTTGGCCCCGGCCGCGATGGCCGCGTACGCGAGGAGTGCCTCCTGCTCCAGGGCCTGGCGCAGCGACTGCAGGCTGCGGCGCTGGGTGATGCCTCGCAGGGTGAGTCTGCGCCACACGCGGTAGAAGAAGCCCTGCGCCTGCTGCTCGCGGTCGATGACCGTGACGTCCAGGGGCGGGCCGTCCTCGAGGGTGACGAAGTAGCGGCGGCCGCGGTCGCCGTGCTCGCTGTCGGGGGCGTCCTCGCGGGCCGCGCTCACCGGGTGGAAGCCGACGTGCCGCAGGCCCGCGAGGAGCGTCTGGCCGGTGGGGCGGACGTTCGGCGAGCCGACCGCGTAGAGCGTTCCGTAGGCCACGCTCCAGCCGAGCAGGACCGTCAGGATGATCGAGAACGGCGTCGTGTAGCCGGTGACCAGCATGGTGAAGGCGTCGAGCAGCAGCACCACCCACAGCACCACGCGCCAGCGCGGTCTGCGGGACATTCCCACGGCTGTCATGTACGCGATGACCGGTGCGAGATAGCCGTGCACGGGGTCGGTGAGCGCGTGCAGATCGCCCGGCGACGGGCGGGTCAGCGCCTCCTGGATGGAGCCCGGGGCGGCCTTGGCGACCCAGAGGTCGGTGGCGAGCGTCACGCCGTGCGCGAGGACGGCCGCCAGGACGCCGTCGGCGATGCGCAGACCGTCCCGCTTGACCAGGCGCTCGATGGCGAACGCGACGGGGACGAGCAGGACGCCGATGCTCGCGGTGAGGCCCGCGAACTTGATCAGGAGGTCGGGCGCCTGGTCCGTGCCCTTGTCGATGTCCTGGGCGAGCCCCGACGTCGTGCCGTGCGCGAACGCGGCGATGGCGAGGACCACCACGATCCCGAGGACGCCGACGAGCAGCCGCATCAGGTCCGAGGGGCGGTGCACGCGCGCGGCGAGCAGCGGTTCGTCGCCGGCGACGCGGTCGGTGTGCGATTCGACTTCGTCTACGCAGGTGCCGGTGGGGTTGTCGGTGGGATCGCCGGTCGGGTTGCCGGGGGCGAGGGCGTCGGGTGCGTCCTGACCGCCCTGACCGCCCTGTGCGTCCTCGGTCCTGCCGGGCTCCCTGTCCGTGCCGGGCTCTTCGTCCTTGCCGTGCTTCTCGAACTTCTCGCGCTTCGTCAGGGAGTGCCCACCGGTGTCCGGGTGCGCCTCGGCCGCAGGGGTGCCCGCCGTCTCATCGGGGTACACATCCTGCTGCTCCGTCGCCTCTTCTTGATCTCGTATCACCAGTCACCGCCCGCACGATGGTGGCATGTCCCACCGACAGAGGGGGGCATCAGGGTGCAATGCGGGGTCGCAAAGTGTTCACCGAGCACCAGTTTGTCTCCTACCGCACACTCTGTCGCGGGCCCGTCACAGTGTCGGTGGCGTACGGCAGGATGGTCCGGATGAGCGAGGAGAGCGGATCGGAGCAGGGGCTCACGACGTACCCGGAGTACGCCGAGCGGGTCTTCGAGGTCGCGGAGCTGATCCCTCCGGGGCGGGTGATGACGTACGGGGACGTCGCGGAGTGGCTGGAGGAGGGCGGCCCCCGACAGGTCGGCCGGGTGATGGCCCTCTACGGGGACGCGGTTCCGTGGTGGCGCGTGGTCCGCGCGGACGGCCGGCTGCTGCCGGGCCACGAACTGCGGGCGCTTGGCCACTACCGCGCGGAGGGCACGCCGCTGCGTGAGGCGGGCCGCGCGTCCGAGGGCCATGTGCCGCGCCTCGACATGCGGCGGGCGCGCTGGGACGGCGCCGGTGCGCGCGAGGGCGGGGCGGCGGGTGGCGACGCGCCTTGCGGCGACGCGGCGGGGAGCGGCGGTGCCGCTCTCCGGCAGGCTCCGGGGGCTCACACCTGACAGCTTCGGCCATCTCGGGGCGTCGCGGGGGGCCGGTGGCCCGTACGGGGGAGGCCTTACGTTCCGCACGTCGGCTGGTTCGTATGAGCGAAGCCGTACGTCTCGCGGGCCGGCTGGTTCGTGTGAGGGAGGCCGTTCGTCTCGCGTGCCGGCTGGTTCGTATGAGGGAAGCCACTTGCCCCGCACCGGGGTCGGTTCATACGAGAGGAGCTGTACGTCCCGCACACTGGTTGGCTCGTACGAGGGAAGCCACACGTCCCGCACGCCCGCTGGCGTAGCGTCGACAGCACGCATTTCCCTCACCCCGCATCTCATCTCGCTTCTCACCCCCGCACCTCACTCCGCTTCGTACCGCGCACTTCACCCGCACCCGTCGCGCAGCCGTTTTTCACCACGTACACCCACCAGGACCGGCGACCCACGTGAGCTCCACTTCTTCCGCCCGGCACACCCGGCACCCGTCGCACCCTCAGGTGCGACAGGGGGCCCGGGGTGCCTATCGGCTGGTGCGCACTCCGCCGGTGCACGTGGATCCCCCTCGTCTTGACGCACCGCAGCGTGCCGTGGTTGACCATCCGGGAGGGCCGCTGCTCGTCCTTGCGGGGCCCGGCACGGGCAAGACGACGACGCTCGTGGAGTCCGTCGCCGCGCGGATCGCGAAGGGCACGGAGCCGGAGCGGGTCCTCGTCCTCACCTTCAGCCGCAAGGCCGCGGTGGAGCTGCGCGACCGCATGGCGCTGCGCATAGGCGCGGCCAACGCCCCGCAGGCGACGACCTTCCACTCCTTCTGTTACGCCCTCATCCGCGCGCACCAGGACGCGGATCTGTTCGTCGAGCCGCTGCGGCTCCTCTCGGGTCCCGAGCAGGACGTGGCCGTACGGGAACTCCTCGCGGGCCAGATCGACCTGGCGGGGGAGGGGCGTTCCCACGTCCGCTGGCCGGACGAGCTGCGGGCCTGCCTGACGACGCGGGGCTTCGCCGACGAGGTGCGCGCGGTGCTCGCCCGGAGCCGTGAGCTGGGCCTCGGCCCCGACGCCCTGGACGCCTTCGCCCGCCGGGCGGGGCGCCCGGACTGGGGTGCCGCGGCGGCGTTCCTCGCGGAGTACCTGGACGTGCTCGACATGCAGGGAGTGCTCGACTACGCGGAACTGGTGCACCGCGCGGTGCTGCTCGCTCGGCGCCCCGAGGTCGCGCGGGCGCTCGGCGCGCAGTACGACGCGGTGTTCGTGGACGAGTACCAGGACACGGACCCCGCGCAGGTGCGGCTGCTCCACGCGCTCGCCGGGGGCGGACGCTCCCTCGTCGCGTTCGGCGACCCGGACCAGTCGATCTACACCTTCCGGGGCGCCGACGTGAACGGCATCCTGGAGTTCCCCGCCCGCTTCCCGCGCGCGGACGGCGCCGAGGCGCCGGTCGAGGTCCTGACCACGTCTCGCAGGTCGGGAGCCGGTCTCCTCGTAGCCACGCGCCTGCTCACCCGGCGCATGCCGCTGACCAGGCTGCCCGCGGAGAAGGTACGGGCCCACCGGGAGCTTTCGGCGGTCCGGGACGGCGGGCGCGTCGAGGCGTACACGTATCCCACGTCCGGCGCCGAGCTGGACAACATCGCGGACATCCTGCGCCGCGCGCACCTGGAGGACGGCGTCCCCTGGAGCGAGATGGCGGTCCTGGTCCGTGCGGGAGCCCACACGATCCCCGCGTTCCGCCGCAGCCTCACCGCGGCGGGCGTCCCCCTGGCCATAGACGGCGACGACATCGCCCTGCGCCACGAGCCGGCGGTGACGCCGTTGCTGACGGCGCTGCGGGCGGTGGCGATGTCGGTGGTGTCGCAGCCCGCGACAGCCGCCTCTGACCTCCAGGCGGAGTCTGAGGCAGCTTCCGGCCCGCATGGGGGCGAGCCCGAGCATGGGCCTGAACCCGAGCCCGAGCATGGGCCTGAGCATGGGCCCGAGCCCGAGCCCGAGCGCGCGCCCGCAGCCGCAGCCCCCGTCTGGCTAGACACCGAGACCGCCCTCACCCTCCTCACGTCCCCCCTCGCCGGCATGGACGCCGCCGACCTCCGTCGGCTCGGGCGGGCCCTTCGCGCGGAGGAGCGGGCCGCGGGGAATCACCTTCCGCCGCCCTCCGATGAGCTGCTGGCCAGAGCTCTCGCTGAACCGGAGCGGCTCGTCGCGCATGATCCCGCCTACGCGCGTGGCGCCCAGCGGCTCGGTGCGCTGCTTCGCAAGGCCCGGGAACGTCTCGCGGGCGGCGGAACCGCGGAGGAGGCGCTCTGGGAGCTGTGGGACGGCACGCCGTGGCCGCGCCGCCTGGAGCGGACCGCACGCCGAGGCGGTGCCGCGGGGCGCAACGCGGACCGCGATCTCGACGCGGTCTGCGCCCTGTTCGCGTACGCCTCCCGTGCCGAGGAGCGGACCGGAGGCCGCGGCGCCCTCAACTTCCTGGAGGAGACCGAGGCGCAGGACATCGCCGCGGACACCCTCAACCGCAGGGCGGTACGCCCCGATGCCGTACGCCTGATGACGGCGCACCGCTCCAAGGGCCTCGAATGGCGGCTCGTGGTGGTCGCCGGTGTCCAGGAGGGCCTCTGGCCCGACCTGCGCCGCCGCGGCTCCCTCCTGGAGGCCGACCGCATCGGGAGCGACGGCCTCGCCGAGCCCCTCACCCCCGGAGCGCTCCTCTCCGAAGAGCGCCGGTTGTTCTACGTGGCCGCCACGCGCGCGCGTGAACGCCTCGTCGTCACCGCCGTCAAGGCGCCTGCGGACGACGGCGACCAGCCTTCCCGCTTCCTCACCGAACTCGGCGTGGAACCCAAGGACGTCACGGGCCGCCCGCGCCGCCCGCTGTCCGTCTCCGCGCTTGTCGCCGAGCTGCGCTCCACCACCGTCGACCCCCGCGTCTCGGAGCCCTTGCGCGAGGCTGCCGCCCACCGTCTGGCCAAGCTCGCCGCGCTGAGCGACGCCGACGGGCGCCCCCTGGTGCCGTCCGCGCACCCGTACCGCTGGTGGGGCATGTACGAACCGACGGCGAGCGAAGTCCCCCTCAGGGACCGCGACAAGCCTGTCGTCCTCTCCGGCAGCGCCCTGGACCAGCTCGCCAACACCTGTTCCCTGCAGTGGTTCCTGGGCCGCGAGGTGAAGGCGGACGCCCCCTCCACCGCCGCGCAGGGCTTCGGCAACGTGGTGCACGTCCTGGCCGACGAGGTCGCCTCCGGCAGGACACCCGCCGACCTCGCCGTCCTCATGGAGCGCCTCGACTCGGTCTGGGACGCGCTGGCCTTCGACGCCCCCTGGAAGTCGTCGCAGGAGAAGGAGCACGCGCGCGTGGCGCTCGAACGCTTCCTCCAGTGGCACGTGATGGACCGCGCGACCCGCACCCCCGTCAGCAGCGAGCACGACTTCGACGTGACCCTCGAAGCGGGGCCCTACGAAGTACGCGTACGCGGCTCCATGGACCGCGTCGAACAGGACGCGCAAGGCCGGGCCTACGTAGTCGACTTCAAGACCGGAAAACAGACCCCCACCGCCGCCGAGGTGGCCCGCCACCCGCAGCTCGCCGTCTACCAGCTCGCCCTCCGGGAGGGCGCGGTCGACGACGCCTTCGAAGGCGTACGCCCGGAGACGGGCGGCGCGGAACTGGTGCAGCTGCGCCAGGGCGCCGCCAAGAAGGACGGCGGCGAGGCCCTCCCCAAGGTGCAGGCCCAGGAGCCGCTCGCCGGGGAGTGGGTGGGCGACCTGCTCGCCACCGCGGCCGGCAAGGTCCTCGACGAACGCTTCTCGCCCACCACGGGCCAGCACTGCACGCACTGCTCCTTCCGCGCCTCGTGCAGCGCGCGGCCGGAGGGCAGACAAGTGGTGGAGTGAGCGGTGTGCGGCGGGTGGTGAAGTGGCAGGGGAGGCACCAGTGCGGTTCGTGGCCAACCTCACGTCACGGCGCACGCGTTCATAGCAGCCTCACAGGCCATCTAAAGTCTCGGTAAAGCTGATTTGTGCACCAGCGAACCCTCCGATCGTGCACCTTCCGAGGAGATACAGACATGGCAGCCAACCGGAAGCTCCTGGCCGCGGCAGTCGCCTGTGCCGCCGCCTTCGTCGGCATCACGGGATGCTCCAGTGAGGACAAGGACCCCTTCGAGGGGATGAGTGCCGACAAGATCGCCAAGAAGGCGGCCGACGCGTCCAAGGGCGCGGGCTCCTTCAAGGTGACCGGCGAGGGCAAGCAGGAGGGCAAGCCGATCAAGGTCGACTTCTCCGTCGCCAAGTCCGGTGACTGCGAGGGGAAGATGGACGGTGGCGCGGGCGGCACCGCCGAGTTCCTCATGTCGGGCGGGACCCAGTACATGAAGGGCGACGCTGCCTACTGGAAGAACTCCATGGGCGGCAGCGGCGGCCAGACCTCGCGCTTCGAGGACAAGTGGGTGAAGACGCCGCCGAACGGCGGGGGCGGCGGCATCTGCGAGGCGGACGCCATGTTCCAGTCCAAGAACCTGAAGAAGCTCAAGCGTGAGGACGACGCCGACGTCGACGGCAAGAAGACGGCCGTGCTCACCAAGAGCGAGTCGGGCAAGAAGACGACCTTCTACGTAGCGGCCGAGGGCAAGCCGTACTTCCTCAAGGTCGTCACGGAGGACAAGTCGGACCCGGGCACGATGTACTTCTCCGACTACGGCAAGTCGGTCGCGATCAAGGCCCCGGCGCCGGACGAGGTCGTCGACCTGGAAGAGCTCATGAAGTCCTGACGCCCGGGACCTCCGACGTCCTGACGCTCTGAGCGGCGGCGGTCACTGAAAGCCGGGACGCCCCGATTGTCAGTGGCCGCCGCTAGCCTCTCTGACGTGCCACCTCGTATCACCGACCCCGAGCAGCTCAAAGAGCTCCTCGGCATCCCGTTCACCCCGGAGCAGACGGCCTGCATCACCGCGCCGCCCGCCCCGCAGGTGATCGTGGCCGGAGCCGGGTCGGGAAAGACGACGGTGATGGCGGCCCGCGTGGTCTGGCTGGTCGGCACCGGCCAGGTCGCCCCCGAGCAGGTCCTCGGCCTGACGTTCACGAACAAGGCGGCGGGCGAACTCGCCGAGCGGGTGCGCCAGGCGCTGATCAAGGCCGGGGTCACCGACCCCGAGGCGCTTGACCCGGACCACCCTCCGGGCGAGCCGGTCATCTCCACGTACCACGCTTTCGCGGGCCGCCTCCTGACCGATCACGGCCTGCGCATAGGGCTGGAACCCACCGCCCGGCTGCTCGCCGACGCCACCCGCTTCCAGCTCGCCGCACGCGTCCTGCGCGAGGCGCCGGGCCCGTATCCCGCGCTGACGCGTTCCTTCCCCGACCTGGTCAGCGACCTCCTCGCGCTCGACAGCGAGCTCGCGGAACATCTCGTACGGCCCGAGAAGCTCCGCGCGTACGACACCGAACTGCTGCACGCCCTGGAGGGTGCCAAGCTCTCCAACGCCGACCTGCGCAAGGTGCCGGACACGGCGGCGGCCCGGCTCGAACTGTCCGAGCTCGTCGGCCGCTACAGGGAGGCGAAGCGCTCCCGCGACCTCCTCGACTTCGGCGACCAGATCGCCCTCTCGGCGACGCTGGCCCGCACCCGCGCGGAGGTCGGCGAGATCCTGCGCGAGGAGTTCCGCGTCGTCCTGCTCGACGAGTACCAGGACACGTCGGTGGCCCAGCGCATCCTCCTGGCAGGCCTCTTCGGAGGCGGCACGGGCCACCCCGTGACGGCGGTCGGCGACCCCTGCCAGGCGATCTACGGCTGGCGCGGCGCGTCCGTGGCGAACCTGGACGACTTCCCCGAGCACTTCGCGCACGCCGACGGCAGCCCCGCCGCCCGCCATGCCCTCAGCGAGAACCGCCGCAGCGGCGGCCGCCTCCTGGACCTCGCGAACGGCCTCGCGGAGCCGCTGCGCGCGATGCACGCGGGCGTGGAGGCCCTGCGGGCCGCACCCGGCGCCGAACGCGACGGCATGGTCCGCTGCGCCCTCCTGCGCACGCACACCGAGGAGATCGACTGGCTCGCCGACTCCATCGCGCACCTCGTGCGCACCGGAAAGGCCCCCGGCGAGATCGCGGTCCTGTGCCGCACGGCCACGGACTTCGCGCAGATCCAGGGCGCCCTTGTCGCCCGCGACGTCCCCGTGGAGGTCGTCGGCCTCGCCGGACTTCTGCACCTCCCGGAGGTCGCCGACCTCGTCGCCGTCTGCGAGGTGCTCCAGGACCCCGGCGCGAACGCCTCCCTGGTGCGCCTCCTGACGGGCCCGCGCTGGCGCATCGGCCCGCGCGACCTCGCCCTCCTGGGCCGCCGCGCACGCCTTCTCGTACGCCATGGGCACGCGACCCCGGACGACCCGGACCGGCGGCTCGCCGAGGCGGTCGAGGGGGTCGACCCCGCCGAGGTGATATCGCTCGCGGACGCGCTCGACACGTTCCTGGAGACGCCCCTCGACGAGGACACGGAGGACGACGGGCTGCCCTTCTCGCCGGAGGCGAGGGTGCGGTTCGCCCGGCTCGCCGCCGAACTGCGCGATCTGCGGCGCTCGCTGGCCGACCCGCTGATGGACGTGCTGCACCGGGTGCTCGCCGTCACGGGCCTCGAGGTCGAGCTCTCCGCCTCACCGCACGCCCTCGCGGCCCGCCGCCGCGAGACGCTCTCGAACTTCCTGGACGTCGCCGCGTCCTTCGCCGCGAACGACAGCGGGGCGAGCCTGCTGGCCTTCCTCGCCTTCCTGCGGACGGCCGCGCAGTACGAGAAGGGCCTGGACAACGCCCTGCCCGGCGGCGAGAACACGGTCAAGGTGCTCACCGCGCACAAGTCCAAGGGCCTGGAGTGGGACGTCGTGGCCGTCCCCGGCCTGGTCACCGGGACGTTCCCCAGCACCCAGGGCCGCGAGAAGTGGACGGCGCAGGGCAAGGTCATCCCGCACGCGCTGCGCGGGGACGCGGCGACCCTGCCCGACATCGAGGTGTGGGACTCCCGGTCCATGAAGGCGTTCCACGAGGACATGAAGGAGCACCAGCGCACCGAGGAGCTCCGCCTCGGCTATGTGACCTTCACCCGCCCCCGCTCGCTGCTCCTGGGCTCCGGCCACTGGTGGGGCCCTTCGCAGAAGAAGCCGCGCGGCCCCTCGGACTTCCTCCGGGCGCTGTACGACCACTGCGCGCTGGGGCACGGGGAGATCGAGGCCTGGGCCGACGAGCCGGAGGAGGACGAGGAGAACCCCGCCCTGGCGGAGGCCGCGGCCGAGCACGCGTGGCCGCTGCCCCTTGACGACACGTCCCTGGCCCGCCGCCGGGCCGCCGCGCAGACGGTCCTCACGCATCTGGCCGGCCTGACGGGGGAGGGGGACCCGGTCGGCGACGCCCGTTCGCACGAAGAGCCCCACCCGTCGGCGTACGACGACGTGCCCCCTGCCGAGGACCCGGACTGGCCGCCCCCTCCGGAGGAGGACGAGGAGCCGTCTTACGGAGAACCGCCCTACGGAGAGGCCGGGCCGTCCGACGCCGACCCCGATGACTGGGACTCCTGGACATCGGCCCGCCCGGCGATCCCGCACCAGGTCGCCGCACCGCCCTCCGCGACCGCCCGCCCGCACCCCGCCGACGCCGCCCCTGCCGCCGACGCCGCCCCTGCCGCCGACGCCGCCCCCGAGGAGCCCCGCCTCACCCCGGAGGAGGCCCGCACGCTCGCCTCCTGGGACCGGGACCTGGACGCCCTCACCGGCGAACTCCTGCGCGCACGAGAGGCGATCAGGGACATTCCCGTACCGCCGTCGCTCACCGCGTCCGAAGTGCTGCGCCTGGCCGCCGATCCGGAGGGCTTCGCGCAGGAGCTCGCGCGCCCCATGCCGCGCCAGCCGCAGCCCGCGGCCCGGCGCGGCACCCGCTTCCACGCCTGGATCGAGACCCGCTTCGAAGAGCTGCGTCTGCCGCTGCTCGCCCCCGAGGACCTGCCGGGCGGCGGCCCCGGAGAGGCCGAGATCGCCGACGAACGCGATCTGGACGCCCTCAAGGAAGCCTTCGAGCGCACCGAGTACGCCCACCGCACCCCCCACCGCGTCGAGGTGCCCTTCCAGCTGACGCTCGCGGGCCGTGTGATCCGCGGCCGGATCGACGCGGTCTACAAGGAGGTCGACGGCGACGACGTGACGTACGAGATCGTCGACTGGAAGACCAGCCGCACCCGCACCGCCGACCCCCTCCAGCTCGCCGTCTACCGCCTGGCCTGGGCCGAGCTGCACGACGTAGCCCCGGAGTCCGTCAAGGCCTCGTTCCTGTACGTGCGCAGCGGCGAGATCTCCCGCCCCGCGCGCCTGCCTGGCCGGGCGGAACTGGAGCGGATCATGCTGGAGGAACCGGGTGGGCAGCCGGGTGACGAACCACCGGACGAATCGGCTCCCGCGGGCGGCTAGGCTCGTGACCATGAGCCAGTCCGTTGACAGCGACGTCAGTGGCGGCAGCGCCGTCCGTACGTTCATCCAGACCCACCGTGCCGCCTTCCTCGACGATCTCGCCGAGTGGCTGCGCATCCCCTCCGTGTCGGCGCAGCCCGACCACGCACAGGACGTACGACGCAGCGCGGACTGGCTCGCCGCCCAGCTCAAGGAGACCGGCTTCCCGACCGTCGAGGTCTGGGAGACGGCGGGCGCTCCCGCCGTCTTCGCCGAGTGGCCCTCCGGGGACCCCGAGGCGCCCACGGTCCTCGTCTACGGCCACCACGACGTGCAGCCCGCGGCCCGCGAGGACGGCTGGCACACCGAACCCTTCGAGCCCGTCGTCAAGGGCAACCGCCTCTACGCGCGCGGGGCCGCCGACGACAAGGGTCAGGTGTTCTTCCACACACTCGGCGTCCGTGCCCACCTCGCCGCCACCGGCCGCACCGCCCCCGCGGTGAACCTGAAGCTCCTGGTCGAGGGCGAGGAGGAGTCGGGCTCCCCGCACTTCCGCGCGCTGATCGAGGAGCACGAGGAGCGCATCGCGGCCGACGCGGTGATCGTCTCGGACACGGGCATGTGGTCGGAGGACACCCCCACGGTCTGCACCGGCATGCGCGGCCTCGCCGACTGCGAGATCGAGCTGCGCGGACCCGACCAGGACATCCACTCCGGATCCTTCGGCGGCGCCGTCCCGAACCCGGCGACCGCGGCCGCGCGCCTCGTCGCCGCGCTGCACGACGAGCACGCGCGCGTGGCCGTCCCCGGCTTCTACGAAGGCATCACCGAACTCACCGAGCGTGAGCGCGAACTCTTCGCCGAGCTGCCCTTCGACGAGGAGAGCTGGCTGCGTACGGCCAAGTCGCACGCGACCCACGGAGAAGCGGGCCACACCACCCTGGAGCGCATCTGGGCCCGTCCCACCGCCGAGGTCAACGGCATCGGCGGCGGTTACCAAGGACCGGGCGGCAAGACGATCGTCCCGTCGTCCGCCTTCCTGAAGCTCTCCTTCCGCCTGGTCGCGGGCCAGGATCCGGACCGCATCGAAGAGGCCGTCCGCACCTGGGTCGCCGAACAGCTGCCGAACGGAATCAGCCACACGATCACCTTCGGATCCGCCACGCGCCCGTGCCTGACGCCGCTCGACCACCCCGCCCTGCAGTCCGTCGTACGGGCGATGGGCAAAGCCTTCGAGCAGCCGATCCGGTTCACCCGTGAGGGCGGTTCGGGACCGGCGGCCGACCTCCAGGACGTACGCGCCGCCCCCGTGCTCTTCCTGGGCATCTCCGTGCCGTCCGACGGCTGGCACGCACCGAACGAGAAGGTCGAGCTCGATCTGCTCCTCAAGGGAGTCGAGACGACGGCCTACCTGTGGGGCGATCTCGCCGAGCACTGGCGCGACGCACACTGAGCCCCGCCTTGTCGACCTTGCCGCACCACCCATTCCATCGGGGGAGTTGGAAGCACCTGTGACCACCTGGACCGACCGCACCGCTGACCGTCCCGTCTCGCTCACCGCACCGAGCGGCATCGATCGCGCAGCCCACCACCGCCTCGACGAGGCCTGGCTCGCCGCCGCCTGGAGCCACCCCACGACACGGGTCTTCGTGGTCTCCGGCGGCCAGGTACTCATCGACGAGACGCCCGAAGGCACCACCGAACTGGTGATGACGCCGACCTTCGAAGCGCCCCTCACCGAGGCCCACCGCTACTTCCTGGGCACGGACGACGACGGCGTCAGCTACTTCGCGCTGCAGAAGGACTCCCTGCCCGGCCGCATGGACCAGCAGGCGCGCCCCGCGGGCCTGCGCGAGGCGGGCCTCCTTCTGTCGCCCCGTGACGCGGGCCTGATGGTGCACGCCGTCGCCCTGGAGAACTGGCAGCGCCTGCACCGCTTCTGCTCGCGCTGCGGCGAGCGGACCGTCATCGCCGCGGCAGGACACATCCGCCGCTGCCAGGCGTGCGGCGCCGAGCACTACCCGCGTACGGACCCGGCCGTGATCATGGCGGTGACGGACGACGAGGACCGCATCCTGCTCGGCCGCCAGGTGCACTGGCCCGAGGGCCGCTTCTCGACCCTCGCGGGCTTCGTCGAGCCCGGGGAGTCCATCGAGCAGTCCGTGCGCCGCGAGGTCTGGGAGGAGGCGGGCGTGACGGTCGGCGCCGTCGAGTACGTCGCCAGCCAGCCCTGGCCGTTCCCCTCCAGCCTCATGCTGGGCTTCATGGCCTCGGCGACCTCTTCGGAGATCAACGTCGACGGCGAGGAGATCGAGGAGGCCCGCTGGTTCTCCCGGGAGGACCTGCGGGCGGCATTCGAGTCCGGAGAGGTCCTGCCGCCCTACGGGATCTCGATCGCGGCCCGACTGATCGAACTCTGGTACGGAAAGCCGCTGCCGAGGCCGGGCAGCGTCGGCTGAGTCCTGCCTCGCGCCACCACCCGCGCGCACGCAGAAGACCCCCGCACCGTGAGGCGCGGGGGTCTTCTGCGTGGAGCGGGAGACTCAGGCGGCGATGGCCTGCTTCACCTGGGCGAGGCTCGGGTTCGTCATCACGGACTCGGTGCCCGCGTCGGAGATGACCAGCAGGGTCGGGACCGTCTGGTTCCCGCCGTTCGCCTTCTCGACAAAGGCCGCGGAATCCGGGTCGTGCTCAATGTTGATCTCGTTGTACGTGATGCCCTCGCGGTCCATCTGGCCCTTGAGCCGGCGGCAGTAGCCGCACCACGTGGTGCTGTACATCGTCACAGTGCCCGGCATGTGTCTCGCGCTCCTTTGTTGCTCGGGGTGCGTCATCGCAATGACCTGAACGTACGTGACCCGGCCACCATTCCCGCATTAGTACGACTGCACGGGCCTCCCTGTGGACAACCTGCTCATGCGCCTCCGGCGACCTGGCAGCATGGCGGGGTGACAGCAGCAACGCACTCCACCCTCTTCCCGCAGGTTCCGGACTCTGCCGACGCGGTGCTCGCCGGGCTCGACCCCGAGCAGCGCGAGGTGGCCACCGCCCTGCACGGGCCGGTGTGCGTCCTGGCGGGTGCCGGGACGGGCAAGACACGGGCGATCACGCACCGGATCGCCTATGGCGTGCGCGCCGGAATCCTGCAGCCCGCCAGCGTGCTCGCCGTCACGTTCACCAACCGCGCGGCGGGCGAGATGCGCGGTCGTCTGCGCCAGCTCGGCGCCTCTGGCGTCCAGGCACGCACGTTCCACTCCGCGGCCCTGCGCCAGCTCCAGTTCTTCTGGCCGAAAGCAGTCGGTGGCCAGCTGCCCCGGATCGTCGACCGCAAGATCAAGCTCGTCGCGGACGCGGCGGCCGCCTCCCGCATCCGCCTCGACCGCAATGAGCTGCGTGACGTGACGAGCGAGATCGAGTGGTCCAAGGTCACCCAGACTGTCCCCGCCGACTATGCGGCCGCCGCCGCGAAGTCGGGCCGCCTCATCCCCCGCGACGCGGCGGAGATCGCCCAGATCTACGGCGCGTACGAAGATCTCAAGCGCGACCGCTCCGTCATCGACTTCGAGGACGTCCTGCTCCTGGCCGTCGGCATCCTCCAGGACCGCCACGACATCGCCGACCAGGTCCGCGCCCAGTACCAGCACTTCGTGGTCGACGAGTATCAGGACGTCAGCCCGCTCCAGCAGCGCCTCCTGGAGCTGTGGCTCGGCGACCGCGACAGCCTCTGCGTCGTCGGCGACGCCAGCCAGACGATCTACTCCTTCACCGGCGCGACCCCCGACCACCTGCTGAACTTCCGCAACCGCCACCCCGGAGCGACGGTCGTCAAGCTCGTCCGGGACTACCGCTCCACGCCCCAGGTCGTCCACCTCGCCAACGGCCTGCTCTCCCAGGCCCGCGGCCGCGCCGCGGACCACCGCCTCGAACTGATCTCCCAACGCGACGCCGGAGCCGAACCGGTCTACACGGAGTACGCGGACGAGCCCGCCGAGGCCGAAGGCGCCGCCCGCCGCATCAGGACCCTGATCGCCGACGGCGTCCCGGCGAGCGAGATCGCGGTCCTCTTCCGCACGAACTCCCAGTCCGAGATCTACGAACAGGCACTCGCCGACGCCGGTGTGCCCTACCAGCTGCGCGGCGCCGAGCGCTTCTTCGAGCGCACCGAGGTCCGGGAGGCGGGCGCGGCCCTGCGCGGCGCGGCCCGCTTCGGGGGCAACGACTCCCTCCTCGACGACGTCGTCGACCTGCCCTCACAGGTGCGTGCCGTCCTCTCCACGAAGGGCTGGACGACACAGCCCCCGGCAGGATCCGGCGCGGCCCGCGACCGCTGGGAGTCCCTGGCGGCCCTGGTGCGCCTCGCCGAGGACTTCGAGCGGGCCAAGCCGGGAGCGACGCTCTCCGACCTCGTGGGGGAGCTCGACGAGCGCGCGAACGCCCAGCACGCGCCGACCGTCGAGGGCGTCACCCTCGCCTCGCTGCACGCCGCCAAGGGCCTGGAGTGGGACGCCGTCTTCCTGGTCGGCCTCGCCGAGGGCATGATGCCGATCACGTACGCCAAGACCGACGAGCAGGTCGAGGAAGAGCGCCGCCTCCTGTACGTGGGGGTCACCCGCGCCCGTCTCCACCTCTCCCTCTCCTGGGCGCTGTCCCGCTCACCGGGCGGTCGCGCCGGACGCCGTCCGAGCCGCTTCCTGGACGGGCTGCGCCCCGGCTCGGGGGCGGGCACCGCAGGGCGCGCCGCGGGCGGCGGACCCGGCGGCATCGAGCGCGGCAGCGGCAGTGGCGGCGAGGAGAGCGGCGGCGGCAGGAGCCGTCGGCGGACGAGCAGGTCCCCGGCCCGGTGCCGGGTCTGCGGGCGGTCCCTGACCGACGCGGGCGAGATGAAGCTGATGCGGTGCGAGGACTGCCCGTCGGACATGGACGAGGGGCTCTACGAACGGCTGCGGGAGTGGCGCTCGGGCCAGGCGAAGGAGCTGGGACAGCCGGCGTACTGCGTGTTCACGGACAAAACTCTGATCGCCATCGCGGAGGCCGCGCCCGACGAGGAGGGCGAGTTGGCCCGGATCCCCGGCGTCGGTGTGCGCAAGCTCAACCGCTATGGATCTGATGTGCTCGCTATTTGTGCAGGTGGAGAGCCTGTAAGGGGCGCCGATGGCAACTGATTCAAACTCGTCGAAAAAATAGTTTGCGCATGCGCAAGGAAGACCCATAGGTTCTTAAGCACGGGAACGGCGGCTTCTCCGAAGCCCTCGCCCCGTGCTGTACTTAATAGTCCGCCCGCAGGATCGGTTCCGGCCGATCCCATAGACGCCGAGAGGAGGCGATTCCAGTGATCAGCATCAACGAGAGCTTCACCAGCACCGTGAAAATGACCGATCGCTCGGTCGTCGCTTCCTGCCTGCTCGGCTTCTCGAACCCGGGCACCGGTCTGTCCGGTGGCATCGCTGTCGCCGCCGCCCGTCCGGAGTCCTCTGTCCTGCCTCTGTCCCTCCCGCGTCGCACCGCTCTCAACGTGCTCCCGATGCGTGAGGTCAATGAAGGCAGCGAGCGAGCGACCAAGGCACCGGAAGCAGTAGTGACGGCACAGGCGCAGGCCTATGCCTTTGCCGCAGCCGGTGCCGGATCCAAGAAGCAGACGACCCAGCAGCAGACGCAGCACCAGCACCACACGATGTGGGCCTTCCGTGGGCTCGAACCCTGGAGTGATCCAGTCTGATCCTCGATCAGACCGGCGCCTTCAGGGCCGCGGAACCCCACCCGGGATCCGCGGCCCTTCTGTTTTCCCCAAAACGGGATGACGGAGCGAAGGGGCCGAGCAAGACCCGGTACCAGCCGCCAACCGGCCGAACCAGGCCGGCACGACCAGACGAGGAAAACACCACCGTGCAACTCGAAGCGCACGCCCCGTCCGTACCGCCTTCAGAGACTCTCCCCCCGCCCGCTCCCACGGAGGACCCGACCTTGACTCCCCTCACCGCGCTCACCGCGCTCGACGACGCCATCGAGAACCTCGGCGTACCCGTCCCCTGCCGTGCCTACGACCCGGAGGTCTTCTTCGCCGAGTCGCCGGCTGACGTCGAGTACGCCAAGTCCCTCTGCCGTACCTGCCCGCTGATGGAGGCCTGCCTGGCCGGCGCCAAGGAGCGGCGTGAGCCGTGGGGCGTCTGGGGCGGCGAGCTCTTCGTCCAGGGTGTCGTCGTCGCCCGCAAGCGGCCGCGTGGCCGTCCGCGCAAGAACCCGGTTGTTGCCGCATGAACGCCATCGGAACGATCGATCGCCCCCTGACGCACGACCCCAAGAAGCAGGCCCCGATGAAGGCAGCCACCGCTGAGCCCGCAGGCTCCGCCACCACAGACTTCTCCACCACCGGCGCGAACGACTCGCGCCAGAACAGGACCCGCGAGATGCAACTCATCCCAGAAGCCATGGCTCGTGCGCATATGCACGAACGCATGCGTGAGGCCGAGGCCCAACGCCCGGCCGCCCGTCTGATGGCGGCCCGCCGGATGCAGCGCCGCGCCGAGCGCGCGTCGCTGCGCGCCAGGCGCGCGCTCGCCATGGCCGTCATGCAGTGACGAGCCGACGCACTGCATGAGCCACACCACTAAGCCCGCGGGGGCCGGTCCGAACGGACCGGCCCCCGCGGTGCGTTGTGCCGGACGAACCCCCGGGCGCGGCGATAGGCTCGCCAGGTGGACCAGCAGACTCCTCAGCCCGCGGACGCCGAGAATCTCGTGTGTTCCCGCTGCGGCAAGGTCGCCGAAGGCGCGCCGCTCACCTGGACCTGCTCCGTGGAGAACGGCGTTCGCCGCTACTTCTGCGACTCCTGCGCCCGCGAGAACATCAGGGCCATCGAGGGGCGGCTCGACTCCCCCTGGTGGTGAGAACGCGCCGGGAGGGGTCGGGAGGGCTGAGGACGCGTCACCGTCTCAGGCGCCGGCCGCCGGATCGTCCGCCTCCTGCTCCTGCGGCTCCTCCTCCACGAAGCCCGGCAGCCACTCCTCCAGTTCATCCCGCATCCGGACCGTCGCCCCGAGCTGACAGAGCACCCCGATCGTGCTCAACGTCACACGGTGGATCAGCAGATACGACGGCGGGAGGTTCAGCCGCTTGCCCAATTGGTAGGCGGGGGACCGGGGATCGGCCACCCGCGCCGCCTGGCCGCGCATCCAGCCGCGGGTGAAGGTGAACTCCTCCACCAGCATGGGTTCGATGATCGGCAGCAGATAGTCGAGAACCGCGTCCGGTTCGAGCTCCACGGACTCCTGGACGAAGCCCTCCTCGCACAACATCGCGTAGACCGCGTCGGCCTCGCCGTCGAGCGTCATCCGCAGTGAGCGGCCGATGGTCGGGGGCAGCCCGCCGGGCAGCCGGTCCACCGTGCCGAAGTCGAGGACCCCGAGCCGCAGGCCGCCCTTCTCGTCGGGCAGCAGACGGAAGTTCCCCGGATGCGGATCGGCGTGCAGCAGGCCGGTGCGCGCCGGACCCGAGAAGAGGAAACGGGCAAGGAGCTGTCCCGCCCTGTCCCGCTGCTCCTGCGTGCCGTCGGCGATCACGTCCGACAGGGGTATCCCGTCGATCCACTCGGTCACCAGGACCTGCTCGCTCTGGTGCACCACATCGGGCACCACTACGTCCGGATCGTCCGCGAACTCCTCGGCGTGCGCGTGCTGCGCCTGAGCCTCCAGGCTGTAGTCGAGCTCCTCGGAGACCCGGTCGCGCAGCTCCGCGATGAGCGGCTTGATGTCCATGCCCGGAATCAGCGGCCCCAGGAGCCGGGCGAACCGGCTGAGTTGATTCAGGTCGGAGAGCAGTGCCTCGCCCGCCCCCGGATACTGCACCTTGACCGCGACCTCGCGTCCGTCCGCCCACACCGCCCGGTGGACCTGGCCGATCGACGCGGCGGCGGCCGGCTTGTCCTCGAACTCCAGGAAGAGCTCTCGCCAGTCCTCTCCGAGCCGCTCGGCAAGCACGGCGTGCACGGTGCGCGTCGGCATCGGCGGCGCGGCTTCCTGCAGCTTCGTCAGCGCGGCGCGATACGGCCCCGCGACCTCTTCGGGCAGCGCCGACTCGAAGACCGACAGGGCCTGGCCGAACTTCATGGCTCCGCCCTTGAGCTCGCCGAGCACCTTGAACAGCTGCTCCGCCGTGCGCTGCTGCAGCTCACGGCCGACGATCTCCGCGGACTTGCCCCCGATCCGCTTGCCGAGCCCCCAGGTCGCCCGCCCGGCAAAGCCGAGTGGCAGCGCGGCCAGCTTGGCGGTACGGGTTACCGCCTTCCGGGGAAGATCAGACATGCGCCCCTCCAAATCCCAGACAGCCACGCCTTGTCAGGCGGCTACCCGGCCATTGTGTCGTGCGGCTCTTTGTCACCGGCGGGGTGTTCCCCCTTATCCACCACACCCGCCCCGCACGGGCACGAGAGATGCGGTGACACCGGCCGTGCCTGCCACTCCAATCCGGGCACCGAGGCCTCCCAGCGAACTCCCGCGCTCGCCGGTAGCGCCCCGTCCAGAAAGGCCAGGGCATGCGCCGCGGCAAGGCCGGCGATGGTGGTCGAAAGCGCCAGATCGCACGCGGTGACGTGACGCGCGCGTCCCGAACGCCACTGCGCCAGCATGCGCGGCCAGGTGGGATCCCGGTCCGCACGCTCGAGCGCCAGACAGCCCGCGCAGGCCGTCGCCCCCGGGAGGACGAACGGCCCCACCACTCCGGTTCCCTCGATCACCCCCGCATAAAGGTGCGGTGTCCCCGACGAGACGAGCGGCTCGGCGGCGAGCGGGTCGGGGGCGTGTGCGTCGAGCCCGTCCCGCGGGGCGACGATCACGAGGGAGAGCTCCGGCTCCCCGCCGCCCTTCGCCCCGGCCTCTCCCGCTGCCCCCGCCGTCCCGGCCGCTCTCCGGACCCTGCGTGGCGGCCGGTCCGGAGCCCACTGCCGCACCACCCGTCGCGCCGCCGCGTCCCTGCGGTCGCCGATCGCGTCGGCGGGCAGACCGCCCGGCGCCACATCCCGTGGCTCGACCACCCCGCCCTCCATCACGTCCACCTGCCCCACTCCCGCCCCGGACAGAACCGAGGCCACCACCGCCCCCACCCGGCCCGCGCCCCGGACCTGGACCCGCGTCGCGCGGCGCGCCGCCAGCTTCCTCATTCCCTCGCCGGGCCCGGCGGTCACGACCGACAGAGAGGCCAGATCCGGGCGCAGCCGGTCCATGGCCCGATCCCGCTTGCGCAGGGCGTCGGCCGCCGCGCCGCCGCCCGTCGCGTCGTCGAGGAGACCGGCCCCGGACAGCTGCCGCACGAGCTTGTCGACATGATCGTCGGGCAGGCCCATCCGCCGGCCCTCCTCGCGCAGGAGCGGCAGCCCGCGTGTCCCGTCCAGAAGCTGGAGGAAGCTGCCCGTCGCCGTGTCCACCGGCCCCAGCACCAGAGCGTGAGCCGGCGCCACGCCGAACTGGATGGTGTTCAGATCGCGCCAGCCGCGCCGCAGCGCGGGTTTCAGGATCGGATGCATGGTCGTCCCCCCGTGGTCATCCGGCGCTGCCGATCCCCGTTCGCATCCCGTCCGCATCGCCGCTCGACAGCCAGGATGCCCGTCCCGATCGACAGCCGTCGCGCGTTGTCCACAGGCATGGGGTATTCGTCGTACTAATCGATCGCACGGGGAGCGATACCCCGCCGAACCGTCCCGGAGGCGGGACTTCCCCCACACCCAGCGGGTAACGTCGGGGCGTGCCCGCCGACCCACTGCACCGCGCCGGAAACCCACAGCGCAGCATGACCAGCCCGCCGCCACCCGGCTCCGGGGTGAGCGCGGTCGAGGTCAGACGGAGCGCCCGCCGCCGCAGAACAGTCTCCGCGTACCGGGAGGGCGATCGCACCGTCGTCCTCATCCCCGCCCGCATGTCAGAGGCCGAGGAACAGCGCTGGGTCAACGTCATGCTCGACAAGCTCGCGGCCCAGGAGAGCAAGCGGGTCCTGGGCGACGCGGAGCTCTCCGAGCGCGCCGAGCGCCTCTCCGAGCAGTACTTCGACGGCAGGGCCAGGCCCACGTCCGTTCGCTGGGTCACGAACCAGAACACCCGGTGGGGTTCGTGCACCCCGTCCGAGGGCAGCATCCGCCTTTCGCACCGCCTTCAGGGCATGCCCGAGTACGTCGTCGACTACGTCCTCGTCCATGAACTCGCGCATCTCCTCGTCCCCGGGCACGGGTCCGACTTCTGGCAGCTCCTCGAGGCCTATCCCCGGACGGAGCGGGCTCGTGGGTATCTCGAAGGTGTGGTCGCGGCCGACCGGCTGCCCCATCTGCCGGCCGCCCGCGACGAGTGAATCCGCTGCCCGCGCGGAGTGAACTTCCGCCGGGCACGGAGGTTGTGTACCGGCTCTGTACCGGCTTGGTCCGCTGTCGGACTTTGCGGTTAGCCTGACGCGACGCATTTACATTCGGGATGGGGGACGGTCGTTACGTATGGCCAGGGAATTCCAACGCGGCCACAAGGCCAAGATCAGTGACCTCACCGCGGGCACCGATCTGTACGTAGGCGTACAGATCTCCGCCCCCGGACTGAGCTTCGACATCAGTTGCTTCGGCCTGGACGCGGACGAGCGCCTCTCGGACGACAGTTACTTCATCTTCTTCAACCAGCCGAAGTCGCCCGAGGAGTCCATCCAGCTCCTCGGCGCGCAGGCCGGTGACACCGAGTCCTTCCGGGTCACGCTCGACCGTATTCCGGCGAAGATCCAGAAGCTGTCGTTCACCGCGACGATCGACGGCGCCGGGCAGATGTCGCAGGCCGCCCCCGGCTACATCCGCATCGTCGCGGGTGGCGAGGAAGTGGCCCGCTACTCCTTCAACGGTGCGGAGTTCTCCACGGAACGTGCCGTGATGCTGGGCGACTTCTACATGAAGGACGTCTGGCGGTTCGCCGCGATCGGTCAGGGCTTCGACGGCGGTCTCGACGCGCTCCTGAAGAACTTCGGCGGCGAGGTCGCCGAGGAGGAGCCCGCACCGCAGGCACCCCCGGCCGCCGGCGCCCCGTCCTTCGCGCCGCCCGCCCAGGCCGCCGCTCCGCCCGCGTTCGGCGCCCCGGCGGGACCCGCGCAGCCCCAGGCCCCGGCTCCCGCGCCTGCTCCGGCCCCCGCGCCCGCCCCTGCTCCGGCCCAGAATTTCGCGCCGCCGCAGGGCACCACTCCGCCGCCCGCCCCGGCTCCCGGCGACCCGTCGGTGCACGCCGCGCAGACGATCGTGGCGCCGATGAACCAGCCGCAGGGCGGCACGATCCCCCCGCCGCCGCCCGAGCCCTACGGACAGCCGAAGCCGACGTACAGCCAGGTCCCCGGCCAGTCGGCGCCCCCGCCGCCCGGTTACGGCCAGCAGCCCAGTGCCCCGATGCCGCCCGGTTACGGCCAGCAGCCTCCCGGCCAGTTCCCCGGCCAGCAGCCCCCCGGCCAGTTCCCCGGCCAGCCGGCTGCCCCGTCCCCGTACGGAGCCGGCGTCCCCCAGGGTTCTCCGCAGGGCGGCGGTGTGGCCGCGGCTCTCGCGGCGTACCGCGAGGCACCCACCGGCCAGCGCTGGACGCAGCAGAACGAGAAGCTGGTCCGCGTCGACCTCGGCGTCAGCGAGCAGGCCGTGCTCGCCCGGCAGGGCAGCATGGTGCTCTACCAGGGCAAGGTCGAATTCAGCTACAAGGGCGCGGGCTTCGCGGGCCGCGTGGTGGGCAACGCGACCGGCCAGGAGATGCAGCTGATGCGCTGCTCCGGCCGCGGCCAGGTCTTCCTCGCCGAGGAGGCCACCCACCTGCACCCCATCGAGCTCCAGGGCGACGCGATCTGTGTCTCCGCGGAGAACGTCCTCGCGTTCGACGAGTCGCTCCAGCACGAGGTGCGCAGGATCGAGGGCCACGGAATCCCCGGTGGCGCGCTGTTCGTGATGCAGTTCCAGGGCTCCGGCACGGTCATCGTCAAGACGCACGGCGTGCCCGTCGTCCTGCCCGTCACGCCAACGACGTTCGCCGACTGCCACGCCGTGGTCGCCTGGTCGGCGGCGGCCCAGGCGATCGTCTCCAGCCAGGTGCGGCTGCGCAGCAACGCGTACGCGGGCTCCACCGGGGAGAGCGTGAACCTCCAGTTCCGGGGCGCGCCCGGCAACTTCATCATCGTCCAGCCGTTCGAGGTCTGAGGGAGCCCGTCATGAATCAGCAACTCTCGGGCTTCGCCCCGGCACCGGTCGCGGCCCGCATGGAGAACCACGGCAGCCACATGCTCAAGGTGGCCATGCAGAGCGGAAACGACCTCCTCGCGCGCGTGGGTTCGATGGTCGCCTACGAAGGGTTCGTGCAGTACGAGCCCAATCCGCCCGCCGTGCGACAGATCGCGAAGGAGTGGATGACCGGCGAGGGCGCACCTCTGATGAAGTGCTCCGGAGACGGCCTGCTCTATCTCGCCGACTACGGAGCCGACGTCGTCGTCGTCAACCTGGCGGGCGACTCGCTCTCGGTGAACGGCACGAACCTCCTCGCCTTCGACACCTCCCTCCAGTGGGGCGTCGAGCGCGTCAAGGGCATGGCCAAGTTCGCGGGCCAGGGCCTGTGGAACGTCAAGATCTCCGGACAGGGATGGGTGGCGCTGACCTCCCGCGGCACCCCGATCGTCGTCGACTGCGGCCGCGGCGAGGACGAGACGTACGTCGACCCGGACGCCCTGATCGCCTGGTCCCCGAACCTCAAGGTGAAGGGCAAGCGCAGCTTCAAGGCCGGTTCGCTCATCGGTCGCGGCAGCGGCGAGGCCTATCAGATGGGCTTCTCCGGAGAGGGCATCGTCGTCGTACAGCCCAGCGAGGACAGCACCGACCGTCTCCGAGCCCGGGGCTGAGGGGGAGCAACACACCATGCAGAGCCCACTTTTCGCGCACACCGAGCAGCAGACTCAGGAGCGCTACACCGTCCAGAACCCGCAGATGCTGCGGGTCGCCCTCGCGGGCCACGACGACATCCTGGCCCGCAAGGGCGCCATGGTCGCCTATCAGGGTCTTATGGAGTTCGACGCCGAGTACCAGAGCCAGGGCAACCAGCGGGCCCGCGCGCACACGGGCGAGGGCCTGGACCTGATGCGCTGCCACGGCCAGGGCACGGTCTATCTCGCGAACCTCGCCCAGTACATCCACGTGGTGGATGTGGACCAGGACGGTCTGACCGTGGACAGCAGCTATGTCCTCGCGCTCGACTCGTCCCTGACCCACCAGGTCATCGCCGTGGACAGCCAGTACGGAATCTCCGGCTCCGGCAAGTACCAGCTCAACATCACGGGCCGCGGCAAGGTCGCCCTGATGACCTCGGGCCAGCCGCTGATGCTGCAGGTCACGCCGGACCAGTACGTGAACGCCGACGCCGACGCGATCGTCGCCTGGTCCAACGGCCTGCGCGTGCAGATGCAGGCACAGACGCACTCGTCGGGCGTGTGGCGGCGCCGCGGCAACACCGGTGAGGGCTGGGAGCTCAGCTTCATGGGCCAGGGCTACGCCCTCGTCCAGCCGAGCGAGATGCTGCCGCCCCAGAACGCCGTCATCGGGCAGGGCGCCAGGGCCCAGTACGGCATGGGCCAGCAAGGCGCTCGGGGGCAGAACCAGGGCAACGTCTGGAGCTAGCCCCTGCGCGGGGGGCGGAAGCAGTGACAGGAGCGTGGGGAACTGCGGGCCGGCTTGTGGCTGGTCGCGCAGTTCCCCGCGCCCCTTTCAGGGGCCCGTATTACAGCCGCGCCCTCGTGGCCTTCACCAGGCGTACCACCGAGTCGTCGGCCATTCCCGCCACCTCGTCGTAGGCGAACCAGCGCAGGTCCAGGGACTCGTCGCTGATTGCCTCGATCGCTCCGGAAGGGGCCAGTGCCGCGTACTGCACGTCGAGGTGCTGTGTGCAGGGGCCCGGGATCGGGTGCCGGTCCAGGCGGACGGGTCCGCCCGCGAGGAGGGTCAGGCCCGGCACCCCGGACTCCTCGGTGGCCTCACGCAGCGCTGCCGCGGCCAGCGTCGGATCGCCCGGCTCGCAGTGGCCGCCCATCTGGAGCCACATCCGCAGCTTCTTGTGCAGGGTCAGCAGCACGCGCCCCCGCGACGGGTCGATGACCAGGGCGCTCGCCGTCACGTGGCCGTCCGTGCAGGCCTTCCACATGCCGTCGTCGGGGTGCGCGGCGAGGTGGTCCAGGTAGTACTGACGCAGGTCTTCCTGGTCCTCGTAACCCTTCAGTACGAGGACCGCGTCGTCGTGAAGGCTCACTTCTCGCTGTCGCCCTTGTCCTCGTCCCCGGCGTCCTCGGCGCTCTCGGTGTCCTTCTTGAGGTCCGGCTTCGCCGCGCCGCCGCCCGCCGCCTCGCCGAGCATCTTGTCCAGCTCGGAGAAGTCCAGCTGCTCGTGGTGCACGAAGCCGTCGGGGTCGTCCAGGTCCGAGGCCGTCGGCAGCATGTCCGGGTGCGCCCACAGGCCGTCCCGGCCGTCCACGCCGCGCGCGTCCGTGAGCGAGGCCCACAGGCGCGAGGCGTCCCGCAGCCGGCGCGGACGCAGCTCGAGGCCGATGAGCGTGGCGAAGGTCTGCTCCGCGGGACCGCCCGTCGCACGGCGGCGGCGCAGCGTCTCGCGGAGGGCGTCCGCGGACGACAGGCGGGGCTTGGCCGCCGCGTGGACGACCGCGTCCACCCAGCCCTCGACGAGCGCGAGAGCCGTCTCCAGGCGGGCCAGAGCAGCCTTCTGCTCGGGAGTGTCCTCCGGCTGGAACATGCCCTGCTGGAGTGCTTCCTGCAGCTGCTCGGGATTCTGCGGGTCGAGCTGGCCGACCACGTCCTCCAGCTTGGCCGTGTCGACCTTGATGCCGCGGGCATAGCCCTCGACCGCGCCGAACAGATGCGAGCGCAGCCACGGCACGTGGGCGAAGAGCCGCTGGTGGGCGGCCTCGCGCAGCGCCAGGTAGAGCCTGACCTCCTCCTGGGCGATGCCCAGGTCCTTGCCGAAGGCCTCGACGTTCACCGGAAGGAGGGCGGCCTTGCCGGCCGGGCCGAGCGGCAGGCCGATGTCGGTGGAGCCGACGACCTCGCCCGCGAGCACGCCCACGGCCTGGCCGATCTGCTGGCCGAACATGGCGCCGCCCATGGAGCGCATCATCCCGATCAGCGGGCCCGCCATGGCCTGCATCTCCTCGGGCAGCACGTCACCCATGGCCAGACCGACGCGCTCGGCGACCGGGTCGACCAGTTCCTTCCACACCGGGAGGGTCGCCTCGACCCACTCGGCGCGGCTCCAGGCCACGGCCACGCCCGAGCCGGACGGCAGTGACGTCGCGTCGTCGAGCCACAGGTCGGCGAGGCGGACGGCCTCCTCGACCGCGCCGCGCTCCGTGGGGCCGACGCTGGCGTCCTTGGTGCCGTCGGACGTCCCCTGGGAGACCGTCTGGCGGGCGATGTCCTTGGCCATGTCCCAGTTCACCGGGCCGCCCTCGTACGAGAGCATCTGGCCGAGCTGCTGGAACGCGGCGCCCAGGTCGTTCGGGTTCATCGAGCCGAACATCGCGGCGAACGGATTGTCGCCGCCGGGTCCGCCCGCGCCGGGCAGGCCTCCGAAGCCGAACGGGTTCCCAGGGCCACCACCTGCACCCTGTCCCCCTCCGGGGCTGTCCTTCTTCTTGCCCTCGTCGCCGTTCTCCGGCTCCTCCGGCGGAAGGCCGAATCCGAATGGGGTGTCACTCACGGGATTCCTCGGCTCGTCAGGCCGCCGGTACTGTTCCGGCGGCGGCTGCCTTACAACACCACCCAGCGTAGACACCGTGACGGGATCGGGCCTCAGTGCTTCGCCGACTCATGGCCTGCGGCAGGATGGATGCCACCTGGTACGTACGCGTCATTCGCGTATCTACTGAAGACAACCGCTGGAGACGCCTGGTGAGTTCCCCAGATCCACAGGTTCGCGCAGCGCGAAACCTTTCCACCCCGGCCCCCGTGCGCGGGCCCGTGGTCGCCGTCACCGGCGCCGCGTCCGGCGTGGGCGCTCTGCTGGTCGAGCGCCTTGCCGCGTCCGAAGAGATCAAGCAGGTCGTCGCCATCGACGAGCGGCGGGGCGAGTGCGCCGGGGCTCAGTGGCACATCCTGGACGTGCGGGATCCGGCCATCGCCGAGAAGCTGCGGGGCGCGGACGTCGTGGTCCACCTCGCGCTCGATCTCGACCTGGAGACCGACGCCGCCGCCCGTACGGCGTACAACGTACGCGGTACGCAGACCGTGCTGACCGCCGCCGCGGCGGCCGGCGTCCACCGTGTCGTGCTCTGCACCTCGGCGATGGTCTACGGAGCGCTGTCCGACAACGAACTGCCCCTCTCCGAAGACGCCGAATTGCGCGCCACCGCGGAGGCGACCGGAGTCGGAGACCTCCTGGAGGTCGAGCGACTCGCCCGGCGCGCACCCCGCGCCCACCCCGGCCTGAACGTCACCGTGGTGCGGCCCGCGGTGCTGGTCGGCGGCACGGACACCGCGCTCACGCGGTACTTCGAGTCGCCACGGCTGCTCGTCGTGGCCGGCTCGCGCCCGGCCTGGCAGTTCTGCCACGTCGAGGATCTGTGCAGCGCCCTGGAGTACGCCGTCCTGGAGAAGGTCGACGGGGAGCTCGCCGTCGGCTGCGACGGGTGGCTGGAGCAGGAAGAGGTCGAGGAGCTCAGCGAGATCCGGCGCATGGAGCTGCCCTCCACGGTGGCTCTCGGCGCGGCGGCCCGGCTGCACCGGATCGGTCTCACTCCGTCTCCTGCCGGTGACCTCGCGTACACGATGTACCCGTGGGTGGTCAGTGTCAGCAGGCTGCACGACGCCGGATGGCGGCCGCAGTGGACCAACGAGGAGGTCCTCGCGGAGCTGCTCGACGAGGTCGCCGGGCGCCGGACCGTGGCGGGACGCCGGCTGGGGCGCAAGGACGCGACGGCTGCGGGTGCCGCCGGTGCGACGGTCGCGCTGCTCGGTGCGGCGGCGGTGGTGCGGCGCGCCCGGAAGGCGCGGCGCCGGATCTGAGGCTCCCTCCGCGGGCCGCGGGCCTGTAGAGAGCTCCAACGCGGCACGCGCGCGTGCCGGGCGAAAGCGCTATTCCGTGATGTCCGTGCCGTGCGGCACCATGGCCGCATGGCACGCACCACGAACGATCACCCCGGCGAGCAGGCCGCACAGGACCCCATCCGGCTCCTGGCGATCCGTGACGCACCGCTCTCCCTGGACGAGGTCTTCCGGGCCGTCGGAGACGACGCGGCGGGGGGTACGGCGCTCTTCGTGGGGACCGTGCGCAATCACGACGGTGGTGCGGATGTCGACGAGCTCGGCTATTCGACCCACCCGACGGCCGAGGCCGAGATGCGCCGGGTGGCCGAGAAGGTCGTCGCCGAATTCCCGGTCCGCGCCCTGGCCGCCGTCCACCGCGTGGGTGACCTGGCGGTGGGCGACCTCGCGGTCGTCGTGGCCGTCTCCTGCCCGCACCGCGCCGAGGCCTTCGCGGCCTGCCGCAAGCTGATCGACGACCTCAAGCACGAGGTCCCGATCTGGAAGCACCAGCGCTTCTCGGACGGCCAGGAGGAGTGGGTCGGCGCTTGCTGACCCGTTCCTCCTGTTGCCGTGGAGCCAGTTGGCTCAGCGGGGCCAACTGGCTCAAGGGGGCCGTTAGAGCCTCCGGTTGCGTAACCCGACCCCTGGCGTGAGCGTTGACGAAGCGGATGGTTAATCTGCTGATCTGTCAGTTGTGGTCGCTCAAGGGGTCGGGAGGTCGACATGGCGTCACTCGCCTGGTTGCTGATTCCGTTTGCGGCAGCTGTCGGTGCAGGTCTCTGGGGTGGCTGGGCGGCGCGTAACCGCAGGTCGGGCAAGACCGGGGACAACAACGAGCTCAACGGCTACGCGGCTTTCCGCGAGGCGATGGAGAAGTCCCACTCCGGCACGTGAGCCGGCGGCCCCGCGGCCGCCGAGAGGGCCCGCAGGCCCCGTACGGACTGGCCCCAGCGGTGCACTGACAGGCAGGTCCCGTACTGTCGTTCCATGCCACGCCGCACCGCGACGATGCTCGCCTCCACCCTGATGCTGATCGCGCTGCTCTGCGCCGGAGTCCTCATCAAAGTGCCGTACTCGGTGATGTCCCCGGGCCCCACGGTCAACACCCTCGGCGACCACGGCGGCGAGCCGGTGCTGCAGATCTCCGGCCACAAGACCTATCCGGCGTCCGGGCACCTGAACATGACGACGGTCAGGGTCACCAGCGCGGACTACAACATGAACATCGCGGAGGCCGTGTACGGCTGGCTGGCCCACGACAACATCGTGGTGCCGCACGAGACCCTCTACCCGAACGGCAAGACCGAGCAGCAGTCGAGCCAGGAGAACGCCGAGGAGTTCAGCCAGTCCCAGGAGGCCGCCAAGGTGGCGGCGTTGCGGGAGCTGGACATCCCGGTGAAGTCCCAGGTCGTCGTCTCCACCGTCTTCAAGGACAGCCCCGCCGAGGGCAAGCTCCACGCGGGCGACGTCATCAGGAAGGTCGACGGCACACCCGTGAAGGAGATGACGGACGTCTCCAAGCTGGTCACCAAGCACAAGCCGGGCCAGGACGTCGTCTTCAGTCTCGTCCCCGTCAAGGAGGCGGCCGCCGCCGAGAAGGCGGGCAAGGAGCCGACCCGGACGGAAGACGTCAAGATCACCACGGAGAAGGCGAAGGACGGCCGCGCGATCGTCGGTATCGAGGCGGGCACCGATCACACGTTCCCGTTCACCATCGACATCAAGCTCGCCGACGTCGGCGGCCCCAGCGCCGGTCTGATGTTCGCGCTCGGCATCGTGGACAAGCTGACCCCTGGCGACCTGACCGGCGGCAACTTCGTGGCCGGCACCGGCACGATCGAGGACAACGGCAAGGTGGGCCCGATCGGCGGCATCGGGATGAAGACGGTCGGTGCCCGCGACAAGGGCGCCGAGTACTTCCTTACGCCGAAGGACAACTGCGCCACGGCTGCCAAGGACGTCCCGGACGGCCTCACGCTGGTCAAGGTGGACACCATCGACGACGCCGTCGACGCCCTCAATGACATCCGCAAGGGCGACACCGCCGACCTGCCGCAGTGCACGGTGAAGAAGTAGCGGCAGGCGAAGAAGCAGCAGCAGCGGACGAAAGTACGCGGGCGGGGGGCGCCCCCACCCGCGTACGAGTACGAGAACTGTCAGTCGGCGAACGTGGCCGACAGCGCCTCCGCGAGGCCGGGAACCAGGTCGGCCCCCGTGAGCACCTCGGTCGGCGAGTCCTTCTCGCGCAGCCGCAGCGCCGATTCGCGCGCACCGTCACGGAGCACCGCGACCGTCATGCGGACCTCCTGGCGGTCGGGGTGCTCGGCCACCCACTTCGCGAGCTGGGCCTCGCTGAGCCCTTCGGGGACGGAGGTCTCCGCCGACGGCGGAAGCATCAGGCGCTCCACCGTGAGGGCGCAGCCCGCCACGGCGTCCGGCCAGGCGATGGTGCCGAGGAACTCGTCCAGCGGCTTGCCCGCCGGGATCTCCTCCTGCTCGATGGGGGTCAGGCCGGGTTCTTCGGGGGCGTTGTCGAGGCCGAGCTGGGTGGCGAGGCCGGGTTCTTGGGTACGCAGTCGCGCCGTGTCGACGAGCGCGAAGAGGCGCGCGGGCTGGTCCCAGCCGAGGCCGGACGCGTACTCATCGATCTCGAGCACGGCACGGGTGAGGGGGCTCGCTGCCATGGGAGTGTTGGACATGGTCACAATCCTGCCTCGTTAGTCCCGCAAAACGGGAACCGAGTAAAGCGTGAGTAAGTTGCATAGGTGTGGGTCCACGATCAAAGGGCCCTGACGGATCAACAGAATCAACATCGAACTTCGAGGTGCGCACCTTGGCTTTCCAGATGCCGGACCGCGGCGGAGGCCCGACGGGGCCACGGATCAGAGTGGGCCGACCGTCCCGTCGCGTCCGGACCCTGCTCATGACACTGGGCATCCTGGCTGTACTGGCCATGGTGTTCGTCATGTTCGCGGGGTTCTGGACGGACTGGCTCTGGTACCGCTCGGTCAACTATTCGTCGGTCTTCACGACGACCCTGTGGACCAAGATCGGCCTGTTCTTCGTCTTCGGCCTCCTGATGGCGGCCGCGGTCGGAGTCAACATCTGGCTGGCGCACCGGCTGCGCCCGCCGTTGAGCGCCATGTCGATGGAGCAGCAGAGCCTCGACCGGTACCGCATGAGCATCGCGCCGTACAAGAAGTGGCTGCTGCTCGGCATCGCCACGCTCGTCGGCCTGATCGCGGGCGCGTCGGCCGCGGGCCAGTGGCGCACGTGGCTCCTGTGGGTGAACGGCGTCTCCTTCGGCCAGAAGGACCCGCAGTTCAAGCTGGACGTGTCGTTCTTCGCGTTCGACCTTCCCTGGTACCGCTTCCTGCTCGGCTTCGGCTTCGCGGCCACGGTGCTCTCCCTGATCGCCGCGGCCCTCACCCACTACCTGTACGGCGGGCTGCGCATCACCAGCCCCGGCGCGCGGGCCACGGCGGCGTCCACGGGGCATCTGTCGGTGCTCCTCGGCGTCTTCGTGACGCTCAAGGCCGTGGCGTACTGGCTCGACCGGTACGGCCTCGCCGTGAAGTCCAGCGACTTCAAGGCGACGGGTGACTGGACGGGCCTTCGCTATGTGGACGCGAACGCGTACCTGCCGGCGAAGACCATCCTGTTCTGCATCGCCGTCATCTGCGCCCTGCTCTTCTTCGGGACGCTGTGGCGGCGCACCTGGCAGCTGCCGGTCATCGGCTTCGGCCTGATGGTCCTCTCCGCCATCCTCATCGGCGGTCTGTACCCGGCCATCGTGCAGAAGTTCCAGGTCTCTCCGAACGAGCAGGCCAAGGAAGCGCCCTACATCGAGAAGAACATCGCGGCCACGCGCAACGCGTACGGCATCAGCGGTGTGAAGCCCGAGGACTACAAGGGCGCGGGCAAGGCCGACGAGGACCCCAAGAAGAAGCGCCAGGACGCGGACTCGGCAGCCAATTACCGGCTGAACGACCCGAACATCGTCTCGCCGACGTTCCAGCAGCTGGAGCAGGAGCGCGAGTACTACCGCTTCCCGAAGACCCTGGACGTGGACCGCTACAACGGCCAGGACACGATCGTCGGCCTGCGTGAGCTGAGCCTCGACAAGCTCGACAAGCGCAACTGGATCAACGACCACTTCGCCTACACCCACGGCTATGGAATGGTCACCGCCAAGGGCACGGAGACCAAGAAGGGCTCCAAGGGCGCCCCGGACTTCACGGAGTCCGGCCTGCCCACCAGCGGCAACCTCGGCGAGTACGAGCAGCGGATCTACTACGGCGAGAAGACCACCCAGTACTCGATCGTGGGCGGGCCCCAGAAGGAGCTCGACTACGAAGAGGACGGCGGCGGCCAGAAGACCTACAGCTACAAGGGCGACAGCGGGGTCAACCTCTCCAACCCGATCAACCGCGCCGCGTACGCGGTCTCCTTCGGAGAGCCGCAGATGCTGTACTCGGGAGCGATCGGCGACGGGTCGCGGATCCTCTACAACCGCACTCCGAAGGAGCGCGTCGAGTCGGTGGCGCCGTGGCTGACCATCGACGGCGACACGTATCCGACCGTGGTCAACGGCAGGATCCAGTGGGTCGTCGACGCCTACACGACCAGTAACGGCTATCCGTACGCGTCGCGGACCACGCTCGGCGACACGACGGCCGACTCGCTCTCCGAGTCGGACGACCAGCGCGCCGTGGTGGCCCAGCAGAACCAGGTCAACTACATCCGCAACTCGGTGAAGGCGACCGTCGACGCGTACACCGGAGAGGTCAAGCTCTACACCTGGGACGACAAGGACCCGGTCCTCAAGACCTGGAAGAAGGCGTTCCCGGACACCGTCAAGGACAAGGGCGAGATTCCCAAGGCCCTGATGGACCACCTGCGCTACCCGCAGGACATGTTCAAGGTGCAGCGCGAGCTCCTGACCCTCTACCACGTCACCGACCCCGGCCAGTTCTACAACGCGAGTGACGCCTGGCAGGTGCCGAACGACCCGACGAAGAAGGACAACAGCGCGGTACCGCCGTACTACTTGTCCATGAAGACGCCGGGTCAGACGCAGCAGCAGTTCTCACTGACGACGACGTTCACCCCGAGCGGGCGCCCGAATCTACGGGCCTTCATGACGGTCGACGCCGATGCCAGAAGTGAGAACTTCGGCACGATGAAGCTGCTGAGAGTCACGGGCGACGTGGACGGCCCGGAACAGGTCCAGAACAAGCTGAACTCCATGACGGAGGTCGGCAACTTCGTCCGGGACATGAAGGGCGCCGACTCCGACGTCCTCTACGGAAACCTGCTGACCGTGCCACTGGACGACGGGTTCCTCTACGTCGAGCCGGTGTACGTGCAGGGACGTAAATCGGCGTATCCGCTCCTGAAGAAGGTGGCGGTGTCGTACGGCACGGAGACCGCGTTCGCGGACTCCCTGAGCGACGGCCTCAACCAGGTCTTCGGCGCCGACGGGACCACCAAGCCACCGGCCGACGACACGGACCAGCCGACCGATCCGCCCAAGTCGAGCGACCCGACGGTGCAGGCAGCCCTCGACGACGCCCAGAAGGCGTTCGAGGACGGGCAGGAGGCCCTGAAGGACGGCGACTGGGAGGCCTACGGCAAGGCGCAGGAGAAGCTCCAGGAGTCCCTGCAGCGAGCCGAGGACGCCCAGGCCAAGGCGGCCGAGGACGGCGACAAGAAGGGCGACAAGAACGGGGACGCGGACAAGGACGGCGACAAGAAGGGCGGCTGACCAGCTGCGAAACACCCTCCCCGCGCCGTGGTACGGTTGCATCACAACGGCGCGGGGTGGAGCAGCTCGGTAGCTCGCTGGGCTCATAACCCAGAGGTCGCAGGTTCAAATCCTGTCCCCGCTACTAGAAGGCGAAGGCCCGGATCCTTATCGGATCCGGGCCTTCGTCGTGTGTGGATGGGGTCATTGAGGCCGTGCGCTGGTCTGTGCGAACCGTGCCTCGCACGAGGGGAGTTGGGAAAACTGTGTTTGACTTATCTCTCTGTGGGCATGTCGACAAAACGCTGAAGTGACCTCACTGGCTGCGGTATACCAGGTGTACCCAGGTTGCAGGTGGTGCGACGATGGACGTTATGGGGGACAAGGCAACTCTGTTGGAGACAGGGCGGTTTGTGCAGCCGGCCGACCGGGAGGATCCCGGGGCGGCCGCCGAGGAGATGCGCCATCGGCTGGCCGCCGAGGCCGGAGACGTCGACGCGATGAGCGTCCTCGGAAGCCTTCTGCTGCGCCGCGGTGATCTCGACGGGGCCGAATCTCTGCTGCGCGCGGCGACCGCCGAGGGCGACCGCGCCGCCGCCAACAACCTCGGTGTCCTCCTGCACCAGCGCGGGTACGCCGACGAGGCGGCCGGCTGGTGGCGGGTCGCCGCCGTCGCCGGTTCCGCCGCGGCCGCGCACGCGCTCGGGCGTCACCACCGCGAACGCGGCGACGAGCCCGCCGCCGAGTACTGGCTGCGGCAGTCCGCCGAGCAGGGCCATGCCCTGGGTGCGTACGCCCTGGCTGACCTCCTCGAACACCGCGGTGATGTCGGCGCCGAGCGCTGGATGCGGGCGTCCGCCGAGCGCGGTCACCGCGAGGCCGCGTACCGGATCGCCCGCGCCCTGGACCGGCGGGCCACGGCCGATGGCGCCGGTGCCAGGACTGCAGGCAAGGGGGACGCTCGGGATGCCGCCAAGGGGGGAGGCAAGGCCAAAGGAGCACGTTCCGCCTCCGCCGAGGCCGAGCAGTGGTACCGCCAGGCCGCCGCGCGCGGGCACCGACGGGCCGCGCTGCACCTCGGCGCGATCCTGGAGCAGCGCGGCGAGCTGAAGGAGGCCGGGCGCTGGTACCTGAACTCCGCGAAGGACGGCGAGGCGCGGGCCGCCTGCGCCCTCGGCTTCCTGCTGCGCGACGCGGGCGACGAGGAGAGCGCCGCCGTCTGGTGGCTGAAAGCTGCCCAGGACGGCGACGGGAACGCCGCGAACGCCCTGGGCGCGCTGCACGCCGAGCGGGGCGAGACCCAGACCGCCGAGCGCTGGTACAGGGCCGCCATGGACGCGGGGGACGTGAACGGCGCGTACAACCTCGGGCTGCTCTGCGCCGAGCAGGGGCGGACCGTGCAGGCCGACCAGTGGTACAGGCGTGCCGCGTACGCCGGTCACCGCGAGGCCGCCAACGCGCTTGCCGTGCTGCTGCTCCAGGGCGGCGACGCGGCGGGCGCCGAGCCGTGGTTCTCCAAGGCCGCCGAGGCGGGCAGCGTGGACGCGGCCTTCAACCTCGGGATTCTGTACGCGTCCCGTGACGACGAGGACTCCGCCCTGCCCTGGTACGAGCGTGCGGCGGCCGCCGGGCACACCGAGGCCGCGCTCCAGGTCGGCACCGCGCGGCTGCGGGACGGCGACGAGCAGGAGGCCGAGCGGCATCTGCGGTGCGCGGCGGGTGGCGGCAGCGCGGAGGCGGCGTACCGCCTCGGCACGGTCCTCGACGCCCGGCGGTCCGCCGCGGGTCCGCCCGCGCTCGGGGAGCCCGCAGCGGAGAAGACCGAGTGCGAGGAGTGGTACGAGCGGGCTGCCCAGCAGGGGCACCGGCGTGCGCAGGTCCGGGTCGGGATGCTGGCCGCGGGGCGCGGGGATGTCGTCGAGGCGGCCCATTGGTACCGCCTCGCGGCGGACGCGGGCAGCCGGAACGGCGCGTTCAACCTGGGGCTGCTCCTTGCGCGTGAGGGCAGTGAGCCCGAGGCGGCGCTCTGGTGGACGCGGGCCGCTGACGCGGGGCACGGGCGGGCTGCCTTGCGGCTTGCGCTGCTTTACGCTCGGCGCGGGCAGCTGGTTGAGGGGCAGCGGTGGGCGTCCCGTGCGGCTGAGCTCGGGCCCGCTGAGGTCAGCGAGCGGGCGGCTCGGTTGCGTGAGGCGCTTCAGCAGGAGCTGACTGCGTAGCCTCTGCTGGTGCCTTGACCGGTGCTGCGCCTGCGCTTGTTCTGGCTTGCTGTTGGAGGGCGGGTGCTGCCCGGTGGGGGCTGTGCCCACCCTTCCCCAAGCTCTCGGCTTCGCTCGAGCAGGGGAGACCCCAATCGCCCTGCGGAACGCCTGCCCACAGCCAGGGCGGTCAGGGTGGGCTCTGTCCTGCGGAACGCCTGCCCAAAGCGTGGCGCCGGAACTGATTTGCGCTGGTCGTCGCGTCTGGCATACGCTTACAACACAACGGCGCGGGGTGGAGCAGCTCGGTAGCTCGCTGGGCTCATAACCCAGAGGTCGCAGGTTCAAATCCTGTCCCCGCTACTAAAGGCCAGAGGCCGGGAAGCATTAGCTTCCCGGCCTCTGGTGCGTTCAGGGGTGGGTCACAGCTACCGCTTGTGGCCCACCGCCTCCTCGTACAGCTTGCGGTCCACCGCCTTGCCCTCCGGGACCTGGTCGCCCTCGGCGACGCCCGCCGCCTTGTACGCAGCCTGGAGCCGGTCCGTGGTGCCCGACCGGATCTCCCAGTCCATGCGCAGTGACGGAGTCGACTTCAGGACCGCCTCGTCGGTCTTCAGGAGCTTGGCGAGGTCGGAGACGAAGGCCTTGTCCGCCTTGTAGTCGCCGGCGAAGTACGTGTTCACGGTCCTGATGTACGCCCGCAGCAGCGCGACGCCCGCGTCCGGGTCCTTCGTCAGGAGGTTGGGGCCGAACAGGAGACCGCCCAGCGGTTCGCCCTGCGGCTGGCCGCCCAGGAACGCGTACTGCTTGTCGCCGTCGACCTTGCGCCAGACCGGGTCGAGCAGCCAGGCGGAGTCCGTGCCGCCGTTCTGGAGGGCGGTCAGGACGTCCGCCGAACCCAGCTGCTGGAACTGGATCTTGTCCAGGCCGCCGCCGTGTTTCTTCAGTGTCGTGCCCATGGGGTACGAGATGACCGAGCCCTTGCCGATCATGGTGCCGAGCTTGCGGCCCGCCATCGGGACGTGGTCCGCGCTCTCGCCCTTCTTCAGCTTCACCCACAGGCCGCTCTTGGAGCGCGGGTCGGGGGAGAAGTTCCCGGCCGCCCACTTGATGGTGAAGCCGCTGGTGATGCCGTTCATGACGGCGGCCTCGGGGGCGGCCCACTGGGCGTCGATGTCTCCCTTGGCGAGCAGGGGGAGTGCGTCGGGGGTCGGGAGCACCTTGAGGTGGACGTCCAAGCCCTCCTTCTTGAACTCGCCCTTCTTCACGGCCATTTGGAGAGGCGCGACGTACTCGGCGCTCAGCGTGCCGGTGGCGATGGTGAGGCTGCGCTCCTTGGCGAGCGGGCGCGGGGCCGGGGCGCCCTTGTCGCAGCGGGCGGGTGCGCGGTCCTCGGCGAGGTCGGACGGATCCGTCCAGCTGCCCTTGCCGCAGCCGGCGACCGCCTTGACCGTACGGGGCTTCGCGGGCGCGGCCGAGTCGGTGGTGTCGTCCTCCTTCGCGCAGCCCGCCGAGGCGAGCAGCGAGCCCGCCACGAGCAGCGTGAATGCGGTGGTGCGGGTGCGGGTGTGCATGGAGCCTCCGTACGCGTACGAATGGTTCATGACTGGCTCATGACTGGCTTCTGCCGCGGTCGCGCGGGGCCCAGGGAGTGAGCAACCTGCCCGCGATCCGCACCAGTTCGGAGAAGACGACGCCCAGCACGGCGACGCAGACGATGCCGACGAACATCACGTCGTTCTGGAACAGCGCCCGGGAGTCGAAGATCAGGTGGCCCAGGCCGTTCGACGCCGCGATCTGCTCCGAGGCGACGATCACCAGGACGGCGACGCCTGCCGCGATCCGCGCGCCGACGAGCACGGCGGGCAGCGAGGCGGGCAGCAGGACGTGGCGGAACATCTGCCACGGCGATGCGCCGAATACCTGGCCCGCGTCACGGTGGCCGGAGGGTACGGCAAGCACGGCCGCCATCGTCGAGATCCAGACGAAGAAGAAGACGGTGGCCGCCACGAGAGCGATCTGCGGGCCTTCCCCGAGGCCGAACATGTTCAGGAAGACGGGCAGCAGGGCCAGCTTCGGTACGACGTAGAGTGCGTCCAGGAGCGGTTCGAGCGCGGCGCGTACGAGGGAGAGCGAGCCCATGAGGAGGCCGAGCGCGTAGCCGGTGACCGTACCGATCGCGTAGCCGGCGAGCACGCGCTTGAGGGTGGCCCAGACATCGGGCCACAGGTCGCCGTCCGCCGCGCGCTGCCAGCCGTCCTCGATGATGGTCTGGGGCGCGGGGTAGACGCGGTCGTCGATCCAGGCCTGAGTGGCGGCCAGTTGCCACAGGAGGACCAGGGCCAGGGGGACGGCGACGGCGAGGCCGATCTCCAGGGTGCGGCGCCTGCGGTGGGTGCGGGTGGGGTGGAGCTCGTGGGGACCCGGCTCGCGGACGAGCAGGCCTTCGTCGGGGTCCGCCGCTTTGCGCGGAGTGGCCGTCGTCATGCCGGGACCGCCTCGTCCTGCGCGTCCCTGCGGACGACCTCGCCGCGCAGCAGGCCCCACAACTCCTCTTTCAGCGCGGTGAATTCGGGTGTCGCGCGTACGTCGCCGGTGCGGGGCCTGGGGAAAGGCGGGCGGTGTTCGGCGATGATGCGGCCCGGCCGTGCGGACATGACCAGGACGCGGTCGCCGAGCACGATCGCCTCTTCGAGGCTGTGGGTGATGAAGAGGGTGGTGGTGCGGGTGGTCTGGGTGAGGTCGAGGAGTTCGTCCTGGAGGATCGTGCGGAGCTGGGCGTCCAGGGCCGCGAAAGGCTCGTCCATCAGGAGGATCTCGGGCTCCACGGCCAGGGCGCGGGCGATGGCCACGCGTTGGCGCATGCCGCCGGAGAGGGTGGCGGGGTAGGCGTCGGCGAAGTCCGCGAGGCCGAGGCGGGTGAGCCAGTCCCTGGCCCGGGTGTCCGCCTCGCGGCGGGGGACCTTCTGGATGTCGAGGCCGAAGCGGACGTTCGCCTGGACGGTCTTCCAGTCGTAGATGCCGTAGTCCTGGAAGATCATCGCGGCGGGGCGCGGGCTCGCGGTGCGGATTTTCAACTGGCCCTTGCTGGGCCGCAGTAAGCCTGCGGCTATGCGGAGCAGTGTTGATTTTCCGCAGCCGGATGGGCCGACTATGCAGGTGAACTCGCCTGTGGCGACGGTCAGGTCTACGGGGCCTAGTGCGTCCACGGCTTTGGCGCCGCGGCCGAAGGTTCTTGTTACTGCGTGGGCCTCTAGTTTCGGGTGCGGGTCTCCCACGGGGTCTCCTTGCGGAGGGCAGGCGGATAAATGGCGCCGCCGACCATATGACGCACCGTCAGGTTTCGGAAGGGCTGAGCCCTGGCTGGGATTGGTTGTTCACTGCGGACCGTGGGTGGCTTGTGCCCACCCGTTCCGCCCTGCGGAACGCCTGCCCACAAGCGGGCGGGAGAGTGCTACGCCCCTGCGCAGCTGGGGCACGTGCCCCTGTACGTGACGTCCGCGCCCTCGATCGTGAAGCCGAAGCGTTCCGAGTCGGGGAGGCTGGTCAGGGGGTTGCCCGTGGGGTGGACGTCGCGGATCGTGCCGCACTGCGCGCACACCAGGTGCTGGTGGGGGCGGTGGGCATTCGGGTCGTACCGCTTGGCCCTGCGGTCCGTCGAGACTTCGAGGACCTCGCCGATGGTCACGAGCTCGCCCAGGGTGTTGTAGACGGTCGCGCGGGAGATCTCGGGGAGCTTGTCCACGGCGCGGGCGTGTACCTCGTCCGCGGTCAGGTGTACGTGATCCCCGTCGAGTACCTCGGCCACGACGCGTCGCTGCGCGGTCATGCGCCAGCCGCGTCCGCGCAGTCGTTCCAAGAGGTCGCTCATGAAATCCAGCCTAGCAGGCGGTGAGCCTAAGTCCCGACCATGTGTGACTTTGGATGTTTACTTGACTTAGACAAAGTCCATCGTAGGATCGAGTTCGGCAGAGGCCAAGGGCATGGACATCGGCTGACGCCCGGGGCAACCCCAAGGACAGGACTTGCAGGAAATGACGCAGGAGGCGCACGTGACGCAGGGACCGCTCACCACGGAGGCCGGCGCGCCGGTCGCCGACAACCAGAACAGCGAGACCGCTGGTGTCGGCGGTCCGGTGCTCGTCCAGGACCAGGCGCTGCTCGAGAAGCTCGCGCACTTCAACCGCGAGCGCATCCCGGAGCGCATCGTCCACGCACGCGGCGCCGGTGCGTACGGCACCTTCACGCTGACCCGCGACGTCTCGCAGTGGACGCGTGCGAAGTTCCTCTCCGAGGTCGGCAAGCAGACGGAGACCTTCCTCCGGTTCTCCACCGTCGCCGGCAACCTCGGCTCCGCCGACGCCGTGCGCGACCCCCGCGGCTTCGCGCTGAAGTTCTACACGGAGGAGGGGAACTACGACCTGGTCGGGAACAACACCCCCGTCTTCTTCATCAAGGACGCGATCAAGTTCCCCGACTTCATCCACACGCAGAAGCGCGACCCGTACACGGGCTCGCAGGAAGCCGACAACGTGTGGGACTTCTGGGGTCTGAGCCCCGAGTCGACCCACCAGGTCACCTGGCTCTTCGGCGACCGCGGCATCCCGGCGACGCTGCGTCACATGAACGGCTACGGCTCGCACACCTACCAGTGGAACAACGAGGCCGGCGAGGTCTTCTGGGTCAAGTACCACTTCAAGACCGACCAGGGGATCAAGAACCTCACCGCCGCCGACGCGGCCGTGCTCGCCGGTGAGGACGCCGACTCCCACCAGCGCGACCTGCGCGAGGCCATCGAGCGCGGCGAGTTCCCGTCCTGGACCGTGCAGGTGCAGATCATGCCCGCGGCCGAGGCGGCGAACTACCGCTTCAACCCGTTCGACCTCACCAAGGTGTGGCCGCACGAGGACTACCCGCCGATCGAGATCGGCAAGCTGGAGCTCAACCGCAACCCGGAGAACATCTTCGCCGAAGTCGAGCAGAGCATCTTCTCGCCCGCGCACTTCGTTCCCGGCATCGGCCCGTCCCCGGACAAGATGCTCCAGGGCCGCCTCTTCGCGTACGGCGACGCCCACCGCTACCGCGTCGGCATCAACGCCGACCACCTGCCGGTGAACCGCCCGCACGCCACCGAGGCGCGCACCAACTCGCGTGACGGCGCGCTGTACGACGGCCGCCACAAGGGTGCGAAGAACTACGAGCCGAACTCCTTCGGCGGCCCGTTCCAGACGGGCCGGCCGCTCTGGGTGACCACCCCGGTCAGCGGCGGCACGGGCAACCACGAGGCTCCCTCGCACGCCGAGGACAACGACTTCGTGCAGGCGGGCAACCTCTACCGCAAGATGTCCGAGGACGAGAAGGGGCGTCTGATCGAGAACCTCGCGGGCAACATCGCGGGGGTCTCGCGCGACGACATCGCCGAGCGCGCGATCAACAACTTCCGTCAGGCGGACGGTGACTTCGGCAAGCGCCTCGAGGCCGCGGTCCAGGCCCTGCGCGGCTGACCTTCGCTTGTCGCAAGGAGAGCGGACGGGCCGGATCCCCTCGGGG
>NZ_JBSGSG010000037.1:0-54041 GCF_053606765.1 Streptomyces sp. NPDC055189
GGCCGGATCCCCTCGGGGTCCGGCCCGTCCGCCGTTTCCGCGGTGCTCCGGCCGTCAGACCGTCAGTGTCGGCACCTGGCTCCTGCCCGGGGCCCAGCAGCGGATGATGTCGCGGACCGAGACGATGCCGGTCGGTTCGTTGCCGTCCATCACGATCAGATGCCGGAAGCCGCCGTGCGACATGGCGTCGGCCGCCTCCTCCAGCGTCCAGGACGGTGCGGCGAAGACGACTTCGGTCGTGGTGTGGGTGCCTGCGGTCTCGGTGTCGGGGTTCTGCCCGAGACCCAACGAGATGAGGACGTCGCGCTCGGTCAGAATGCCTAGGCCGGTGTCGGCGTCGAGGACGACCGCCGCGCCGACGCGGCGCGTCGACATCAGCCTGGCCGCCTGGCGCAGTGTGTGGGCGGGACCGATGGTGAGGACCATCGTGCTCATGGCGTCGCGGACGAGCATGGGCTTGAGCCACCTCCTGAGTGGACCGCAAGAGAAGCGATTCACAAGTTCACAAGTGGGGGGACTCTCAGAGTCGCAGCCATGCGGGTCGTCAACAAGGGGGCGCGTGCTGCCGGTTCAGGGCGTGCGCGCGAGGGACGCGCGGGGTACGCGCGCCTCAGTAGCGCTGATTGAGGTAACCGAGCAGCTCGTCGTGGAGCAGGCCGTTCGAAGCCGCCGCGTTGCCGCTGTGCGGGCCAGGAGCGCCGTCGAGGCCGGTGAAGGTGCCGCCCGCCTCGGTCACGATGATCGCGGTGGCCGCCATGTCCCAGAGCGAGAGCTCGGGCTCCGCGCAGATGTCGACCGATCCCTCGGCGACCATCATGTACGGCCAGAAGTCGCCGTATCCGCGGGTGCGCCAGACCGCGCGCGTGAGGTCCATGAACCCGTCGAGGCGGCCCTGCTCCTCCCAGCCCGTGAGCGAGGAGTACGCGAAGGAGGCGTCCTGGAGCCGCGACACCTTGGAGGCGTGGATCCTGGTCGCGGAGGTCAGGCTGCGCCCGGTGTAGGCACCGGCGCCCTTCGCCGCCCACCAGCGACGGCCGAGCGCGGGCGCCGACACGACACCCACCACCGGCTGGAAGCCGCCCTCGCCCGCCTCCATCAGGGAGATCAGCGTGGCCCAGACCGGCACCCCGCGTACGTAGTTCTTGGTGCCGTCGATCGGGTCGATCACCCAGCGGCGCGGGCCCGTGCCCTCGACGCCGAACTCCTCGCCGAGGATCGCGTCGCGCGGCCGCCCCCGCTTCAGGTTCGACCGGATGAGTTCCTCGGCCGTTTTGTCCGCCTCGCTCACCGGCGTCATGTCCGGCTTGGTCTCGACCTTCAGGTCGAGGGCCTTGAACCGGTCCATCGTCGCGGCGTCGGCGGCGTCCGCGAGGACATGGGCAAGACGCAGATCATCGTGGTAGTCGGGCATGAGTGAACAGTATCGATCTCGTTCTGGCTGAGCCACAGCGCCGTATGTCCGGGCAGTTCCGGGACATGACGTATCCCGTGCGAGGTCGCGCCGGAGCTATTGACACCGCCTCTGGGCACGTCAACGCTGGCCGCAGAGCCGCTTCGGCCCCGGGAGGCGACGATGCCTGCAGCACGGGAATCCTTACTGGACGCGGCCGCCACGGCGTTGGCTCGCCGGCCGTGGCCAGCAGTCCGCATGGTCGATGTCGCGGCCACCGCCGGAGTGTCCCGGCAGACCCTCTACAACGAATTCGGCAGCAAGGACGGCCTGGCGCGCGCCCTGCTCCGGCGCGAGACCGACGCCTATCTCCAGGGCGTGGAGCGTGCGTTGGCCGTGGAGGGCGGTCCGGTGGACCGGCTCGCGGCCGTGAGCGCGTGGACGATCGCCGCCGCGCGCGGGAACGAACTCGCGCGGGCCATGCTCACCGGCTGCTGGAGCGAACGCCTGCCCGCGCCGACCAGGCCGGGGGTCTCCGCGTCGCCCGTACCGGCACAGCGGCGCGCGGACGCGGGTGTTCCGTCGCCCGCCGAACTGCTCGCCCTCGTCCGGGACAAGGCGGTGAACGCGCTGAACGGCAGGGCGAGGCCGAAGGACACGGAAGAGCTTTCCCTGGCGTGCGAGAGCGCGGTGCGGATGGCGTTGTCGTACGTCGTCGCGCCCTCGCCCGCGGGCGAGGATCCCGTGGAGCTGGTGCGCGGGGTCCTCGGGCGCTGGACCAACGCCTGAGGGCCCTGCTGCTGCCGGTGGATCAGTGGGCGGAGCCCGAGAGCTGGAGGCCGATGACGCCGGCGATCACCAGCGAGATGGAGACGATCTTGAGGGTGGAGACCACGTCACCGAGGAAGACCATTCCGTAGATCGCGGTGCCGGCGGCGCCGATGCCCGTCCAGACCGCGTACGCGGGGCCCACGTCGAGCTTGCGCAGGGCCAGCGTGAGCAGGCCGAAGCTGCCGAGCGCGAAAGCGGCGAAGGTGATGGTCGGCCAGAGCCGGGTGAAGCCGTGCGAGAGCTTGAGGCAGACCGCGAAACCGGTCTCCAGGAACCCCGCGACGATGACCAGCAGCCACGCCATGTTTCTGCCTCCCGCAACTCTGCGTCCGGTGACCGCTTCGCCTGGCTTGGTACGGGCTTGGCACAGGCTTGGTGTGATTATGCCTTTGCCGCGACGCCCCGGCGCAAACAACCGCGAGGTCAGTCGCCCTCGCGCCGCTCACGGGTCGCGAGGAGCCTGCGCAGTGAGTAGAGCCGCGCGGGATCCGCGTGTCCCTCCTCGACCCAGGCGTCCAGCGCGCAGTCCGGCTCGTCGTGGCTGCACGCGCGCGGACAGCCTTCCGTTCCCGGCACCAGGTCGGGGAAGGCGAGGATGACGCGGGACGGGTCGACGTGGTGCAGGCCGAAGGACCGCACGCCGGGCGTGTCGACCACCCAGCCGCCGGAGCTCCCCGACAGGGGGAGCGCGAGCGCCGACGTGGTGGTGTGCCGGCCGCGTCCCGTGACGGCGTTGACGTGCCCGGTGCTGCGCCTGCGCTCCTCCGGGACCAGGGCGTTGACCAGCGTCGTCTTGCCCACCCCGGAGTGCCCGACGAACGCGGTGATCTTGCCGTCGAGCAGCTCGTGCACGCGGGCGAGCTCCGCGCCGTCGGTGAACTCCTCGCGGCTGGTGACCACGTAGGGCACGTCGAGCGTGGAGTAGGTCTCCAGGAGCTTGTCGGCCGATGCCAGGTCGGACTTGGTCAGGACCAGGATCGGCTTGAGCCCGCCGTCGAACGCGGCCACGATGCAGCGGTCGATCAGACGCGGGCGCGGCTCCGGATCGGCGAGCGCGGTGACGATCGCGAGCTGGTCGGCATTGGCGACGACCACCCGCTCGTACGGGTCGTCGTCGTCGGCCGTGCGCCGCAGGACGGACGTGCGCGGCGAGATGCGCACGATGCGCGCGAGGGTGTCCTTTTTGCCGGAGAGATCGCCGACGAGCGAGACTTGGTCGCCCACCACAGCGGCCTTGCGGCCCAGTTCGCGGGCCTTCATGGCCATCACGATCCGGTCGTCGACCAGGACGGTCAGGCGGCCCCGGTCGACGGTGAGGACCATGCCGTCCGACGCGTCCTCGTGCTTGGGCCTGATGTGGGTGCGCGGGCGGTTGCCCTTGCGGTTGGGACGGACGCGGATGTCGTCCTCGTCGGGGTTCTTTCCGTAGCGGCGCATGTTCTGGATCCGCCCGTCAGTTCCCGAGCATTCCGGTCCAGAGGTCGGGGAAGTCGGGCAGCGTCTTCGCCGTCGTCGCGACATTCTCGATCTGTACGCCCTCCACCGCCAGGCCGATGATGGCGCCCGCGGTGGCCATGCGGTGGTCGTCGTACGTGTGGAAGATCCCGCCGTGCAGCCGTCGCGGGCGGATGTGCAGGCCGTCGGCGGTCTCGGTGACGTCGCCGCCGAGGCCGTTGATCTCCTTGGTGAGGGCCGCGAGGCGGTCCGTCTCGTGCAGCCGCAGGTGGGCCACGCCGCGCAGGGTCGAGGGGGAGTCGGCGAGCGCCGCGACGGCCGCGATGCCGGGGGTCAGCTCGCCGACCTCGCTCAGGTCCACGTCGATGCCGTGGATCGATCCGGAGCCGGTGAACACGAGCCCCTGCGGGGTCAGTTCGCAGGAACCGCCCATCTCGGTGAAGATCTCCCGCAGCTTGTCGCCGGGCTGCGTGGTGTGCGCGGGCCAGTCCGGGATGGTCACCCGGCCGCCGGTGACCAGGGCCGCGGCCAGGAACGGCTGGGCGTTGGAGAGGTCCGGCTCGACGGTCAGGTCGCGGCCGAGCAGGGCGCCGGGGGTGACCCGCCACACGTTCGGCTCGCCGCCCGACTCCGGGGTGTCCACCTGGGCGCCGACCGCGCGGAGCATGTCGACGGTCATGCGGATGTGCGGCATGGAGGGCAGCGCGGAGCCGGTGTGGCGGACCTCGACACCTTGGTTGAAACGCGGGCCCGAGAGCAGCAGGGCGCTGACGAACTGGGAGGACGAGGAGGCGTCGATCTCGACCGGACCGCCGTCCAGGGCGCCGCCGCCGTGCACGGTCAGCGGCAGGGCGCCGCGATTGTCGTCGTCGATGCGGGCGCCGAGCGCGCGCAGGGCGTCGATCACGCCGTGCAGCGGGCGCTCGTACGAACGGGGGTCGCCGTCGAAGCGGATCGGGCCGTCGGCGAGGGCGGCGACGGGGGGAAGGAAGCGCATGACCGTGCCGGCGTTGCCGACGTCGACCGTGGCGGGTCCGTGCAGGCCGGAGGGGATGATCCGCCAGGCCTCGCCGGAGCCGTCCGGGCCCACGCCCTCCTCGATGCCGACGCCGAGTGCGCGCAGGGCGCCCGCCATCAGGAGGGTGTCGCGGGAGCGCAGCGGGCGGCGCAGCCAGCCGGGCTCGGCGGCGAGTGCGGCCAGGACGAGGCCGCGGTTGGTGACCGATTTGGACCCGGGCACATGGACCGTCGCGGCGACGGCTCCGCTCGCGTGCGGGGCTGGCCAGAGGGTGTCGTGCGCTGGGTTCACGGTCATGCCCACACTTTAGTGGCTCACGGTGACGGCGCAGTCGGCGCTGCTCAGAGGCCGAGCAGCCAGCGTCCGCCGCCTATCAGTGAGCACAGTGAGACGGCGTGGAAGAGGAAGAGCCACATCCCCGCGGGTACGTGCGTGAGCCGGGAGAGCTGATCGGCGTCCGAGTCGCCCGCACCGCCGCGCCTGCGCTTGGACTGCAGCTCGAAGGCGGGCCGCACGCCTCCCAGGAGCAGGAACCACACCACCGCGTACGCGAACGCCGCCTGCACCTGCGAGCTGGTCAGCCAGGAGACGAGCAGGAAGGTGCCGCCGGTGAGGATCACGGTGAGGGCGCCGTACGCGTTCCGGATCATGACGAGCATCACGATGAGCAGCGCCGTCGCGATCCACAGGAACGCGGTGATGTGCCCGGCGGCCAGGAGCGCGGCACCGCCGAGGCCCAGCAGGGGCGGCGCGGTGTAGCCCGAGGCGGCGGTGAGGATCATGCCGAGCCCGGTGGGCTTGCCGCGGGAGACGGTGAGGCCGCTGGTGTCGGAGTGCAGCCGGATGCCGTCGAGGCGGCGCCCCGTGAGCAGGGCCACCAGGCCGTGGCCGCCCTCGTGCGCGATGGTGATGGCGTTGCGGGCGACCCGCCAGATCCCGTGCGGGACGACGACGGCGAGCGCGACGAGACCGGTGATGATCACCAGCCACTCGTCGGGGGCGGCCTGGGTGCCGAAGACCCGGTCCCAGAGGTCGGTCAGGCTGGCGTTCGCGGTGGTTTCCATTGCTGCAGCCATTGTCGGGACCGGCTCCTCTGGTCGTACGGGGTCTGGCAGTCTGGCACGTATGTGCGGACGGTATGCATCGAGTCGTAGGCCCGAGGATCTCGCAGGAATCTTTGAGATCGAGAAGTGGGAGCCGGAGGAGGCCCTCGCCCCCGATTTCAACGTGGCCCCCACCAAGGAGGTCTACGCGGTCCTGGACCGTCCGGTGAAAGACGCCGAGGACCCGCGTCCGGTTCGCCAGCTGCGCACGCTCAAGTGGGGCCTCGTGCCCTCCTGGTCCAAGACGCCCGAGGGCGGCGCCCGGATGATCAACGCCCGCGCGGAGACCGTCCACGAGAAGCCCTCGTACCGCCGGGCCTTCACCTCGCGCCGCTGCGTCATCCCGGCCGACGGCTACTACGAGTGGGTCACCGGAACCGGCGAGCGGGATCTTGAGGTCGAGGGCAAGAAGAAGCGCCCCCGCAAGCAGCCGTACTTCGTGACGCCCGCCGACGGCTCGGTCTTCGCGATGGCCGGGCTCTACGAGTTCTGGCGCGACAAGACACTGCCGGACGAGCACCCCCTCGCCTGGTGGGTGACGTGCACGGTGATCACCACCGAGGCGGAGACCGCGCCCCTGGCGGTCGCGCCGGAGGAGGGCCCGCGCTCGCTGCACGACATCCACCCGCGGATGCCCCTGATGCTGACGCCGGACCGCTGGGACGCCTGGCTCGACCCGTCCCGCACGGACCCCGAGGACCTGCGCACCCTCCTGGAGCCGCCGCCGCACGGCCTGATGCGGGCCTTCCCGGTGTCCACGGCGGTCAGCAACGTCCGCAACAACGGCCCGGAGCTGCTCAAGGAGCTGGAAGGGCCCGAGGAAGGCACACTCTTCTGACGTGACCAAGAGCGAGATCAAGAGCGGGACCAAGAGCGAGATCGTCGAGACCGACGCCGGTGAGGCGCGCATCACCTGGCACCACGCCCCCAAGAACAAGGCCCGCATGGTGCTGGCCGTCAGCCACGGCGCAGGCGGCGGCATCGAGGCCCGCGACCTGCGAGCCATCGCCGCCGCCCTGCCCGCCCACGGCGTCACCGTCGCCCTGGTGGAGCAGCCCTGGCGGGTGGCGGGCAAGAAGCTGGCGCCCGCCCCGAAGACCCTGGACGTGGGCTGGCGGGGCCTGTGGCCCGCTGTGGCGAAGCACGGCCTCCCAGTCATCGCGGGCGGCCGCAGTGCAGGGGCCCGCGTCGCCTGCCGCACCGCCACAGAGCTGGGCGCGGCCGCCGTGCTCGCCCTCAGCTTCCCCCTGCACCCGCCGGGCAAGCCGGAGAAGTCCCGCGCGGACGAGCTGCTCGGCGCCGGGGTGCCCACGCTCGTCGTACAGGGCGGCAACGACCCCTTCGGGAAGCCCGCCGAGTTCCCCGAAGGGGCGTACGAGCTCGTGGAGGTTCCCTACGGCGATCACGGCTTCGCTATTCCCAAACGCGCCGACATCTCGGAGGCCGAAGCCATGACGCTCATCACGGATGGCGTCGCTCGGTGGACGGGAATGTTGGGTGCGTGACCTCTGTTGTGCCGAACAGAAGCTAAACGCTGTTGGTACGAGAGGAAGTCAGCCGCATGGGTTCGACCATCTGCCCACCCGTCTCCCGCCGCCGCCCTTCTTCGGACGGGCAGAGCCCGGCACCTTCTTTCTCTCGCTCCAGCGCCCCTGACCTGGAATGGACGGTGCTGAGCGCGCCCAAGACCGCTCCTATTCGAGCGGCGGCGGGACCGGATCGTCGTCTATCCTCCGATTCGAGTGGGACTGCTTTTGGTTCCATCACGTCTTTGGAGGAGGTGGGTCCGGTCACTGGGACCGACGCAGGGGCCGAGAACGGCCAGGCGGAGCGACCCGACGGAGGCGCCGAGACGTCGGCGGAGCGCACGGCCCGCTTCGAGCGGGACGCCCTGGGCTTCCTCGACCAGATGTACTCGGCGGCGCTGCGCATGACGCGCAACCCGGCGGACGCGGAGGACCTGGTGCAGGAGACCTACGCCAAGGCGTACGCGTCGTTCCACCAGTTCCGTGAGGGCACCAACCTCAAGGCGTGGCTGTACCGCATCCTCACCAACACGTTCATCAACTCGTACCGCAAGAAGCAGCGCGAGCCCCAGCGCAGCGCCGCCGAGGAGATCGAGGACTGGCAGCTCGCGCGTGCCGAGTCGCACATGTCCACAGGTCTGCGCTCGGCCGAGTCGCAGGCGCTCGACCATCTGCCGGACTCGGACGTGAAGTCCGCGCTGCAGGCGATCCCCGAGGAATTCCGCATCGCCGTCTACCTCGCCGATGTAGAGGGCTTTGCGTACAAGGAGATCGCGGACATTATGGGGACACCCATCGGTACGGTGATGTCCCGGTTGCACCGCGGCCGTCGCCAACTGCGCGGCATGCTCGAGGACTACGCCCGTGACCGCGGCCTCGTCCCCGCAGGCGCCGCCTCAGAGTCGTCGAACGAAGCGAAAGGCTCAGGCTCATGAGCTGCGGAGAGCCGCACGAGACGGATTGCAGTGAGGTCCTGGACCATCTGTACGAGTTCCTGGACCGGGAGATGCCGGACAGCGACTGCACCAAGTTCGAGACGCACTTCGAGGAGTGCTCTCCGTGTCTGGAGAAGTACGGCCTCGAGCAGGCGGTCAAGAAGCTGGTGAAGCGCTGCTGCGGTCAGGACGACGTGCCGACCGACCTGCGCGCCAAGGTCATGGGCCGCATCGATCTGATCCGCTCGGGCGAGGCCGTGCCCGAGCACGACGTGACCGTGGAGACGGTGACCGCCGAGGGCGGTGTGCAGGCCAAGGGTCTGCGGGCCAAGGAAGCCTGATCTTGCGGTAGTTGAGGCAGTCGAGTCGAAGCAGGTCGTGACGGGAGTCCGTCACGACCTGCTTTTTTCTGTCCTCCATCACTCGTACGTGCCAATTTCCGCGAGCGGGGCTCGGAGCGGGGTGCGGCCGTTCTAGTCTCCGGACCTTGGACGGTCACGGGGAGGAGACAGAGCCATGCGGTCCATCGCTCCGTGGGCTCGTGCCTACATCCTGTGCGTCACCCTGGCCGGTGCCGCCTGCGCCGCGCCCGTACTGACCACGCACACGCCGTGGGGCGCGCTCGGGCTCCTCGCCGGGCTCTACGCCGGGTGCGAGCAGGCCTCGCGGTGCCGGGTCATCGGCCGCCGCGGACCGAACGGCCTCGGCACCTTCTTCCCCGTCCTGCTCGCCGCCGTCTTCCTGCTGCCGCCCGCCGCCGCCGCGCTCGTCGCGGTGCCGGGGGCGCTGCTCGCCCGCGTCGAGCGACGGCCCCGGTGGGTGCGCAAGGTCTGGCGCGCGGCCCAACTCGCCGTGGCCGCCTCGGTGTCGGCCCGGGTGTACGGGATGCTCGGCGGTGTCGACGCGGTGGCCGCGCCCGATTTCCCGTACGCGCTGCTGCCCGCGGGAGCGGCCGTGGTCGCGTTCTCCGCCGTACTGACCGTCCTGGACGGCGGCATCCTGGCCACCGCGGAACGGGTGCCGGTACGGGCCGCCTGGCGGGGGCTCTTCCTGCGCTCGTTCGCGCCGGTCGCCGTGCACGGCCTCGCAGGCCTGATGATGGCGGTCCTCTGGCGCAGTCCGTACGGGCCGCTCGCAGCCCTCCTCGTGCTGCTTCCGATGGGGGTCTCCTGCTGGGTCTTCGCGCAGTACCACCGGGAGCGGGCCGCCCACCAGGCCACGATCAGGGCGCTCGTCCAGGCCGTCGACATCAAGGACCGGTACACCCGCGGGCACAGCGAGCGCGTGGGGCACGCCTCCGTGCTGATCGCGCGGGAGCTGGCGATGGCGGACGAGCGGGTGGAGAGCCTGCGGTTCGCGGGGATCCTGCACGACGTCGGCAAACTCGGCGTACCGACCCGGCTGCTGCGCAAGGACGGGCCGCTGACCCCGGACGAGCGGCGGGTCATCGAGCTGCATCCCGAGTACGGACACGAGATGGTGCGGGGGATCGGCTTCCTCGGGGAGGCGCGGGCGGCGATCCTGCACCATCACGAGCGGATCGACGGGAGCGGGTATCCCTACGGGCTCGTGGGGCAGCAGATTCCGGAGTTCGCGCGGGTGGTGGCGGTCGCGGACGCGTTCGACGCCATGACGTCCACCAGGTCCTATCGCCGGGGGCGGCCTGTCGCTGCCGCTCTGGCCGAGCTTTCCCGGTGCGCGGGGTCTCAGTTCGACCCCGCGATGGTCGCCGCGTTGCGGCGGGCGCTTGACCGGCACGGGTGGGACCCGGCGGTTACCTCTGATACCGGGGAGGTGGTGCCCGGGCCCCGGCTGGGGGCTGAGGGTGTTCCGGCTGTACCCGGGGCGGGGGCGCGGTGAGCCCCCCTTCGTCGGCACCCGGCAACGGGGGTCGTGCCCACCCGTCCCGCCCTGCGGGACGCCTGCCCACGACGGTGGCGGTCATGATCTACGGCTCTGCCGGGCTGATCGTCCTGGTCGGTCTCGGGTGGACCCTCTGGCACGGGGTGGCCGAAGGCGGGGTTGCGCTTGCCTTTGGGGGGCTTGTCGCGGTGGGGGAGCTGGCCCGGTGGGGGGCCGGGGGCAGTGACCGGGAGCCCGCGCCGCTGGGGGCCGCGGGGGCGCTCGCCTACGCGCTGCTCGGGGAGGTCGGGGGGCGGCCCACGCACCACGGGGTGTTCCAGGTGATCGCGGTCGTGGTCGCCGCCGTGCTCGTCGGGGCCGTGCCGCACGTGGCGCTCGGCAGAGGCTCCGCCCTCGATCACGTGGCGCGGCGCGTGCTCACCGTCGGCTTCGCCGCAGCGTGCTTCCAACCGCTCTACAACGCCGGAAAGTTGGGGGAGTGGGCGGGACAGGGGCCCGGCTTCGCCGTCGTCATCGTCGCGCTGCTCGTCCTGACCGCGCTCTGTGACGCCGTGCTCGCCGCGGCCATGGCGTACGCCCGCACCCGCTGGCCCTTCGGACCGCTGCTGCGCGACGAGCTGCGGGCCATGCCCGGCATCGGGTCCGCCGTGTGCGCCACGGGGGCCGTCATGGCGCTCGCGGTCGCCGTGGCGGGGCTCTGGGCCCTTCCGGTGTTCAGCCTGCCGCTGCTCCTGACCCAGCTGTCCTTCGGGCGGTACGCGGCGGTGCGGACCACCTACCGGCAGACCATCACCTCGCTCGCCCGGTCCACCGAGATCGCCGGGTACACCCCGCAGGGCCATGCCCGCCGGGTCGCCGCGCTCAGCAGGGCCGTCGGACGTGAGCTGGGTCTCTCCACGCCCGACCTCGCCGTCCTGGAGTACGCGGCGCTGATGCACGACATCGGGCAGCTCTCCCTCGTCGACCCCGTGCCTGCGGGCGCCACCGCCGTTCTGCCGGACGCGGAACAGCGGCGGATCGCCCTGCTCGGGGGCGCCGTCGTGCGTCAGACCGGGGTGAAAGGCGACGTCGCCGTGGTCGTGGAGCGGCAGGCGGACCCGTACCGCGAGCAGCCGCTCACCGCCCGTATCGTGCGGGCGGCCAACGCGTACGACGAGATGGCCAGGGGAGAAGGACCCGGAGGCCCTCTCAACGCCCTGGAACGGCTGCGTCTGGGCACCGGGCGCGACTACCAGCCCGAAGTAGTGGAAGCCCTGGCCCGAGTGCTTTCACGGGGCGGTCATAGCTTGCCGCCGGTTGGGTAACCCATGGGTAATGAGCGGCCGTCCGACCGTACGTGGTTGGATGCGAAGAGGGCCCTCAGGGGCACGGCGGGACCACAGGAACTCAGTAATCGGCAGGCGGGAATCGTGAGGATCTTCGGCAAGGGACGGCACCGGCCCTCCGCCTCATGGCGGCAGGCCACCGACCGCGCCTTCACGCTGATCGGCGACGGGCGGTACGAGGACGCGGGCGCGCTGCTTACCCGCGCGGCGGATCTCGAGCCGTGGCTCTCGGAGTCCTGGTTCAACCTCGCGCTGCTCCACAAGTTCCGGCACGACTGGGAGCAGGCACGGGCCGCGGGCCTGCGGGCCGTGGCGCTGCTCGACAAGTCGGCCGGCGCCCCCGACTGGTGGAACGTGGGGATCGCGGCCACCGCCCTGCAGGACTGGCCGCTCGCCCGGCGCGCCTGGCAGGCATATGGCCTGAAAGTGCCCGGTGGCGTGGCCGCCTCCGGGGAGCCGACCGGCATGGACCTGGGCAGCGCCGCCGTGCGGCTCTCGCCCGAGGGCGAGGCCGAGGTGGTGTGGGGGCGCAGGCTGGACCCCGCACGCATCGAGGTGCTCTCCATCCCGCTGCCGTCCTCCGGGCGCCGCTGGGGCGAGGTCGTGCTGCACGACGGCGTCCCGCACGGCGAGCGGACGACAGGGGCCGGGGACTCGTACCCCGTCTTCGACGAAATCGAGCTGTGGGCTCCCTCACCCGTTCCGACCTGGGTGGTTCTCCTTGAGGCCGCCACCGAGGACGACCGGAACGCCCTGGAGAGGCTCGCGGCGGACGCGGGCTTCGCGGCCGAGGACTGGTCGTCGTCCGTGCGGCTGCTCTGTCGCATGTGCTCCGAGAGCCGCATGCCGAGCGACGAGGGCGACGGCGAGCACCTGGACCCGCACGACCACAGCGAGCCCGGTCACCCGGGGCCGCTGGGACATCGCAGCCCCGGCGCCCTGTGGGTGCCCGAGCGCGAGTGCGGCATCGCGGCTCCCGCGGCTCTGGTGCGCGGGTTGCTCGACGGCTGGGTCGCGGACAGCCCGGACTCCCGTGACTGGCGGGATCTGGAAGAGGTCTGCTGACTCCTGGCCGTAGGCTGTACCGGCACTATCTCTTGTGGTTTCCCAGGAAGGCGTACGTCGGACAATGGCGCAGGACACTGAGCAGCAGGCCTCGGGCGGGGTCCTCCCCGTGGACGACGAAGGCTTCGTCATCGACACGGAGGACTGCGAGGAGCGGGAGACGGCGTTCCGCGAGCGCGGCACGTCCCGGCCCATCACGGTCGTCGGCAACCCTGTGCTGCACAAGGAGTGCAAGGACGTCACCGCCTTCGACGACGAGCTCGCGCGGCTCATCGACGACATGTTCGCCAGCCAGCGGACCGCGCAGGGCGTGGGCCTCGCCGCCAACCAGGTCGGCGTCGACCTGAAGGTCTTCGTCTACGACTGCATGGACGACGAGGGCGTGCGGCACGTCGGCGTGGTCTGCAACCCCGTGGTGCGCGAGCTCCCCGCCGAGCGCCGCCGTCTGGACGAGTCGGGCGAGGGCTGCCTCTCCGTGCCCACCGCCTACGCCGACCTGGCCCGCCCGGACTACGCCGAGGTGACCGGGCAGGACGAGAAGGGCAACCCCATCAAGGTGCGGGGCACCGGCTACTTCTCGCGCTGCCTGCAGCACGAGACGGACCACCTGTACGGCTACCTCTACATCGACCGCCTCTCCAAGCGCGACCGCAAGGACGCGCTGCGGCAGATGGAAGAGGGCACTCCGCGCTACCCCGTCGTGCCGAACGACTGAGTCGGCGTGTGCCGAACGACTGAGTCGGCGTCGTGCCCCGTGACTGAACTGACGCCGTCCTGAACGGCTGAGATCACTTCAGGCCCGCGCGCACCGCGAGCCACCTGCGGCCCCTGGTCGGGAACTCCCTCCCGTCCGGGGGCCGTTCGCATTGGCCGGTCAGTTGTGCGAGCAAAACAGGCTTGTGATGATCCATAATCAGTCACGTAGGGGGATTTTTTCGGCGTTGGGGGGTAGTGAATGGCGCAAATCTGTTCCCTGAACGGTCAGTTGTGGTGCTGAATGGAAAGCGCGGGGATACGCAACGGCGCGCGCCCGGTACGGCGGGAGGGGCGTGCGTCCCCAGGCGGCTGAGAGGGGCTCGTTCGTGCCTGCATATTCATATGGCACTTCTTCGACACAGCCACAGACACCGGCGGTCTCCGTGCCACCGGCGTTGGCACTTCCGGTGATCGAGGCAGATTTTCCACGACGGCTACATCCGTATTGGCCGAAGCTTCAGGAAAAGTCCAGGACATGGCTGCGCGAAATGCGCCTGATGCCCCCGGACAAGGTGGAGCGGTACGCCGACAGCCTGTGCTACACGGACCTGGTGGCCGGCTACTACATTGGCGCGCCGGACGAGTTGCTCAGCGCGATAGCCGACCTCAGCAGTTGGTTCTTCGCGTGGGACGACCGGCACGACCGCGACTCGGTGCACGGCAGGGCGGCCCAGTGGCGGCGCCTGTGCCGGGGCCTGCACGAGACGCTCCGGGCGCCCCGGCAGCAACTGCGCCACCGCGACCCTCTGGTCGCGGGGTTCGCCGACTGCGTCCTCAGGCTGTACTCGCAGCTCGGCCCCAGTTGGAACGCCCGGTTCGCCAGGCACTTCCACAGCGTGATCGAGGCGTACGACCTGGAGTTCAGGAACCGCAGGACCGGCACGGTCCCCACGGTCGAGGCCTACATCGAGCTGCGCAGGCTGACGTTCGCCCACTGGGCGTGGATCGACCTGCTCGAGCCCACGGCGCGGCACGAGCTGCCGGGAGAGGTGCGGAAGCATCCCGCATATCGGCGGGCCGCGCTCGCCACGCAGGATTTCTCCGCCTGGTACAACGACCTGTGCTCGCTTCCCAAAGAACTCGCGGGAGATGAACTGCACAATCTCGGGATCAGTCTGATCCAGCACGAGGGCCTTTCGCTCGAAGAAGCCGTTGCGGAAGTGCACCGGCGGGTGACCCGATGCATCTCGGATTTCCTCGCGGCGGAAAAAGATGTACTGCGGCTCGCAGGTCAGCTGGCGGACGGAAGTGCGCACGGAAAGAAACTCTCGGACGCGGTGGAATCCTGCGTCTTCAACATGCGGAACTGGTTCTCCTCGGTGTACTGGTTCCACCACGAATCCGGCCGCTATCGGGTGGACAGTTGGGACGACAGGTCCATTCCTCCGTACGTGAGCGACGCGGGGATCAGCGAAACAGGAATCACCGACATGGCCGAAATCGAATTGGTAGGTGAGGAATGAGCGTCGAATCCGTCATACCCGCGACAACTCCCCCGCTTGTCAGCGGCGGCGCCCCGCTCATCGGCCACGCCTGGAATCTCGTGCGCGACCCGCTCGGCTTCTTCGCCGCACTACGGGATCACGGTGATCTCGTACGCATCAGGCTGGGACCCAAGACGGCGTACGCGGTCTGCGACCCGGAGTTGGTCGGGCAGCTCCTGCGGAGTCCCGACTACATCGTCGGAGGGCCGCTCTGGGACACCCTGGAGGTGCTCCTCGGCAAGGGCGTGGCGACCAGCAACGGCAAGCTGCACCGGCGCCAACGGCGCATGATGCAGCCCGCGTTCAAGCGCGAGCGGATCGCGGACTACGCCAAGGTGATGGAGGAGGAAGCCCGTGCCACGGCGGCGCGCTGGCGTCCCGACGACACGGTTGACATCGGATCGGAGATGTTCCGCACGGCCGTGCGCGTCATCTCGCGATCGCTCCTCGAGGTCGACGCGATCGGCGAGAAGGCGGACCGCATCGCCGAGTCGCTGCACACCGTCTTCGAGGGTCTCTACCGCCGGATGGTCCTCTCGGTCGGGCCGCTCTACCGCGTACCGACCCAGGGCAACCGGCGCTTCCAGAGTGCGCTCGCCGATCTGCACGCGGTGGTCGACGAGATCATCGCCGCCGGCCGGGAGGCGGGTGCGGAGCGGGACGACTTGTTGGCCGAAATGCTTCGGGCGCGCGATGAATCAGGGCAGCCGCTGAGCGATCAAGAAGTCCACGACCATGTGGTCTCCCTCATCGTGGCGGGTGCCGAGAATATCGCGTCGACCCTGGCGTGGACGTTCCATCTGCTGGCCGAACACCCCGAGCAGGAAAGGCGACTGGTTGAAGAGGTAAATTCCGTCGCGCCGGACCGGGAGATCACATTCCGCGACCTCGGGTCCCTTCCGCACACCAGAAATGTCGTCACCGAGGCCATGCGCATACAACCGGCCGCCTGGATATTCACCCGCCGGTCGGTGGGCGAAACCAACTTGGGTGGCTACCGCATTCCGGCCGACGCTGACATCGTATACAGCGTGTACGCGATGCAGCGCGATCCGCGTTCCTTCGAGCAACATCTCCGGTTCGACCCGGACCGCTGGAATCCGGAACGCGCTTCTGACGTGCCGGAGTTCGCGATGATGCCGTTCGGTACCGGTAACCGCAAGTGCCCGGGAGACCATTTCAGCCTGGCGGAACTCGCCATCATCCTGGCGACCGTGGCTCCGAAGTGGCACCTGGCGCCGGTCGCGGAGACCGACGCCGAGACGAAGATCGGCATCACCCTGCAGCCGAAGAAACTCGTCCTGCGGGCCGAGCGGCGCTGAGGGCCGACGGACCGCGGAAGGTGCGACGGTAGGCGTTCGGTGTGGTGCCGAGCGCCCGCAGGAACTGATGGCGCATCGCCGCGGCGTTGCCGAAACCGGCACGCCCGGCGATGGCGTCCACCGTCTCCTCCGAGCCTTCCAGCAACTCCTGCGCCAGGAGCACCCGTTGACGCAGGAGCCAGCGGTAGGGCGTGGTGCCGGTCTCCTGCTGGAAGCGGCGCGCGAAGGTGCGCGGTGACATGTGCGCCCGCTCGGCGAGCCGCTCGACCGTGATGTCGTCGGCGTCCAGATGGCGCTCCATCCAGGCAAGGACCCCGCCCACGGTGTCGCACTGCGTGCGCGGCAGCGGGCGCTCCACGAACTGGGCCTGCCCGCCGTCGCGGTGGGGCGGTACGACCATGCGGCGTGCGATGGCGTTGCCGACCTCGATGCCGTGCTCCTGGCGCACGATGTGCAGGCAGGCGTCGATCCCGGCGGCGGTGCCCGCGGACGTGATGACCGGGCCCTCGTCCACGTACAGGACGTCGGGCTCGACCCGGGCGCGCGGGTACTGCACGGCAAGCTCAGTGGAGTGCCGCCAGTGCACGGCGCAGCGGCGGCCGTCGAGCAGCCCGGCGGCGCCGAGCACGAAGACGCCGGAGCAGACGGAGAGGACACGGGCCCCGCGGTCCACCGCGCGGCGCAGGGCGGCGAGCAGATCCTCGGGATAGTCGCGGTGCGCGAACGACTGGCCAGCGGGGACGGCGATGAGGTCGGCCTCTTCGAGCCGGTCGAGACCGTGCCGCGTGGTGATCGTGAACCCCGCGTGATTGCTCAGGGCCCCGCTCTCCCCGGCGACCACCGCGAAGTCGTACACGGGAAGGCCGTCCTCGCTGCGGTCGAGGCCGAACACCTCGCAGACGACGCCGAGTTCGAAGGGATTGACGCCGTCGAGCAGCACGACGGCCACGTTGTTCAGCATGTCTGCCAGTGTGCCGCAGGGCTGGCAGTAAGTCGATGGTGTGTGGCAGTCCTGCCACTGACGCGCCGGCCCGGCGCGCAGGACAGTAAGGACATGAACGCAATCCTCGATTACGCGACCGTCCTGACCGTCCTCCTTCTCCTGGCCGCACCCGGGCTCGTCGGGTACGTCCACGACCGCCGGATCGACCGCGAGCTGCGGGAGGCGGCGTCCGCCGCCCCCCGCGGCCCGGTGGGGCTAGAACTCGTCGTCGAAGGAGACCGAACCCTCGACCGCGACCTGGTAGGCCGAAGGACGCCGCTCGAAGAAGTTGGTCAGCTCCTGGACTCCCTGGAGCTCCATGAACGAGAACGGGTTTGAGGAGCCGTAGACCGGCGCGAACCCGAGCCGCTGGAGCCGCTGGTCGGCGACGCACTGCAGGTACTCGCGCATGGAGTCGGTGTTCATGCCGGGCAGGCCCTCACCGCAGAGGTCGCGCGCGAACTGCAGCTCGGCCTCGACGGCCTCCTTGAGCATGTCCGTGACCTGCGTCTGCAGCGCGTCGTCGAAGAGCTCGGGCTCCTCCTTGCGCACGGTGTCCACGACGTCGAAGGCGAAGCTCATGTGCATCGTCTCGTCGCGGAACACCCAGTTCGTGCCGGTCGCCAGGCCGTGCAGCAGGCCGCGCGAGCGGAACCAGTAGACGTAGGCGAAGGCACCGTAGAAGAAGAGGCCCTCGATGCACGCGGCGAAGCAGATCAGGTTGAGCAGGAAACGGCGCCGGTCGGCCTTCGACTCGAGGCGGTCCAGCTTCTCGACCTCGTTGATCCACTTGAAGCAGAACTCCGCCTTCTCCCGGATGGAGGGGATCTCCTCCACCGCGTCGAAGGCCGCCGCGCGGTCCTCCGGGTCGGGCAGGTAGGTGTCGAGCAGCGTCAGATAGAACTGGACGTGCACGGCCTCCTCGAAGAGCTGGCGGCTCAAGTAGAGCCGGGCCTCGGGGGAGTTGATGTGCTTGTAGAGAGTGAGCACGAGGTTGTTGGAGACGATCGAGTCGCCGGTCGCGAAGAACGCGACCAGACGGCCGATCATGTGCTGCTCGCCGGGCGAGAGCTTGGCGAGGTCGGCGACGTCCGAGTGGAGGTCGACCTCCTCGACGGTCCAGGTGTTCTTGATCGCGTCCCGGTAGCGCTCGTAGAAGTCCGGGTAGCGCATGGGACGCAGGGTCAGCTCGAAGCCCGGGTCGAGGAGGTTCTTCTCGGTGTTGGTGGTGGAGCTCATTACTGGCAGGCCTCGCAGGACTCGGGGTTTTCCAGGGAGCAGGCGACGGCGTCTTCGTCGGCCGTGGCCTGCGCGGGTACGGGAACGGGCTCGGCGGCCTGGCCGGCCGCCGCGCGGGCGATCCGGGTCGCCGGGCGCGAACGCAGGTAGTACGTGGTCTTCAGACCCTGCTGCCAGGCGTAGGCGTACATCGAGGAGAGCTTGCCGATGGTCGGCGTCTCCAGGAACAGGTTCAGGGACTGCGCCTGGTCCAGGAACGGCGTGCGCGCGGCGGCCATGTCGATCAGGCCGCGCTGCGGGATCTCCCACGCGGTGCGGTAGAGGTCGCGCACCTCGGCGGGGATCCAGCTGAAGCCCTGCACGGAGCCGTTGGCCTCGCGCAGCGCCTCGCGGGTCTGGGCGTCCCAGACGCCGAGCCGTTTCAGCTCCTGCACCAGGTAGGCGTTGACCTGGAGGAACTCGCCGGACAGCGTCTCGCGCTTGAAGAGGTTGGAGACCTGCGGCTCGATGCACTCGTAGACGCCCGCGATGGACGCGATGGTGGCGGTCGGCGCGATGGCGAGCAGGAGCGAGTTGCGCATGCCGGTGACGGCGATACGTTCCCGCAGCGCGGCCCAGCGCTCCGGCCAGGTCAGCTCGACGCCGTAGTGGTCGGGGTGCAGGACGCCGCGCGCGGTGCGGGTCTTCTCCCAGGCGGGGACGGGGCCGTTGCGCTCGGCGAGGTCGGCGGACGCCTCGTACGCGGCGAGCATGATCCGCTCGGCGATGCGCGTCGAGAGGGCGCGCGCGGCGGGGGAGTCGAAGGGCAGCTTCAGCTGGAAGAAGACGTCCTGCAGACCCATGGCGCCCAGGCCCACCGGACGCCAGCGGGCGTTGGAGCGGCCGGCCTGCTCGGTCGGGTAGAAGTTGATGTCGACCACGCGGTCGAGGAAGGTGACGGCGGTGCGGACGGTCTCGTCGAGCCGCTCCCAGTCGATGTCACCGGCGGCCGTGTCCACGAACGCGCCGAGGTTCACCGAGCCCAGGTTGCAGACGGCCGTCTCCCCGTCGTCCGTCACCTCCAGGATCTCCGTGCAGAGGTTGGAGGAGTGGACCGTGTGGCCGGGCTCCGCGGTCTGGTTGGCGGTGCGGTTGGCGGCGTCCTTGAAGGTCATCCAGCCGTTGCCGGTCTGCGCGAGGGTGCGCATCATGCGGCCGTAGAGGTCACGGGCCGGGATGGACTTGCGGGCGAGCCCGGCGGCCTCGGCCTTGCGGTAGGCGGCGTCGAACTGCTCGCCCCACAGGTCGACGAGCTCGGGCACGTCGGCCGGCGAGAACAGCGACCAGTCCTGGTCTGCGGCGACCCGGCGCATGAACTCGTCCGGGATCCAGTGCGCGAGGTTGAGGTTGTGCGTACGCCGCTGGTCCTCACCCGTGTTGTCGCGCAGCTCCAGGAACTCCTCGATGTCGGAGTGCCACGTCTCCAGATAGACCGCGGCGGCGCCCTTGCGACGCCCGCCCTGGTTCACGGCGGCGACCGAGGCGTCCAGGGTCTTGAGGAACGGCACGATGCCGTTGGAGTGCCCGTTCGTGCCGCGGATCAGCGAACCGCGGGCGCGGATGCGGGAGTACGAGAGGCCGATGCCGCCCGCGTGCTTGGAGAGGCGCGCGACCTGGTGGTAGCGGTCGTAGATGGAGTCCAGCTCGTCCAGCGGGGAGTCGAGGAGGTAGCAGGAGGACATCTGCGGGTGGCGGGTGCCGGAGTTGAAGAGCGTCGGCGAGGACGGCAGGTAGTCCAGGCGGCTCATCAGGGCGTACAGGGAGGCGACTTCGTCCACCGAGCGGGTGCTGCCGTCCTCGGCCAGGCCGCTCGCCACGCGCAGCATGAAGTGCTGCGGGGTCTCGATGACGTGCCGGGTGATCGGGTGGCGAAGGAGATAGCGGCTGTGCAGGGTGCGCAGGCCGAAGTAACCGAAGCGGAAGTCGGCGCCGTCCTCGATGGCGGCGTCCACGAGAGAGTCCAGGCGCTGAGCGTGGTCCACGACGAACTCGGCGGTGCGGTCCGCGATCAGGCCCTCGCGATGCCCCACGGCGACCGAGTCGGAGAAGCTGCGCACGCCCTGCGAAGCGGCCTCGTCCCGGATGCTGAGGCTGAGCAGCCTCGCCGCCAGCTGCGAGTACGTGGGGTCCTCGGAGATGAGCCCGGCGGCCGCCTCGGTCGCCAGCTCCCGCAGCTCCGCCAGGTCCGCCCTGGCCGAGCGGCCCCGCAGCGCGGCGGCGGCGACTCTGCCGGGGTCGGCGTCGGGGAGGTCGGCGGTCAGTTCGGTCAGGGTACGCAGCAGCGCGGTTCCCGGGCCGTCGGCGGTCTGCTGACCGTCGGTGGTCTGCGCTGACGCAGGTTCGGCTGGCGCGATGGTCACGGAGCACTCCCTCGCTCGGCTCGGAGCCTTGAGGAGGGGAGGCGTGACACACGGGGGCCGCAACCGGGCACGGCTGCGCTCCGCGTCCACCAGCCCATTCCACGAGGCCCGGACGTCGTCGGCACCCGAACCGGGCGGAACGGGTGCGCTGTCGACAGGTCCTCGGACTCACGGGCACGACAAATGCGTACTCATACACCGTTGCGGGACAGTTCCGGACTTGCACCGGATTCCCCTGCGGCGACAGCGAGCACGAGCATACATCTTGTGCTGGCTCTGAGCGGCAGCCCCATATCTTGTGTCGGTGCGTGTATCGCCTAGGGTGGCGGCCGAACTGAAGGCCGAACAGGGGGAGACGGCGTGCGAGGTCGGGTCGCGGGTTGTGCCGCGCTGTTGATGATGCTGCTCAGCGCGTGCGGTGGCGGTGAGGACCAGGTGAGGAAGGCCGATCCGAAGCCCGTACCGACGCAGAAGCGGACCGGGGCGGTCGGGGTCGACGACAAGGCCGATCCCCGCAAGGTCTTCACGGAGGCCGAACTCAAGGCCGCTCTGCTGCCCGCGAAGGAGGTCGGGCCGAAGGCCAAAGCGTACGACGTCACCACCGGCCTCTCCGGGCTGCATTACGCCGACGGCGACTGGGGCAGCTGCGCTCCCGGCAAGGACGCTCGCGAGGAGTTGGCGCGACTGCGGGGGAACAGCGCGGGCCACACGGTGCGTCCCTTCCCGGGTGCGACCGAGGACAAGGACCCCTTCGTCCACGTGAGCCTGGTCTCGATGCCGGTCGAGCGGGCGCGGCGCCACGTCGAACTGCGCAGGCAGCTCAACGACGCGTGCCCCCGCGTCACCGTCGACACCGAGGGCGCTCCGGTGCAGGAGCACCACACGGTCGGGAAGCTGCCCGACCTCGGCGACGAAGCCATCGTGGAGAGCACGCGGACCACGGGCGGCGACGAGTACGACGGCACCGCGCGCCACAAGGTCGAGGTGCGGGTCGGCGGCGTGCTCGTGCTTGTGGACGCGGGCACCGACAAGGACGTGGCGACCCTCGCGGCGGCCAAGGCGGCCGCACATGTCCGAACGGATCTCTACAAGACCTCGTGACGCCGCACGGACGACGAGGGGCCGCCGCACGCACGACGACGGGCCGCCGGATTGCTCCGGCGGCCCGTCGGCGTGTGCGTACGTACGCAAGTCGTGTGCGTACGTACACGAGAAGGCTCAGTGCCCGCCCGGCGCCCCCGCCGTGGCCGGCGGCAGTTCCTCGACGACGCCGGGGTCGCCGACGTCCGCCGTGTAGTCGCCCGGAGAGGTCTCGTCGATGCCGTCAGGGGCCTTCATGGCGCGCAGGACGAAGGTGAGGACCACGGTGACCACCACGTTCAGGACGAACGCCGTGAGGCCGATGTAGCCGATCTCGCCGATGCCGGGGATCTCCTTGGACGAGCCGCCGAAGTGCTTCTGCGTCGGCGAGGCGACGCCGTACGCGGCGACCGTTCCGTAGACCATGCCGACCGCCCAGCCCGCGAGCAGCGCCCAGCGGTGGAACCACCGCGTGAACAGGCCGCCGACCAGTGCGGGCATGGTCTGCAGGATCCAGATGCCGCCCAGGAGCTGGAAGTTGATCGCGACCGTCTTGTCCATGGTGAGGACGAAGGCGAGCGCGCCCACCTTCACCAGGAGCGAGACCAGCTTGGAGACCTTGGTCTCCTGCTCGGGCGTCGCGTCCGGCTTGAGGAAGTCCTTGTAGATGTTCCTGGTGAAGAGGTTCGCGGCCGCGATCGACATGATGGCGGCGGGCACGAGCGCGCCGATACCGATGGCGGCGAACGCGACGCCGGTGAACCAGTCGGGGAACATGTTCTCGAACAGCTGCGGGATCGCCAGCTGGCCGTTCTCCACCTTGACCCCGGCCGCGATCGCCATGAAGCCGAGCAGCGCGAGCAGGCCCAGCATCAGCGAGTAGAGCGGCAGGATCGTGGTGTTGCGGCGGATCACGTTGCGGCTCTTGGAGGAGAGCGTCGCCGTGATCGAGTGCGGGTACATGAACAGGGCGAGCGCGGAGCCGAGCGCGAGCGTGGCGTAGGTCCACTGCCCGGTGTGCCCGGGCGCGAGGCCCGCGACGGGCTTGCCCGCCGCCTCGTTGGCCGCGGAGAACTTGTCGTTCGCCGCCGAGAAGATCGCGTCGAAACCGCCGAGCTTGATCGGGATGTAGATGATCGCGACGGCGATGACGAGGTAGATCAGGCCGTCCTTCACGAACGCGATCAGCGCGGGGGCGCGCAGACCCGACGAGTACGTGTACGCGGCGAGCACCGCGAACGCGATCAGGAGCGGCAGGTCCTTGATGAACCAGTTCGTGTCGGGGCCGCCGCCGACGCCCATCACGTCGAGCACGGCCTGGATGCCGACCAGCTGGAGCGCGATGTACGGCATCGTGGCGAGGATGCCGGTGACCGCGACGGCGAGGGAGAGCCCCTTGGAGCCGAAGCGCCCGCGCACGAAGTCCGAGGTGGTCACGTATCCGTGCTTGTGCGAGACGGACCACAGGCGCGGCAGGAAGGTGAAGATCAGCGGGTACACGAGGATCGTGTACGGCACGGCGAAGAAGCCGGCCGCGCCCGCCGCGTAGATCGCCGCCGGGACGGCCACGAACGTATAGGCCGTGTAGAGGTCGCCGCCGAGCAGGAACCACGTGACCCAGGTGCCGAACGACCGGCCGCCCAGGCCCCACTCGTCCAGGCTCTCGGTCTCGGCCTTGCGCCAGCGCGCGGCCAGGAAGCCCATCGCCGTGACGGCGACGAAGAAGAAGATGAAGACGGCGAGGGCGATGCCGTTGACGCCGCCCTCCGCTGCGAGCTCGGTCATCGGGTCGCACCCCCCTGGGCCTGCTCGGCCTTGCGGGCGCGCTGGTCACGCTGCCACAGCTTGTAAGCGATCATGGTGAGAGCGGTGGAGACGAGCACCCACAGCATCTGGTACCAGTAGAAGAACGGGATGCCGATGAAGGTCGGGTCGACCTTCGCGTAGGAGCTCACCCAGAGCATCGCCACGAACGGCGCGACGAGACAGAGGGCAATGACCACGCGGACCGGCGTGACCACCGGTCTGCTCACTTCAGGCGCATCTGACACTTCGCGGCTCCGCTCCCTCGCTTATCCCACCTTTAACGTGCGGGAAATCTAAGCGAGAGTGTTGATCTATGGAACCCCCGTCCGGATACCGGACGCGCTCGAAGTGCCGCTCAGCAGCAGCGGAAACCCTGTCGCGGGTCCGCCTCCTGCTGATCCGTCCGCATACGCTCGAACTCCCTCCGAGAAGGGACGGATGCCCCCGGATGCGTCTTCCGCGTATGGGCGACATAACGGTCGTACGCGGACTCGTCGGTCAACTCCCGCGCGTACCAGCGCACCCAGCGCAGCCCGCGCAGGACCCACGTCATGACGGGACCCGCGCATCGTCGGAAGCCTTCGCCGCCGCCAGTTCCGCCTTCTCCTCCGGGGTCGCGATGAGCCCGGCCGGTGCGACCACCTTCGACTCGACGTACTCCGCCTCGCTCAGCTTCGACGCCTGCGGGTTGCGGACGTGCTTCACGCAGATGCGGGCCGCGTCGGCGATCACGATGACGATGAGCAGGGCGAGGGCGGCCGAGAGGACGCCGTCCACCGTGGAGTTGGTGACGACGGTGTGCATGTCGTCCATGGTCTTGGCGGGCGGCAGGATCTTCCCGTCGTCGATCGCGTCCTGGTAGATCGAACGCTGCTTGAAGAAACCGACGCGTGGATCGCTGGAGAACACCTTCTGCCAGCTCGCGGTCAGGGTCACCGTGGCGTCCCAGGCCAGCGGAATCCCGGTGATCCAGGCCCACTTGAGGCGCCCCGACTTCACCAGGAGCGTCGTGCAGACGGCGAGCGCGACCGCGGCGAGGAGCTGATTGGAGATGCCGAAGATCGGGAAGAGCTGGTTGATCCCGCCGAGCGGCTCGTGCACGCCCACCCACAGGAAGTAGCCCCACAGGCCGGTGACGACGGCGCTGGTGATGATGAGCCCGGGCTTCCAGCTGACCTTCTTGAACGGCTTGTAGACGTTGCCGAGCATGTCCTGCAGCATGAAGCGGCCCACCCGGGTGCCCGCGTCGAGCGCGGTGAGGATGAACAGCGCCTCAAACATGATCGCGAAGTGGTACCAGAACGCCTTCATGGAGTCGCCGGTGACCTTCGAGAAGATCTCGGAGACGCCGACCGCGAGGGTGGGCGCGCCGCCGGTGCGCGAGAGCAGCGAGGATTCCTCGACGTTCTTGGCGGCCTGCGCCAGGTCCTCGGGCGAGATGGAGTACCCGAGGCCGGCGACGGCCTGGGAGGCGGCCTGGACGTTGTCCCCGATGACGCCGGCCGGCGCGTTCATCGCGAAGTACAGGCCCGGGTCGACGATGCTCGCCGCGACGAGCGCCATGACCGCGACCGACGACTCCATCAGCATGGAGCCGTAGCCGATCATCCGGATCTGCGTCTCCTTCTGGACCATCTTCGGCGTCGTGCCCGAGGAGATCAGCGCGTGGAAGCCGGACAGAGCCCCGCAGGCGATGGTGATGAAGACGAACGGGAAGAGCGACCCGGCGAAGACGGGCCCGTCGCCGCGCGAGGCGAAGTCGGTCACCGGGTCCATCTTCAGCGTCGGCAGCGTGAAGACGACGCCGAGCGCGAGCAGCAGGATCGTGCCGATCTTCATGAACGTGGAGAGGTAGTCGCGCGGCGCGAGCAGCATCCACACCGGCAGGATCGAGGCGACGAATCCGTACGCCACCAGCCAGATGACCAGCGTCGAGGGCGCCAGAGTGAACGTATCCGCGAGGGAGGATTCGGCGACCCAGCGCCCGGCTACGAGCGCGATCAGGAGCAGCGTGATCCCGATCAGGGAGACCTCGCTGACCCGCCCCGGCCGCAGGACGCGCAGGTAGAAGCCCATGAACAGCGCGATCGGAATGGTCATCGCGATGGAGAAGGTGCCCCACGGCGAGTCCGCGAGCGCGTTCACGACGACGAGTGCGAGCACCCCGAGCAGGACGATCATGATGGCGAACGCGGCGAGCAGCGCGGCGGCCCCGCCGAAGGGACCGATCTCCTCGCGTGCCATCTGGCCGAGCGACTTGCCGTCGCGCCGCGTGGAGAAGAAGAGGACGACCATGTCCTGCACGGCGCCCGCGAAGATCACGCCGACGATGATCCAGATCGTGCCCGGCAGATAACCCATCTGCGCGGCCAGTACGGGCCCCACCAGCGGCCCCGCGCCCGCGATCGCCGCGAAGTGGTGGCCGAGCAGGACGCGGCGGTCGGTCGGGTGGAAGTCGATGCCGTTGTTCAGGCGCTCGGCCGGAGTGGCCCGATTCTTGTCGACCTTCAGGACGCGGTTGACGATGAATTTGGAGTAGAAGCGATAGGCGATGGCGTACGAGCCGAGGGCCGCGGCCACCATCCAGGCCGCAGACACCTCCTCGTCCCGCGAGAGCGCAAGGACGGTCCAGCCCGCGGCGCCCACAAGGGCGACGAGGGTCCAGATGACAATGGATCGGGGATTCGCTGTGCGCACCGGGTCGTCCTCCCGTTCATCATGCGATGACGGGAGGAACGTAGAGCAGCACGGTTACCCGGCGCCAGACCCCGTACGCGGGTCAGTCGGTGGGGCGCTTGAGGCGTGCCACGAATTTGTAGCGGTCGCCGCGGTAGACCGAGCGGACCCATTCCACCGGCTGACCTCCGCCGTCCAGGGAGTGCCGCGACAGGAGCAGCATCGGCAGGCCCACGTCCGTACCGAGCAGACCGGCCTCGCGGGGAGTGGCGAGCGAGGTCTCGATCGTCTCCTCGGCCTCCGCGAGATGGACGTCGTAGACCTCGGCGAGTGCGGTGTAGAGCGAGGTGTACTTGACCAGGGAGCGGCGCAGGGCGGGAAAGCGTTTCGCCGAGAGGTGCGTCGTCTCGATGGCCATGGCCTCGCCGTTGGCGAGGCGCAGCCGCTCGATCCTGAGCACCCGGCCGCCCGCGCTTATGTCGAGCAGCCCGGCGAGGGTGTCGTCGGCGGTGATGTAGCCGATGTCCAGGAGCTGCGAGGTGGGTTCGAGGCCCTGGGCCCGCATGTCCTCGGTGTACGAGGTCAGTTGCAGGGCCTGGGAGACCTTGGGCTTGGCCACGAAGGTGCCCTTGCCCTGGATACGCTCCAGGCGGCCCTCGACGACCAGCTCCTGCAGGGCCTGGCGCACCGTCGTGCGCGAGGTGTCGAACTCGGCGGCCAGCGTGCGCTCCGGGGGGACCGGGGTGCCGGGCGGCAGCGTCTCCGTCATGTCGAGCAAGTGCCGCTTCAGGCGGTAGTACTTGGGCACGCGGGCGGTGCGGCCGACTCCGGTGGCCGCGCCGGTCTCAGTTCCCGTACTCACCGCATCGGTGCCCATGGCTTGCCTTCCCGGCTCCTGTGCTGCTGCCGTCACCGGCTCCTCCGTCTGTCGCGGCTCACATGGTGGCACGTACCGGGCTGAGCAGGATGTGCCCGCTCAGGTGTCGGTCCGATAACGGACCTGACAGCCCTTCTTATACACCCTTGACACCCCTAAAGGTCTAGGCCAAGCTCCCCGTACTGGTCTACACCATTAAAGACCAGGTTCCAGTCCCACGGGCAGATCTCGGTCCATTTGGTCGCTGCGGGTGGGGGGTTGACTGGCATCCCTTGAGGAGGGTGACGTGAAGCGCAAGCTCATAGCGGCCATCGGTGTCGCGGGCATGTTGGTCTCGATCGCGGCCTGTGGCGGCGACGACGGCGGTGACAAGAAGGCCGGAGCGGACGGCTTCAAGGGGGAGACCCTGACGCTCTGGGCGATGGACGGCTCCACGCCCGACGGCTGGACCAAGGACGTCAAGGCCGCCTTCGAGAAGAAGACCGGCGCCAAGCTGAAGCTCGAAGTCCAGCAGTGGAACGGCATCCAGCAGAAGCTGACCACGGCCCTCTCCGAGGAGAACCCGCCGGACGTCTTCGAGATCGGCAACACCCAGACCGCCGCGTACGCCAAGACCGGCGGCCTCGCCGACCTGAGCGACCTGAAGAAGGGGCTCGGCGCCGACTGGACCGAGTCGATCAACACCTCCTCGGTCGTGGACGGCAAGCAGTACGCCGCCCCGTGGTTCGTCCTGAACCGCGTCGTGATCTACAACAAGAAGGTCTGGGCCGACGCCGGCATCAAGGAGACCCCCAAGACCCGCGCCGAGTTCCTCAAGGACCTCAAGACGATCGGCTCCAAGACCGAAGCCGAGCCGATCTACCTGCCGGGCCAGAACTGGTACCACTTCGTCGGCCTGACCATCGGTGAGGGCGCCGAGCTCGTCAAGAAGGACGGCGACAAGTACGTCTCCAACCTGACCGACCCCAAGGTCGCCAAGGCCATGAAGACGTACAAGCAGTTCGCGGACCTCTCCAAGGCCCCCAAGAACAAGGACGAGGCCACCCCGCAGCAGGCCGAGGTCTTCGCCAAGGGCAAGACCGGCGCCTTCATCGGCATGAGCTGGGAAGCCGCGACCGCGATCAAGGCCAACCCGAAGATCGAGAAGGACATCGGTTACTTCACGATCCCCGGCGCCACCGCCGCCAAGCCCGAGGGCGTCTTCCTCGGCGGCTCGAACCTCGCCGTCGCCGCGACCAGCAAGAAGCAGGAGCTGGCCAAGGAGTTCCTGAAGATCGCGCTGTCGGACAAGTACGAGGGCGCGCTCGCCAAGGAGAGCGGCGTCCTGCCGAACAAGGACTCGCTGCAGTCCAACCTCAAGGGCAACGCGGCCGCCGAGGCCATGGCACCCGCCACCGCCGGCGGCGGCATCACCCCGCTGATCCCGGAGTGGGCCGCGGTGGAGAACCCGCCGAACCCGATCAAGAACTACATGACCGCGGTGCTGAACGGTAAGTCGAACGACGAAGCCGCCAAGCAGGTCGAGGGCGAGTTCAACAAGCGCCTGTCGCAGAAGCAGTAAGGACGCGCTTTCGCCGGGGACTTCGGGCCCGGGGTGTCATCCGCCCCCGGGCCCGCTGCCCCGGCTCAGCGCTGCGTTCCGCGATGCCCACGAAAGAGATGGCAAGCATGACCGTGCAGACCGAACGGCCGCCCTCCGGCCCGACGGAGGATCTGAAATCGGACAGAAAGCCGGCGGATCCGGGTAAGCCCCGCACGCGGGGCCGGTCGCTCGGGCCCTATCTGCTACTGCTTCCCGCAGTCGCGGCCACCCTGGTGTTCCTCGGCTGGCCGCTGGTCAACAACGGGATGCTGTCGTTCCAGAACCTCAACATGAGGCAGTTCATCCTCCACCTCACGGAGTGGAACGGGATCGACAACTTCAAGGAGGTCCTCAGCGGCGAGGACTTCTGGCGGGTCACCGGCCGCTCGATCGCGTTCACCGCGGCCAACGTCGTACTGATCATGCTGCTCGGCACCCTGGTCGGCCTGCTGCTCGCACGGCTCGGCAAGCGGATGCGGACGATGCTCCTGGTCGGGCTCGTGCTCGCCTGGGCGATGCCGGTCATCGCGGCGACGACCGTCTACCAGTGGCTCTTCGCCCAGCGCTTCGGCGTCGTCAACTGGGTCCTCGACAAGGCCGGCTGGCACTCGATGGCCGACTTCGACTGGATGGGCAGCCAGTACTCCACGTTCTTCGTGGTCCTGGTCCTGATCGTCTGGCAGTCGATCCCCTTCGTGGCGATCAACCTGTACGCCGCGACGACGACGATCCCCAAGGAGCTCTACGAGGCCGCGTCGCTCGACGGCGCAGGCGCCTGGAAGCGCTTCACGAACGTCACGCTGCCCTACCTGCGGCCCTTCCTCTACGCGACGACGTTCCTGGAGATCATCTGGGTCTTCAAGGCGTTCGCCCAGGTCTTCGCGCTCAACGAGGGCGGCCCCGACCGGCTCACCGAGATCCTGCCCGTCTACGCCTACATCGAGGGCATGGGCAACCAGCACTTCGGCATGGGTGCGGCGATCGCGCTGCTGACCATCGTCATCCTGCTGGCCCTGACTTCCTTCTACCTGCGGATCGTGCTCAAGCAAGAGGAGGACGAGCTGTGAACGGCACCGCATCGTCGAGGTTCCGCCGCATCTGGCCCAACGTCGTGGCCGTCGTACTCTTCATCGGCTTCGTCTTCCCGGTCTACTGGATGTTCGCCACGGCCTTCAAGCCGACCGGCGACATCATCAGCGAGGACCCGGTGTGGTTCCCGACCAACGCGACGTTCGAGCACTTCAAGACGGCCGTCGAGGCCGACCACTTCTGGACGATGGTCGGCAACTCCCTCACCGTCACGGTGCTCGCCGTGCTCTTCTCGCTGATCATCGGCCTGGCGTCGGCGTTCGCGCTCGCCCGGATGCGCTTCAAGGGCCGCAAGGGCTTCATCATCGGCTTCATGCTGGCCCAGATGGCTCCCTGGGAAGTCATGGTCATCGCGATCTACATCATCGTGCGCGACGCCGACATGCTGAACAGCCTGGTTCCGCTCACCCTCTTCTACATGGTGATGATCCTGCCCTTCACGCTCCTGACGCTGCGCGGCTTCGTCGCCGCGGTGCCGCGCGAGCTCGAGGAGTCGGCGATGGTCGACGGCTGTTCCCGGATGCAGGCGTTCCGCCGGGTGATCCTGCCGCTGCTCGCGCCGGGCCTGATGTCCACCTCGCTCTTCGGCTTCATCACCGCCTGGAACGAATTCCCGCTCGTCCTTGTCCTCAACAAGGAGGCGGAGGCCAAGACGCTTCCGGTGTGGCTTTCCGGCTTCCAGTCCGTCTACGGCGACGACTGGGGCGCCACCATGGCCGCCGCCTCGCTCTTCGCCATCCCGATCCTCGTCCTCTTCGTCTTCCTGCAGCGCAGGGCCGTCAGCGGTCTGACCGACGGCGCCGTGAAGGGATAACCGCCATATGACGACACTCACCAGCCCCACCGACACCCTGACCCGCGACGCCCTGACCGTCCTGCAGCCCGGCTTCGTCGGGACCAGCGCGCCGGACTGGCTGCTCCGCAGGATCGGCGAGGGCCTCGCCTCGGTCGGCCTGTTCGGCCGCAACATCGCCTCGCCCGAACAACTGGCCGCCCTTACGGCGCAGCTGCGGGCCGAGCGCGACGACGTCCTGGTCGCCATCGACGAGGAGGGCGGTGACGTGACCCGCCTGGAGGTCCGCTCCGGCTCCTCCTTCCCCGGCAACCACGCGCTCGGCGCGGTCGACGACACGGAGCTCACCCGTGACGTGGCCGCCGAGCTGGGCCGCCGGCTCGCCGCGTGCGGCGTCAACCTCAACTGGGCGCCGTCCGCCGACGTCAACTCCAACCCGGACAACCCCGTCATCGGCGTACGGTCCTTCGGCTCGGACCCGCTCCTGGTGGCCCGGCACACCGCCGCGTACGTGGAGGGGCTGCAGTCCGCGGGCGTCGCCGCCTGCACCAAGCACTTCCCGGGCCACGGCGACACCGCGGTCGACTCGCACCACGACGTGCCGCGCATCGGGGTCGACCCCGAGGTGCTCCGGGCACGTGACCTCGCGCCGTTCCGGGCCGCGATCGCCGCGGGCTCGCGTGCGGTGATGAGCGCGCACATCCTCGTCCCGTCCCTGGACGCGGAGTACCCGGCGACCCTGTCGCGCCGCATCCTGACGGGCATCCTGCGCGAGGAACTGAACTACGACGGCCTGATCGTCACGGACGGCATGGAGATGCAGGCCATCGCCGCCACCTACGGCATCGAGCGCGGCAGCGTCCTCGCGATCGCCGCCGGCGCCGACGCGATCTGCGTGGGCGGCGGCCTCGCGGACGACGACACGGTCCTGCGCCTTCGCGACGCGCTTGTCGGGGCCGTCCGCTCGGGCGAGCTCTCCGAGGAGCGCCTCGCCGACGCGGCCACGCGCGTACGGGCGCTCGCCCACTGGACTTCGGTGTCGGGCGCGGCCGATCGTTCGGGGGGCGCGCCCGGCACCGAAATCGGCCTGGTCGCGGCCCGCCGTGCCCTGACGGTCACCCGCGGCGAGTCCTACACGGCGCCGCTCACCGAAGCCCCCTTCGTCGCCGCCTTCACCCCGATGGCCAACATCGCGGTGGGCGACGAGACCCCGTGGGGCGTGGCCGCCGAGCTGGCACGCCTGCTCCCCGGCACGCAGACGGGCAGCTTCACGGGCGCGGACGCGGGTGCGCTCGCGCTTGCCGAGGCGGGGGAGCGGCGGATGGTGGCCGTCGTCCGCGACGCCCACCGCCACGCGTGGATGGCAGAGGCCCTGACCACACTCCTGTCGGCCCGCCCCGACACGATCGTGGTCGAAATGGGCGTCCCCCAGTCCCCGCCGACGGGCTCCCTCCACATCGCGACACACGGCGCGGCAAGGGTCTGCGGCCTGGCGGCGGCAGAGGTGATCACTACCCGGTAGTCCTGTCTGTGGGCAGGCGTTCCGCAAGGGCGGAACGGGTGGGCACAGACCACCCACCGGCCCGCACACAAGCAACAAACAGCAAGGTGCCGGGCATCCCCAGCAATGGGGGTGCCCGGCACCTTTGTCCGACGCAGAGCCTTACAGCCCCTGCCAATCAGGCTTCGCGGCGTACGTCGCCCGGAAGTACTCCCCAAGCTTCAGCTTGGAGGCAGCCGCCTCGTCCACGACGACAGTCGCATGCGGATGCAACTGCAGAGCCGACGCCGGAACCACCGCGGCAACAGGCCCCTCCACCGTCGCGGCCACCGCATCCGCCTTGCCCTCGCCCGTGGCGAGCAGCACCAGATGCCGGGCCTCCAGGATCGTCCCGATCCCCTGGGTGATCACGTGGTGCGGGACCTGCTCGATGTCGCCGTCGAAGAAGCGCGCGTTGTCCACCCGCGTCTGCTCCGTCAGCGTCTTGATGCGCGTACGCGAGGCGAGCGAGGAGCACGGTTCGTTGAACCCGATGTGCCCGTCGGTGCCGATTCCGAGCAGCTGGAGGTCCACGCCGCCGGCCGCCGCGAGCGCCTGGTCGTACGCCTCGCAGGCCGCCTGGACGTCCTTCGCGCTGCCGTCGGGCCCCATGAAGGACTTCTCGCTGAGCCCCAGCGGCTCGACGACCTCGCGCAGCACCACGGAGCGGTAGGACTCGGGGTGGCCCGCGGGCAGTCCGACGTACTCGTCGAGCTGGCAGATCCGCGCCCGCGACGCGTCCACGGCACCGGAGCCGACCTTGGCGGCGAGGGCTTCGTAGATGGGCAGCGGGGTGGATCCGGTGGCGACACCGAGCAGGGCGTCAGGCTTACGGCGCACCAGGGCGGCCATGGCCTCCGCGATGAGCTCGCCGCCTGCCTTGGCGTCCGGGACGATGACAACTTCCACGCTGGGCCTGCCGATCTGGAGAGGGGGACTCACGGGTCTGGAGAGGACCCACGGGGGTCAATGTGGTATAGACCAATCTAGCAGAGCTGACCCGCCTGCGCCCGGAGAGAAAAAGAGACAACAACAAACATCTGCCAACGCGTAGACACAGGTGAATGGTCTAGTCCACAATGCGGTGGTAAAGCATCCGCCCTTCCCGCACAGGAGGGCGGACCGAGGAGCCGGCACTCTCTGCCCTGACCGTGTCGGATCCTCCGATCGGCCGTCCGGTACCGCACATTCCGGTGGTCGGTGTTCCTGAAGGGCTGCGGTGCCGTGGGTGGGTTGAGGGTCCCGCCCTGGCGCCGCGGCTCGTCGGGAAATCTCCCGGAGCGGCCCCGCCGGACCTGCCAGGTACGCTCGCACACGTGCCCTCCATGAACGATCTCGTACGCCAGCACACCGCTCTCGGTGACTCCGATCTCGAGTGGCTGCACCTGCTGGTCTCGGAGTGGCAATTGCTCTCCGACCTCTCCTTCGCCGACCTCGTGCTGTGGGTTCCCACCCTCGACGGCACCCGCTATGTCTCCGTGGCGCAGATGCGGCCCAACACCGGCCCCACCTCCTACCAGGACGACATGGTCGGCCACCTCGTCCCGCGCGGCCGTCGCCCGCTGCTCGACGCCGCCCTCGACGAGGGCCGCATCGTGCGCGAGGGCGACCCCGAGTGGCGCGAAGAGGTCCCGGTGCGGGTCGAGTCCATTCCCGTACGCAGGGAAGGGCGCGTCCTGGGTGTCATCGCCCGCAACACGAACCTGCTCACGGTGCGCACCCCCTCACGCCTGGAGCTGACCTACCTCCAGTCGGCGTCCGACCTGGCCCAGATGATCGCCGCAGGATCCTTTCCCTTCCCCGGCCAGCAGGTCGACATGGACGCATCGCCGCGCGTGGGCGACGGCCTGCTCCGCCTCGACGCCGACGGCATCGTCCAGTACGCGTCACCGAACGCGCTCTCCGCGTACCACCGCCTCGGCCTCGCCGCCGACCTGGTCGGTCATCACCTCGGCACGGCGACCGCCGAACTCGCCCCGTCCCGCGGCCCGGTGGACGAGGCGCTCGCCAAGGTCGCGAGCGGCTGGGCGCCCCGCGAGTTCGAGATCGAGGGCGGCGACGGAGTGATCCAGCTGCGCGCGATCCCGCTCAAGCCCAAGGGGCCCCGCATCGGATCGCTCGTACTCCTGCGCGACGTCACGGAACTGCGCCGCCGGGAGCGGGAGTTGATCACCAAGGACGCGACCATCCGGGAGATCCACCACCGGGTGAAGAACAACCTCCAGACGGTGGCCGCCCTTCTGCGCCTGCAGGCACGCCGCATCGACTCCGCCACGGGCCGTGAAGCCCTCGAAGAGGCCGTACGCCGCGTGGGTTCGATCGCGATCGTGCACGAGACGCTCTCCCAGAACCTGGACGAGCGCGTGGAGTTCGACGAGATCGCCGACCGCGTCCTCGCGATGGTCGCGGAGATCTCGCCGGGCAAGGTCACCGGCCGGCGGACCGGACGCTTCGGCATCCTGGACGCCGAGGTCGCGACGCCGCTTTCGATGGTCCTCACGGAAGTGCTGCAGAACGCCCTGGAGCACGGCTTCCAGGAAGGCGACACCGGCACGGTCGAGGTATCCGCCGTACGCGGCGGCACCAGCAAGGACGGCCGGCTCCTCATCACCGTCCAGGACGACGGCGTCGGTCTGCCCGACGGTTTCGATCCGCATCGCTCGGGCAACCTCGGCCTGCAGATCGTCCGCACCCTGGTCGAGGGCGAGATGGGCGGCACGTTCGACATGGTGCGGGCCCCGGAGCGCGGCACGCAGGTCGTCCTCGACATCCCGGTGCGCGGCGACAAGTAGCGCACTCCCACACAGAACTCACACACACGCGTACGGCAGAACTCGCGTACGGAACACCGCATACGCAAAAGCAGTGAGCCCCGGACCGAAGTGGTCCGGGGCTCACTGCTCACGTTGCGTTGCGCATCGGGGGTACTGCGCGGCTGCGGCTCGGGGGCGGGAGATGCGTACTCGCTGTACGCGCCGCCAAGCTCAGGCTCGTAGGGGGCGTGACCGTCAGGCGCTTGCCTGGCGTGCACGGTTGCGAGCGGCGCGGCGCTTCATTGCGCGGCGCTCGTCCTCGCTGAGGCCACCCCAGACGCCGGAGTCCTGGCCGGACTCGAGCGCCCACTGCAGGCACTGCTCCATGACGGGGCAGCGGCGGCAGACGGCCTTGGCTTCCTCGATCTGCAGCAGCGCAGGACCGGTGTTGCCGATGGGGAAGAAGAGCTCGGGGTCTTCCTCGCGGCAAACGGCGTTGTGACGCCAGTCCATGGCTGCTACCTCTCCTTGGTATTACATGCAAGTTGCTTGTGAATGTGAACGCTTTCACGAATCCCTCGACGACGGAAGGGACTTTCGTCACATACGCGACGATGTCCTATGTGTTGAGGAGGGGGTTCTGGCTCTCTGTGGGGCCGATGTTGCGGGCCGTCCCGATCGCCATGTAGAGATTCGCAAACCTCGGCGGCGGATACAACCCCTTCAAGGAAGTTTTTTTTGATTCCTTAGTGTCGGCTGAGTCACAGCCGTACTTCCATGGGGTGGAGCCTGGCCTAAACGTTCGAGTGAAAGGACTTTGGGCCCTTCTACTCACACAATCACACGCAGTGCACGGCGTACGCCTGTGAACGTCACGCTCGTGCGCAGTCCCAGGTGGTCGCCGTCCATCTGGAGGGGCAGCGGCACCTTCGAATGCAAGGTGAAGTCGGTGAGGTCATGGAGCGTAACCGCGTGCTTGCCGTGAGGTCCGCGATCGGGCGTCGAGGTCAGGAGCTGCGTCCCGTACCGGGCCACCGCGCCGGTGGAGAGCTTGCTCAGACCGAGCACGTCGAGGCCCGTGTCGAAGGAGGCCCCCGGGGACGCGTACATCGGGCGATTGCCCAGGTAGGTGTAGGGAGAGGTGTTGCAGACTATGGAGAGCACGAGGTCGGTCACCGGGTCCTCGCCGGCCCGTTCCAGCGTGATCATTCCGTGCCTGCGGTGCGGCTCGTCGAGGAACTGACGGAACACCTGGCGCAAATACAGAGCATGGGTGGACCGCTTCCCGCGCTCCCTCTGTTGTTCGACCCGTCCCACCACTCCCGCGTCGAAACCGAATCCCGCGGCGAAGGTGAACCAGCGCGAGGGGACGGCTTCGTCCTCAGTGCCGGGGGTACCCGACACCTGCCCGAGGCTCACTGTGCGTTCACTTCCCTCACGCAGGGCGTCGAGAAGTGCGCCGGTCGCCTCCACGGCGTCGTTGGGCAGACCGAGGGCGCGCGCGAAGACGTTGGTGGAGCCGCCGGGGACGACGGCGAGGCGGGGCAGCCGGTCCGGATCGGGGCCGTTGTGCAGCAGGCCGTTGACGACCTCGTTGACGGTGCCGTCCCCGCCGAGGGCGACGACGAGCTCGATGTCCTTGCTCTCCGCGGCCTGTCTGCCGAGGTCCCTGGCGTGGCCGCGGTACTCGGTGGTGACCGCCTCGAGTTTCATCTCGCTCGCCAGCGCATGGATCAGTACGTCACGCGTGCGCGCACTGGTGGTGGTTGCCGCCGGGTTGACCACAAGAAGTGCACGCATGCGAAGCAGGGTACCTAGCTGTCTTGAACCGGCCTAGACCGAGGGGTCGGACCGGGGGCCGGAGCGCGGACACGCACGGCTACCCTGCAAGGGTGAGCACTGAGCGGAAACCCACCCCCGAAGCCCCGGAAACAGGCCCGCGTCCCGGACGTCTGACGGCCGCCGCGGCCCTCGCCGCGCTGGAGGGCGTCGCACTCATCGCCGCCGGTGTCTACATGCTCGTCATGGGCCTCGCGGGTGACCCCGACAACCCGGAACAGGCCACGACGGGCGGCGTCACGCTGATCGTCCTCGCGCTGCTGCCGCTGCTCGCCGCCCGCGGTCTCCTGCGCCGCCGCAGCTGGAGCAGGGGGCCCGCCATCATCACGCAGATCATGGCGCTTCCGGTGGCCTGGCAGCTGCTGCAGGCCGACAGCATGGCTATCCCGGCCGGTATCGCGCTCGCCGCCGTCGCGGTGGCCGCGCTCGTCCTGCTGGTCAATCCCGCGACCACCGAGGCTCTGGGCATCCGGGGTCCGGGGAACGCACAGGACGACGTGAAGTAGCCGTCCCGCACGAGACGCCTTGCGAAGCGAAGGAGCAGGCCCGGAGGGGCGGCCTGCTCCTTCGTCACTCCTCGACGAGGAGCTTCTCGCGCAGCTGCGCGAGTGTGCGGGCGAGGAGCCGGGAGACGTGCATCTGGGAGATGCCGACTTCCTGTGCGATCTGCGACTGCGTCATGTTGCCGAAGAACCGCAGCAGCAGGATGCGCTTCTCGCGTGGTGGAAGGTCTTCCAGGAGCGGTTTGAGGGACTCCCTGTACTCGACGCCCTCCAGGGCCTCGTCCTCCGCGCCCAGGGTGTCCGCGACCGCCGGGGACTCGTCGTCCGTGTCCGGGACGTCCAGGGACAGCGTGGAGTAGGCGTTGGCGGACTCCAGGCCCTCCAGGACCTCCTCTTCGGAGATGGCCAGCTTCTCGGCCAGCTCGTGCACCGTGGGGGAGCGGCCGTGCTGCTGGGACAGCTCGGCGGTCGCCGTGGTCAGGGCGAGCCGCAGCTCCTGGAGGCGCCGCGGGACTCTGACCGCCCACCCCTTGTCGCGGAAGTGCCGCTTGATCTCACCGACGACCGTGGGCGTCGCGTACGTGGAGAACTCCACGCCGCGCTCCGGGTCGAACCGGTCCACGGACTTGATCAGGCCGATGGTGGCGACCTGCGTGAGGTCGTCGAGGGGCTCGCCGCGATTGCGGAAGCGGCGGGCCAGGTGCTCGACGAGCGGCAGGTGCATGCGGACCAGCTTGTTGCGCAGCTCCGCGTACGCGGCGCTGCCGCTCTCCAGCGTGCGCAGCTCGATGAACATCGCGCGTGCGCCACTGCGGTCCTGCGGATCGTGCCGGGTGTGCTGACGCTCACCGTGTTCGCTCATGTATCCCGCCCGTTGCGCGCCGCCCCGGGCGGAGGGCTTTGCGCGCTCCTCCCGGGCGGTCGGCTCTGTCTGCTCCGACGCGTCGGCCACGGTCGGCGGACCCGGCTGCTCCGGATCCTCCGGGTGCGGCCTGGCCTGCTGCTCGGGGATGCCCGTGAGCGCCGGCTCCACCGGAGCCCCGCGCCCCCTCATCGGCGTTCCTCCCCGGCCATCGGGCAGATCCCGTGTGCCGCGCTCTTCCTCCCGCACCGGCCCCTCCCCGTCCCTCACGCCGGCCCGGGTCCCGCGCCGCGCTTCTTGTAGAGGCTGATCGAGACGGTGTTGTCCTCGGCCACGGAGGAGTCGACCTGACCCGCGAGGGCGGACAGCACTGTCCAGGCGAAGGTGTCCCGTTCCGGGGCCCGGCCGTCGGTGGTCGGCGCCGAGACGGTCACCTCCAGCGAGTCGTCGACGAGCCGGAAGACGCAGCTGAGCACCGAACCGGGCACGGCCTGCTGGAGCAGGATCGCGCAGGCCTCGTCGACCGCGATGCGCAGGTCCTCGATCTCGTCGAGAGTGAAGTCCAAACGGGCCGCGAGACCGGCCGTGGCCGTACGCAGCACCGACAGGTAGGCACCCGCAGCCGGAAGGCGGACCTCGACGAAGTCCTGATTCCCGGGCTCGCCTGCGATCTGGGACACCCTCACCTCCAAGGTGGTACAAGCACTTTCGGGGCTCCAGGACCGCCGTCCAGCGGCGGTCCGGACTGCGTCACACGGGTAACGCACCACGTAGTTCTGCGGTGACGCTACCGCGCTCCCCAGTTCCGTGTCCCGGGGACCCCGCTCCGTTGCTGTCACTCATAGTAAGCCTAAGGGTACGGAGAGTGGCTAGGGGTCTCACGGTCCCAATTGGAGAGTACGGGCGTCGGGTTGACGTACCCAGGCCTCAGACGATCGAACCGTCCACGAAGCACCAACGCCAGCTCTCGCCCGGTTCGAAGGTCCTCATCACGGCGTGCCCGGTGGCCTTGAAATGCCCCGTCGCGTGCCGGAAAGGCGAGGAGTCGCAGCAGCCCACATGCCCGCAGTCCAGGCAGAGCCGCAGTTGCACCGGGTGACTACCGGCCGCGAGGCACTCGGGGCAGGTCTCGCTCAGCGGCTTGGGCTCAGGGTGCGGCAGCGTTGCCACATGCGGGCACTCGTTCATGATTGCCAGGTTACGACGGGATCGCGTATCGCGGAGGGCCTTACCCATGGACGTACTGCCCCTGGTGGCACTGATCGCGGCGAGTGCCGCGGTGGCCGGAGCCGCGCGCTGGACACCGGTGCCCGCGCCGCTGCTGCTCGTCGCGGTGGGGCTCGGCGCCGCCTACGTGCCGGGGGTGCCGGACTACCACCTGGACCCACACATCGTGCTGCCGTTGATCCTGCCGCCCCTGCTGCACACCGCGGCCCTGGAGAGCTCGTACCTCGATCTGCGGGCCAACATCAGACCCGTGGCGCTGCTCTCGGTCGGGTACACGCTGTTCGCCACCCTCGCCGTCGGCTGGCTCGCGTATCTGCTGATCCCCGACCTGCCGCTGACCGCGGCCCTGGTCCTCGGCGCGGTGATCGCGCCGCCGGACGCGGTGGCGGCCACGGCGATCGCGCGGAAGGTGGGGCTGCCGTCGCGGATCACCACGATCCTGCAGGGCGAGTCCCTGGTGAACGACGCGACCGCGATCACCGCCTACAAGGTCGCCCTGGCGGCGGCGGTCGGCGAGGGCGCGAGCTGGGCGGGCGGGATCAGGGAGTTCCTGGTGGCCGCGGTCGGCGGGGTCGGCGTCGGGCTGATCCTCATGGTGCCGCTGCACTGGCTGCGGCGGCACATGAAGGAGGCGATGCTGCAGAACACCCTCTCCTTGCTGATCCCCTTCGTCGCGTACGCGGCCGCAGAGCAGGTCGGCGCCTCCGGGGTGCTCGCCGTGGTCGTCGTCGCCCTGTTCATCGGGCACCGCTCCTGGGAGGTCGACTTCGAGACGCGGCTCCAGGAGGCCGCCGTGTGGAAGGTGGTCGCGTTCATCCTGGAGTCGGCGGTCTTCGCGCTCATCGGCCTGCAACTGCCGCTCGTGGTCGAGGGCCTCGGCGAGTACAGCGGCGTCCAGGTGACCTGGTACGCCCTGGGCGTCTTCTTCTTCGTCGTCCTCGCGCGCTTCGTCTGGTCGTATCCGGCCACCTATCTGCCGCGGCTGATGTCGAAGCGCATCAAGGCGCGCGAGAGCGACATGGACTGGCGGCGGCCGCTGATCGTCAGCTGGGCCGGGATGCGCGGGGTGGTGTCGCTTGCGATCGCCTTCTCGATCCCGCTCGTCATGGACGACGGCGAGCCGTTCCCCGCGCGCAACCTCGTGCTCTTCCTGACCTTCACCACGGTCATCGGGACGCTGGTCGTGCAAGGGCTCTCGCTGCCGTGGCTCATCCGGGTCCTGAAGCTGCCGGGGCGGGACGCGCAGGCGGAGACGCTTGCGGAGGCGCAGGCGCAGAACGCCGCCTCGCAGGCCGCGGAGCGGCGGGTGGACGAACTCATGGAGGACGAGCGCAACTGCCTTCCACAGCCGCTCCAGGACCGTCTGCGCACCGTCCTGGAACGGCGCCGCAACTCCGTGTGGGAGCGGCTCGGTCAGCCCAACCCGGTGACGGGGGAGTCCGCGGACGACACCTACCGCCGGCTCGCCAGGGAGGCCATCGCCGCGGAGCGGGAGGTGTTCGTGACGATGCGGGACGAGCGGCGCATCGACGACGAGATGATGCGGACGCTGCTGCGGAAGCTGGACCTGGAGGAGGCGGCGGCCTACCGGGAGGTCGAGGACTGAGCCGCGGGAGCCGCCTGCTCCGTCGCGGTGATCACGGCCGTGACCCTGGTGCCCCGGGGAAACGCGCCCTCTTCGGAGAGGGCCGTGAGCGCGTACAGGAGCTTGGCCACGTAGACGCGCTCCACGGAGAGGCCGTGCCGGTCCTCGAAGTCCTCTGCGAACGCGGTGAGTTCGGAGGGCATACGGGCGTAGCCGCCGAAGTGGAAGCGTTCGTCCAGGTGCCAGTTGGCGGTGGGGGCACCGAGGGCCCGCTGTTGCAGCGCCCGTATCTCGCGGCCGAGGAAGCCGCCCTTGAGCACCGGTATGCCCAGTGCCCGCTGGTCCGGGGCCAGGCCCGCCGCCATGCCGGCCAGGGTGCCGCCGGTGCCGCAGGCCACGGCCGCCGTGTCGGTGAGGCCGCGCAACTCCTCGCCCAGGGCCGCGCAGCCCCGTACGGCCAGGGAATTGCTGCCCCCTTCGGGGATGACGTAGGGGTTCTCGGCGCCCGACGCGCGCAGGAGGGCGGCCAGGACCTCCGGGTCGGTCTTCCTGCGGTAGGTCGAGCGGTCGGTGAAGTGCAGGCGCATCCCGTCGGCCGCGCATTGCGCCAGCGACGGGTTCAGGGGGCGCCCGGCGAGTTCGTCGCCGCGGACCACGCCGATGGTGTCCATGCCGAGGAGGCGTCCCGCCGCGGCGGTCGCCCTGAGGTGGTTGGAATAGGCGCCGCCGAAGGTCAGCAGGGCCGTGTGGCCCGCTGCGACGGCGGCGTCCAGGTTCAGGAAGAGCTTGCGGTACTTGTTGCCCGGCAGGTCCGGGTGGATCAGGTCGTCCCGCTTGAGCACGAGAGCGACCCCGTGCCGTGCGAACCGCTCGTCCCGGAGCTCCTGGAGCGGGGACGGGAGCCGCGGGCGCGGAGTGGTCGGCGGGGTGGTGCTCACCCCGCCCATTCTGCCCGCGGCCGTGCCGGCGGGCACGGCCGCGGTCCTTCTACTTGAGGCGTTCCTCGATGCGCTCCCGCATCCATTCCATGGTGAAGCCCTTGGGGTCCACCTTGCCCGGCTGCCACTCCAGGTGGCCGATCACCGAGCGCTCGGTCCAGCCGTGATGGCGGCAGATGGCTGCCGACACCTTCTCGATGGCTTCCAGCTGCTCGTCCGGCCACGGATCCTCGCCGTCGCCGAGGTTCTCGCACTCGAAGCCGTAGAAGTGACGGTTTCCGTCGGTGTTCGCCTCGTTGTCCGGCGGGAGCCGCTTCTCCGCGATGACCGCGCGCAGGACGTCGTCGTCGCCCAGGCCCGCGTGGTTGGCGCGGCCGTATCCGACGAGGTGGACGCGGCCGTCCTTGGTGATGACGCCGTGACAGAGCGGGCCGGGCAGGGAGGGGTGCCCGTCGCGGCAGATCTCCACCGTCCGCTTGCTGCCCGAGGTGACCGTGTGGTGGATCACGACGCCGTGTACGGGGCCCCACGGCCCCTTGTGGTTGCGGTTGTGGTGGGGCCAGTCGCCGACTTCGACGACCGTCACCCCTTCGTCCTTGAGCGCGTCGAGGAACTTGCCCGCGGACATGGGTGGGGCCATGGCCGACTCCTTCGCGGAGCACGACGGCCGCCGATCGCGGACCATCTCGTAAGTCCGCTTTTACCCCGAACCACGGTGCCCGGACCAGCCGTTCGGAACTATTCCGCGGCTGTTCGGGCACCGTGCGAGCCGATTTCGTCAGCCGCGGTTGTCGCTGTTGTGCAGGAACGCGTCGCCGTTCGTCGCGATGTGGGCCTCCAGTGCCTGAAGGGCCTGCTGGGTGGCCTGGGGAGTGCCCTCGCCCTGCTGCTGCGCGTAATACGCCGCGCCCAGCTTCTTCAGGAGATCGCCGCCCGTGCGCTGCGCCTGGACCTCGTCGATCTTCTGCTTGCCCTGGGTGAGTCCGCGCTGCGCCTGTTCCTTGGCGCGATCCAGGAAGCCTGCCATTGCCGTCTCCTACGGATTGGTGCGGAGTGGTGCATATCGGTACAGATGCTATCGGTCGTTGTGTCCTGTTCAACGGGTGTGCGGATCTTCGAGTTCCCCTGGGGTCGCGGGCGGATGCCCCGTCCGTGCGAGATCCAACCCCGCTCTTTTGTGTAATGGCGCGAACACTCTCCGTACTGGAAGGGTTGTCGGCGCAGATCAGCGCTTGAGCGGAAGGCATCGCAAATGTCGGTAGGCGAAGAGGTCCGTGCGGAGCAGGCCGAGCCGCAGCAGAGCTTGGGCACATCAGCCGCACGGAATCTGGCCACCACCACCAAGTCCGTGCCGCAGATGCAGGAGATCAGCTCCCGCTGGCTCCTGCGGACGCTGCCGTGGGTGCAGGTGCAGGGCGGCACGTATCGAGTCAACCGGAGGCTGAGTTACTCGGTCGGCGACGGCCGCGTGACGTTCGTGAAGACCGGGGACCGGGTGCAGGTCATCCCCGCGGAGCTCGGCGAGCTGCCGGTCCTCAGGGACTACGAGGACGTCGAGGTCCTCGGAGAGCTGGCCCAGCGCTGCCAGCAGCGCGAATTCGCGCCGGGTGCCGTCATCACCTCCTTCGGCAGCCAGGCGGACGAGGTGTTCCTGCTCGCGCACGGCAGGGTCGAGAAGATCGGCACCGGTCCGTACGGCGACGACACGGTCCTCGGCTCGCTCGCCGACGGTTCGTACTTCGGCGAACAGGCACTGCTCGACCCCGAGGCCATCTGGGAGTACACGACGCGTGCGGTGACCGCGTGCACCGTGCTCACGCTGCCCCGCCAGGACCTGGAGCAGGTCGCGGAGCGCGCGGACTCGCTGCGCGAGCACCTGCAGCGGCTGCGGGCCATCCCGACCCAGCGCACGAACAACTTCGGCGAGGCGCCCATCGACCTCTCCGCGGGACACGTCGGCGAAGCCGTCCTGCCGGGCACCTACGTCGACTACGAAGCGGCGCCGCGCGAGTACGAACTGAGCGTCGCCCAGACCGTCCTGCGCGTCCACACGCGCGTGGCCGATCTCTACAACCAGCCGATGAACCAGACCGAGCAGCAGCTGCGGCTGACGGTCGAGGCGCTCAAGGAGCGCCAGGAGCACGAGCTGATCAACCACCGCGAGTTCGGGCTGCTCAACAACTGCGAGTACGAACAGCGGATGCAGCCGCACGACGGCGTGCCGAGCCCGGACGACATGGACGAACTGCTCAGCCGCAGGCGGGGATCGAAGCTCTTCCTGGCGCACCCGCGGGCGATCTCCGCGTTCGGCCGCGAGCTCAACAAGCGCGGGCTCGTGCCGGAGACCATCGACGTGGCGGGCAGCCGCATCCCCACCTGGCGCGGGGTGCCGATCTTCCCGTGCAACAAGATCCCGGTCACCGAGGCCCGCACCACCTCGATCATCTGCATGCGTACGGGCGAGGAGGAGCAGGGCGTCGTGGGCCTGCACCAGGCCGGCATCCCGGACGAGATCGAGCCGAGCCTGTCGGTGCGCTTCATGGGGATCAGCGAGCAGGCGATCATGTCGTACCTCGTGTCGACCTACTACTCGGCGGCCGTCCTCGTGCCGGACGCCCTGGGCATTCTGGAGAACGTCGAGATCGGTCGCTGGAGTTGAGCCCGTGTCTGTGGGCGCGCTGCCGGGTACACCCTCTGCGTACGCGCCCACAGGCCCAGGAAACGCCACCGTCCGCATCCTCCCCGGGGTGAGTTCATGACGGATACGACGACGGACATGACGGAGATGGCGCAAGGCCCCGCCGAACAGGGGCCCACCGGAGAGCTCGAGACCCACGACGAGCACGGAGGATACGAATCGTCCGAAGCGGCGGAGATCTTGACGTCGGCGCGGCTGTGCGTCGACCCGGAGGTGCGCAGGGCGGTCGACTCGCTGCCAGGAGCCATGCGCCGTGTCGCGCGCTACCACTTCGGCTGGGAGCACGCGGACGGCACACCGGCGGCCGGGCACGCGGGCAAGGCGATCAGGCCCGCGCTGGTGCTCGCCGCGGTGCGGGCACTGGGCGGGGAGCAGGCCATGGCCGCCAGGGCCGCGGCAGCGGTGGAGCTGACCCACAACTTCACCCTGCTGCACGACGACGTCATGGACCGCGACCCCACCCGCAGGCACCGGCCCACCGCATGGGCCGTGTTCGGCGAACCCGACGCGATCCTGGTCGGTGACGCGCTGCAGGCGCTCGCGCAGCGGCTGCTCGCCGAGGACCCGCACCCCGGGGCAGCCGAGGCGGCGGCCCGGCTCGCCGCCTGCGTGGTGGAGCTCTGCGCGGGCCAGCACGCGGACAGCGCCTTCGAGCGGCGCGGCCCCGGCGAGGTCACGCTCGACGAGTGCCTCGCCATGGCCGAGGCGAAGACGGGAGCGCTGCTCGGCTGCGCCTGTGCCCTGGGGGCGTTGTACGCGGGGGCGGGGCGCAGCGAGGTGGAGGCGCTCGACGGCTTCGGCCGCGAGGCCGGGCTCGCCTTCCAGCTCATCGACGACGTGATCGGCATCTGGGGCGACCCCGGGCACACCGGAAAGCCCGCCAGGGCCGACCTCGCGTCCCGCAAGAAGTCCCTGCCGGTGGTCGCGGCGCTGGCTTCCGGCACCCCGGCCGCCGCCGAACTGGCCGAGCTGTACGGACGCACGCCGCCAGGCCCCGAGAGCGACGCCGACCTGGAACGCATGGCGCACGCCGTCGAGGCCGCGGGCGGCAAGGACTGGGCGCTGATGCACGCGGCCGACCGGATGTCCCGCGCACTCAACCAGCTCTCTCGCGCGGTCCCGGTCCCGGAGGCGGCGGGCAGCCTGCTCGCGCTCGCGGAGTTCGTGACGAGGCGTACGTACTGAACGAGGCATGACGGACTGGCCCGGGCATGACCGACTGAACGAGACATGATCGACGAGCCCCGCATCCCGCCGAGATCCGGTCAGGGTGCGGGGCTCGCGCATGTGCCAGGGCCAAATCCCCTAGGCTGCAACCGAAGCAACCGGGTGGGCGTCACACGCAATTGAGCGTGGTCGAGGGGCAAGTCGAGCGGTAAAAGGGGCGGGCTGTGGGCGTAGTGATCCGGAGGGCCGGGGAGAGCGACCGGGCGGACGTGGTCCGGCTGCTCGACGAGGCGTTCCAGGACGATCCGGTGAGCAGCTGGGTCTTCCCGGGCGAGGAGCACCGCCGCCGCAGACACGGAGCTCTGATGGAAGCTTTCCTCGACCTCGCGCTGAGCCAGGGCTACGTCGACATCACGGAGGACGGCACGGCCGTCGCACTGTGGTGGTCCGTACCCGCGGGCGAGGACGAGGACGCGGAAGAGGGGCCCGCGCAGCTGCGCGCGGCCGTCGACCCGGACAACGCACGGGTCGAGGAGATAGGCAGGCTGACCGGCGAGGCGCACCCGACCGACCGGCCCCACCAGTATCTGCACATGATCGGCGTGAGCCCCGGACGGCAGGGCGAAGGACTCGGCTCCGCCCTGATCGAAGCCGTGCTCGAACGGTGCGACAGGGAAGGGCTGCACGCCTATCTGGAGGCGAGCAACAGCCGCAGCCGCGCGCTGTACACACGGCTCGGATTCCACTTCACTGGAAACGCCATCGATCTGCCGGACGGCCCGCAACTGTGGCCGATGTGGCGGGAACCCCGGCCCTTTGTCACGGACAGTGGCCGGGCCGGTCGATTCGCATAAAGTCTATGCAGCACCGCTGTGTTGTCCGTAGACACACTGAAGGGGGGACGCGAGCCCCATGTCACGCGAAATGTCACGCGAAATGTCACGCGAAATGACCCGTGCAATGACCCGTGAAGTGTCCGGAGATATGTCCCGCGAACGACGTCTGGCGGAGGCGTTCGTGGAGGTGGCCGACTCCTTGAACGGCGTTTTCGATGTCGCCGCGTTCCTGCAGAGCCTCGCCGTGCGCTGCGTGGAACTGCTCGACGTTTCGGCCGCGGGTGTCCTGCTGGCCGACGCTCAGGGGGAGTTGCGACTCGTGGCGGCCTCCGGCGAGCACGCCTGGGTGCTCGATCTGTTCGCCCTGCAACAGGAACAGGGGCCCTGCCTGGACTGCTACCGCTCGGGCACGGCGCATACGAACATCGCCCTCGGCGGTCTCGAAGCGACCACCGCCTGGCCGCAGTTCTCGGCGCGCGCCCTCGCCGCTGGCTACGAGATGACGCAGGTGCTTCCCCTGCAACAGGGGGATCAGATTCTCGGCACGCTGAACCTGTTCCAGGCGAAGCCGCGGGTGCTGAGCCCCGACGAGGTCGCGCTCGCACAGGCCCTCGCGGATGTCGCCGCGATCACCATCGTCCAGCGGCGTTCCCTGGAGCAGAGCGAGGCGGAGCGAGGCCAGTTGCAGGAGGCCCTCACCAGCCGGATCGCCATCGAGCAGGCCAAGGGTGTGCTCGCCGAGCGGTGGAAGTGCACGGTGGACGAGGCCTTCGGGGCGCTGCGGCGCCATGCGCGGGCCAACCGGCTGCGGCTCGCGGAGTGTGCGCGGCAGGTGGTGGAGGGCGAGCTCGACACGGAGGGCATCCGCCGGCCCTAGACAAACGGAATCCGCAGGCCCAAGTCAGGAGACCCTTTGCGCAAGCTTGTCTACTTCGTCGCCGTATCGATCGACGGCTTCATCGGCGATCGGAGCGGCGACGCGGAATCCTTCATGCCGTTCGTGGACGAGGAGTTCCTGGAGTTCCTCAAGACGGAATATCCGGAGACCATTTCGGTCGAGGGCCGCCGGGCCCTCGGTGTCGGAGACCTGCCGAACAAGCACTTCGACACGGTCGTCCAGGGCCGGGGCAGCTACCGGCTCGCCCTGGACGCCGACATCACGAGTCCGTACGGGCACCTGCGCGAGTACGTGGCTTCCCGCACCCTCGACAAGTCGCCCGACCCGAACGTCGAGATCATCTCCGGCGACATCGTCGGGAAGATCCGCGAACTCAAGCAGGAGGAGAGCGCGTTCGACATCTGGCTCTGCGGTGGCGCCAGGATCGCGGGGGAACTGCGGGACGAGGTCGACGAGCTGGTGATCAAGACGTACCCCGTGCTTCTGGGGGCCGGTATGCCGATGTTCGACGGGGGCGAGAACGAGGGCGCGGAGAGCGTGATCAGTGAGTTCACGCTGGACGCCTCCCGGGTCTTCGGGAACGGCCTCGTCGTGCGGACATACCGCCGCAAGCGCTGACAGACACTGACGAGCGCTGACGAGCGCTGACAGTCGGGTGGCAGCCGGGTGGCAGCGGGCTTTCCGGCCCGCGTCACCCGCCATATTCTCGACCCATGGGCAGCGATGGGCGCCGGTCCGTCCCCCGCCCGCAGAGCGAGCCGGTGTGCGCGAGCTGCGGACGGCCCGTCGGTACGGCCATCAAGCGGCGCAAGACGCTCGGGGTGTTCGTCCCTGTGTGGGGGCCCGGCCCGTGCCGCAATCCGCGGTGCGAGGCGTGCGTCGCCGAACCCGAAGAGCGCGGGAAGCGCGGAAGGCACGGGAAGCACGGGAAGCGCTGGAAGCGCGGGGCACGTGGGACGCGCGAAGAGCGCGGGACGGCCGAAGTGGTTGAAGCGGAAGCCGAAGCCGGAGCCGGAGCTGACGCGGTACCCGAAGCCGAAACGGAAGCCGAAGCCGACGTAGAAGCCGACGTAGAAGCCGCGCCGGCTCGCTCCGACGACGACTGACGTCGCAAGGACCGACCGTGCGGGTGTGCATCCGCGTCCGCATGCTTTCCCCGGCCTCCATTGTTCTACTAGGATGCAAACAATGGAGGTTTCAGTGACCAAGCCTGCTCGCTCGTCCACCCGCCCCCGCGTCGCGCCGCTCGTCGCATTGCTGGCCGCGCTGCCCTTTGTGCTCGGACTCGTCGCCGACCTGGCGGTGTATGTGACCGTCCGCGACCAACTCCCCGAACGGCTGGCCCGGCACTTCGGAGCCGACGGCGAGGCGGACGGCTATGTCGGGCACGGCGGGTTCCTCGCGATGCTCGTGGGGATGTTCGTCGTACTCGGCGCGGTCGGCGTCTTCCTCGCGCTCAGGAGCGACTTCGCCACCTACCGGCGCGGGCTGGGAGGGCTGCTCGCCGTCGTGTACGCGAGCTCCGCGTTCCTGGCCTGGCTGCTGGGCGCGAGCCTCGTGGCCAACCGTGGCACCGCTGACGGCGCCGCGGCGGTGTTCCCTCTGTGGCACCTCGCTGTCGCGGTCGCCGTCGCCGCGCTCGCGGCGGGCGCGGGGGCAGGGCTCGCGCGGCTCGTGCCGCTGCCCGACGCGCGTCCGTCGTTCGGTGCGGACGGCCGGGCAGCGGCCGACCGCATCGACCTGGGGCGCGACGAGGTTGCCGGGTGGGTACGGCGGACGGGCTCGCGGGTGCTGAGCGGGACGGGCATCGCCCTTGCGGTCGCGGGCGCCGCCACCCTGTGGCTGACGGACGAGGGCTGGGTGGCGCCGGTGTCCCTGTTCGTGCCCGGTTTGGTGATCGCCGCCTTCGCGCGGGCCTGCGTCACCGTGGACCGGCGCGGGCTCACGGTGGCCTCGGGCCTTGTGCCGTGGCCGCGCATCCGGCTGCCGCTCGACCGCATCGAGCGCGCGGAAGCCCGCCGGATCAGCGCCTTCGCGGACTACGGGGGCTGGGGCTACCGCATCGTCCCCGGACGCTCCGGCGTCATCATGCGGTCGGGCGAGGCACTGGTCGTACGGCGGGCCGACGGCAACGACTTCGCCGTCACCGTCGAGGACTCCGCGACGGCAGCCGCGCTCCTCAACACGCTGGTGGACCGCGCGACATCTTCCAGGGACGGGCGAGACTGACGGCATGTTGTTCCGGATCGATACGACGTCGTCGGTGCCACTCGGCGACCAGATCGCTGCCTGCGCCCGCCGCGCCGTCGCCGACGGCTCGGTGCGGCCGGGCGAGAGGCTGCCCGCCGCGCGGATGCTGGCCGACTCCCTCGGGGTCAACGTCCATACGGTGCTGCGTGGTTACCAGCGGCTGCGCGAGGAGGGTCTGATCGAGCTCCGGCGGGGGCGTGGCGCGATCGTCGTGGACGGTGCGGTGGCGCAGGCGCGGGCCCAACTGGGTGAGCGGGTAAGGGCGTTCGTCGCCGACGCGCTGGAGCTCGGGCTCTCGGAGGATGAGGTGCGCTCACTGGTGGACGCGGCGCTGAGGGCGTGAGGGCGGGTATGGTCCGACGGTCGCGGTTCCGGTTCGTTCGTGAGTCGCACGGGGAGGGGGCGGACTGATGGGGCTGCTGGGGATGACCCGGTGGGCTGTTGCGGGCCTTGTGGTGGCGTCGGGGATCGCGGGCTGCGGTTCCGGGTCGTCCGGGGGAGAGGCGGGGGACGGCGGTATGCCCTCCGCGCCCGCCGTGAAGGAGGAAAAGGACCTGCCTGAACTGCCCCTGGATCGCTACGAGTTCAGTACGCGTGACAGCAAGCGTCACACGGAGGCGCAGGCGCGCATGACGCGGAGCTGCATGCGGAAGCTCGGTTTCGAGGACTTTCCCCTCCATCCGTCGTGGCGGAAGATGGCGAATTCGCATGCGATGACCATGGTGGCGATGCCGTCGTATCCGTACGGGACGCTCGACCTCGACAGCGCTCGCCGCTGGGGCTACGGCTGGGACCCGGCGCGGTCCCGTACCGGCTCCGGGTGGCCGTCCGAGGGGCGCGCCGTGCGGGAGAACGAGCAGGAGGCGCTGTACGGCACCGACGGCGACGGCAAGTCCGTAGCCGGCAAGCCCGCGGGCGGCTGCGAGAACACCGCTGCCGAGCGCCTCACCGAAGGCGTACGGGACAAGACGCGCATGTACACGTACGTCCCGAAGCGGAGCCAGAGCCTGGACAAGGCGGTCGCCCGCGACAAGCGGGTCCGCGAGGCTCTCGACACCTGGTCCGACTGCCTGGAGAGCAAGGGCGTCAAGCGTTACAAGACCCCGAGCGCGGCGTTCGGTGACAAGGCGTGGCACCGCGGGAACGACCACGGCGGCAATACCGGCCGGACGGAGAACGAGCTGGCCACGGCGACCGCCGACGTCGAGTGCAAGCGGGAGCACAACACGGCCGGTGTGTGGTGGGCGGTGCGCGAGGAGAAGCAGCGCGACGACGTGGCCCGCCACAAGGATGCGTACGAGGCGGTGCGCGCGGACCAGGGCCGGCTGCGGGCCAATGTGAAGCGAGCACTCGGCGAGCGGTAGCGGACGCCTGCATCGCGAGCAGTAGTGCACACCCGCATCACAAGAAGCAGCGGACAGTTGCATCATGGGCGGATGGACATGACCGAGCTTGACGTACTTCCGTCGGCTGTCGACGCCGATCAACTGATGGCCCTCGCCGACGGCCATCACACGCGCACCGCACGGGCCCTCGGCGTCCGCGAGGCCGGCGGCCATCTCGTGAAGGCGTATGCCGTCGAGGCGCCGGGGCGGAAGGTGACCGGGCAGGACGAGGAGTCCGCGCTCGCGATCGCGGGGGCGCACCTGGGGCTCGGTCGTGCCCGCGGGTCGGCCGGACTCGCCGTGCTGATCGTGCACGCGGGAGGTGACGGGGACTACGTCCTCGTGCAGAGCTGGATCGAGGGGTACATGTCGGACCTCGCGGTCTTCACCGGGCCCGCCGGGGACCCCGGACAGCTGCGACCGGGACGGGCCGGTCTCGCGCCCTGCGTGTGGGAGGCGGCCGTGCTCACGCACGAGCGGGACGCGTATGTGCGGTGCGTGCTCGACGGGAGCGGAACCCTCGCGGAGCGGCTCAGCGCGTGGGGCCGGGACGTCGTCGAGGGGGATCTGCGATGACGTCGTACGGAGGACCGCGCGAACCCCGCGTCCGCCACGCCCGCCCCGCCGACCTCCCCCGCGTCGTGGAACTCGTCGCCGAGCACGCCGCGTACGAGAAGGGCACGCCGCCCGCCCCCGGCCTCGACCGGCGTCTGGACGACCTGCTCTTCGGGGTGCCGGAACCGCGGCTGCGCTGCCTGGTGGCCGAGCTGCCCGGTGGCGAGGTCGTCGGCTACGCCACGTGTGCGCCGGAGATCTCCACCTGGGACGGCACCGAGTACCTCCACATGGACTGCCTCTTCCTGCGCGACGGCCACCGGGGTCTCGGCCTCGGCGAGCGCCTGACGGACGCGGTGGCCGCGGAGGCCCGCACCCTCGGACTGACCGAGGTCCAGTGGCAGACGCCCGCGTGGAACGAGGGCGCGATCCGCTTCTACGGCCGCATCGGCGCCGACGCCAAGGAAAAACTGCGCTTCACCTGGCAGGTACCGTCCGCGCCCCCGCTGCCCTTCGACGCCGTGCTCTGTGACCTCGACGGCGTGATCCGCTTCTACGACATGTCGGAGATGGAGGCGATGGAGAGTGCCGCCGGCCTCCCGCACGGCAGCACCGCCGAGATCGCCTTCGCGCCCGAGACCGATCTGCCGCTGATGCTCGGGCGCACCGGCAAGGAGGAGTGGGTCCAGGCCATCGCACGCGGCCTCGCGGACCGCGTGCCGTACGAGCGCGGGCACGCCCTGGGCACCGCGCTCGCCGGGGCCGGGTTCTCCGCCGACGCCACCGTGGTCGACCTGCTCCGGCGGGCCCGCGCGCACCTGCACGTGGCGCTCGTGACGAACGCGACCCCGTGGCTCGACGAGGATCTGGCAGAGCTCGGTATCGCCGGCCTCGCGCACACCGTGGTCAGCAGTGCCGCAGTCGGCATCGTCAAGCCGGACCGCCGGATCTACGAGATTGCCCTGGAGCGGACGGGGATCCCCGCCGAACGCTGCCTGTTCGTCGACGACCGCAAGGAGAACGTGGACGCGGCGGTCGCGCTCGGCATGGTGGGCCTCCACTACACGGGGCCCGACGATCTACGGGAGGCGCTGGCACCGGTGCTCGGCCGGGACTGACCCCCGGCCCCCACCCCCGGCAGGCTCACCTCACCCGACCGTCCACCGCCCGCCCCGCATCAGCTGGAAGGACAGCGGGACCAGATACGGGGTTCCGCCGCGTCCTGCTTGCGCTGCTCGGGCGGGCGGGGTGTGTTCATTACTGTTCTCCTCCAAGTGGCAGGAACGGTCCGTCACTTCAACGACGGATCGCGACGAGGGAATGTGACTGATGGACCACAACGAAGCAGCGGTTGACCGGGGCGAAGCACTCGCGGCCCGCTTCGAGGAGCACCGGCCGCACCTGAAGGCCGTCGCCTACCGCATGCTCGGCTCGCTCAGCGAGTCCGACGACGCGGTCCAGGAGTCCTGGATCCGGCTCAGCCGTTCCGACACCGGCGAGGTGACGAATCTGGGGGGCTGGCTGACGACCGTCGTCGGCCGGATCTGCCTCGACATGCTGCGTACGAGGAAGTCGCGGCGCGAGGAGTCCCTGTCCTTCCCGACGGACACCCATGTGCCGGACCCGGTGGTGAGCTGGGGGGACGTGGTCGATCCCGAGCAGGAGGCGCTGCGCGCCGACTCGGTCGGTCTCGCGCTCCTCGTCGTCCTTGAGACCCTCGCGCCCGCCGAACGCCTCGCCTTCGTGCTGCACGACATGTTCGCCGTGCCCTTCGACGAGGTCGCCCCCATCGTGGAGCGCACCCCGGCCGCGACCCGCCAGCTGGCCAGCCGGGCCCGCCGCCGGGTGCAGGACTCGGCGCCCGCGCCCGACAACGACCCCGTACGCCAGCGCGAGGTCGTCGGCGCCTTCCTCGCCGCCGCGAGGGAGGGCGACTTCGACGCGCTGCTCGAACTGCTCGACCCCGATGTGGTGCTGCGCGCCGACTCCGGCGAACTGGCCTCCGGGCTCTCGAAGCTGGTCCGCGGCGCGAGTGCGGTGGCCGGGCAGGCGGCGATGTTCTCGACGGGGGCGCCGAGCACCGAGAAGGCCTTCGTCAACGGCCGCGTCGGCGCAGTCGGCGTACCGGACGGCGAGGTCGTCCTGGTCATGGAGTTCACGATCTCGAACGGCAGGATCGCCGAGATCAACCTCCTCGTCGACCCCGCCCGGGTACGCGCTCTCGGCCTTCCCCCGTTCAGCGCCTGACACCCGCCACCTCCCGCAGGTACTCCTTGCGGCAGAGCGGATTGCGGTCGGTGCGCGGGCGGGGGGGGGGGGGGGCCCCCCCCCCCCCCCCCCCCCCCCCCCGGGGGGCCCCCCCCCCCCCCCCCCCCCGCCCCCGGGGGGGGGGGGGGGGCCACACCAGGA
>NZ_JBSGSG010000037.1:54051-80079 GCF_053606765.1 Streptomyces sp. NPDC055189
ACCTCTTTCGGCGCGTTTGGGTGGTTTTTTTTTTTTTTTTTTTTTTGGGGGGGGGGGGGGGGGGTTTGGGGGGGGGGGGGGGGGGGGGCGGCCCCCCCCCCCCCCACCGCCCTGTACCGCTCGAAGGCGGACTCCAGCTCGCCCTCGCCGCGCGTCAGCGAGGGCAGCAGCTGCTCCAGCTCGTGCACGCGGGCGGCGGGGATCTCGCCCTCGACGACGTACGAAGCTCCGCGCGCCGTCTGGGTGTGCGGAACCGCCCGCAGCCGGGAGAGCGCGGGCAGGAGCTGCCCGAACACGTCGTCCGGGACGCTGAGATCGAAACGGTGCAGCGGCTCGTGCACCTCGGTGCCCGCCCGCCGCAGCGCGCTCAGCAGGACCAGCGGGGTCAGCTGCCGGAAGTCCCCGGCCGTGCTCGACATGCTCTTGTCGAAGGTGCCGTGCGCGTGGCTCTGCCGGGGCCAGTAGCCGGAGTGCGTCATAGTGACGACGCAGTCGCTGACCTCCCAGCCGTGGACCCCCTGGAGCAGCGTCTCGCGCACGGTCTCCTCGACGGCACGGAAGAACGCGTACGGCATCGAACCGAGCTCGATCTCCAGGCGGAACTCCACGCCGGAGTCCGGCGGACCGGGCTCGACGCGCAGCCCGACCGTGGCCAGGAAGGGGTTGTCGTCCTTGTCGATGATCTCGTAGGCGGACCCGCTGCCCGTCACGCGCTCCACGCAGATGGTGGTGGTCCCACGGAACGCGACGTCGATCCCGTACTCGTCGAGGAGGGTCGCCTGGATGACTTCCTTCTGGACCTCGCCGTACAGCGACACGTACACCTCCTGGCGGAGATCGTCCTGCCGCAGATCGATCAGCGGGTCCTGCTCGGCGAGCTGGGCGAGCGCGAGATGCAGCGCGCCCTTGTCGCCGGGGCGGGCGGGGACGACGACGGTCTCCAGGGTGGGCGGCGAGAAGTGGTGCTGACCGGCCCTCTTCCCTTCCGCGTGCGGTACGCCGACGACATCGCCGATCCGGATGTCGCCGAGCCCCCACAACTTCCCGATCTGCCCCGCGGATACACCCTCGCGCGGGGCTGCGGACCCGCGGTCGAAGACGCTGACCGCGGTGACCTTGCCCTCGCGCCCGCCGCCGAACGGCAGCCTGTCCCGGGTGCGGACCGTCCCCGCGAACATCCGCACGTACGCGACCTTCTCCCCGGCGTCCCCGCGCTCGACCTTGAAGACGGTGCCGGACACGGGATCGCCGGCGCGCGTCGCACCGTCCTCGGAGGGCAGCAACTCCCGGATGCCCGCCATGAGTTCGCCGATGCCCGCACCGGTGGCGGCCGAGCCGAAGAACACCGGGTGGACGAGGGCCTGCGCGCTCTGCGCACCGAGTGCGGCGCGCAGCCGCTCGGGGGAGAGCCCCGCATCGTCCTCGACGTACGCGGAGAGCAGGTCGTCGTCGTGCGCGGCGAGTACGTCGACGAGGCGGGCGGTGTGGGCGGGGTCATCGGCGTCGTAGGGCACGAAGGCGCCGTCGCGGGCGCCGAGGCCGGTGACCGTCCCCATGGGCACGATGTCCGGCACGAGCCGCTCCGCGATGTCGCGCAGCAGATCCCCGTGGCGCGCGCCGCGTCGGTCGATCTTGTTCACGAAGACGAGCGTGGGAATGCGGAGCCGCCGCAGCGTCCGCATGAGGACCCGGGTCTGCGCCTGGACGCCCTCGACCGCGGAGATGACGAGTACGGCGCCGTCGAGCACGCTCAGGACCCGTTCCACCTCGGCGATGAAGTCCGGGTGGCCGGGGGTGTCGATGAGATTGACGGTGACGTCGTCTACGGCGAAGGAGACGACGGCGGATTTGATCGTGATCCCGCGCTGCCGTTCCAGGGCCAGTGAATCGGTCTGGGTGTTTCCCGCATCGACGCGACCGATCTCGTCGATGACACCGGCGGCGTGCAGCAGCCGCTCGGTCAGGCTGGTCTTCCCGGCGTCAACGTGCGCCAGGATCCCCAGGTTCAGGGTGTTGGACGTGCTCGACGTATGCACGGAGTGTCATGTCCTCTGGGTTGACGGCAATTCCCTTCTGCTGGACGGACATGGACGAACGGCGCATTGCGTCTCCCTGACGGGTCGGGGCGGATCGGGGGCGGGTCGAACGGGTGGTGGTGCGGGGCAAGTGCAGCAGGGGGCGGTGCGGGGCGGCAACCGATTAACGGGGGGCGGGAACGCCGAAAGCACCCGGCTCCGCGCGGATGCCGGGTGCTTTCGTCTGTGCTGATGTGCTGAAGGTCAGGCCTTCTTGGTCTCCTAGTAATGGGCCAGGTCGGTGGCCTGCGGGGATCTTTCCTGTGGGGTACTGACCTGGCGTTTTGGTGATTGGTGGCGATGGGGTACGACGGTCTTGATTGGGTGTCTTGCGGACTGGGTGCGGACTGGCTTCGTAGCGGGGTGCGCGTGAGCCCGCGCCCGCCGCAGTCGCCTGTTGGGCCTGTGACCAGACTGCCGTGCGCCAGACCGTGTTTGCAGGACGCGTGGTGCCGGGCTTACGGAGACGGCTTCACCGTCGGCTCTCGCCAGATCTAGCGATGTCAGACCCCGAGGCTAGCGTGGCTGTTGGAAGCGGCCTGTCGTGAGAGTGCGGCTGGGCCATGAGCAGTGGGGTGTTTCATGGCAGGAATGGGCAACGTAGATCGAGCCGCGTGGGTGCCGGACGACGACCCTGAGCGAGACTGGGAGTTGGCTTCAGAGCTGGCGGTGGCTTGGATCCAGCGGGAGTGCGATGAGCAGGCCGCCACTGGCGCGCTGGTACTCAACGCTTTCGGCGTCGAAGACCACAGCCCTGCCTTGCGGCGCTTTCGTGCTCGGCATTTCTGCACAACGCCACGTGCCGACCGAAGCCGTGTTGACCGTGGTATCGGTCCGGTTCTCGCCTACGCCCCCACCGAGAAGACCCTGGACTTTGCGATGAGCCTGGCTCGCGGTTCCTCCATCGCTGTCGTCGAAGGCACCCAGTTCCCGCTGCGGGGCTGGGCACAACAACTGGGCGCCGTCGACCTGACACGTCCCGAAGATGAGCCCGCACAAATTCCGCCCCGGCTGGCCGAGGCTATCGACCGGCTGGACTTCTACGGGAACAATGGCTTCGGGGATCACTTCGGCAAGCAGCAGGCCCAGAACATCCTGAGGGATCTGCGTGACGTCGGAGCACTGGATGGCGACGTCATCCTCGGTGCTATGGCAGCTCGCGGTGCCTCTGAGAGATCCGTGCGGAACCTTGCCAAGCTTATCGAGGGCTTTCGTCGGTGATCCGTTGCTCCAGGACTTGAAGCTGTAGCCCAAACCTGACGGGAAAATCAGCGATGCGTCCGACCAGGCGGCGTTGCTGTTCTTTTGTGTTCAAAAGCAGCCGAAAGCGGCGTAGCCCGCAGGCTGAGGATCCTCAGCGGTTGATTGACGAGTCCCTGGTCAAAGATTCCTTGTGAGGATCTGGCGATGGGACTATCCCAAGAGTAGTCGGTGCTGGAAAATTGGCTACGTGCCTGACGGTGTTCCTACGAGAATCAGAAGCCGTGGGTCCTTGCACGCTTGGAGGGGGACGTGGAGCAGATGAAGAACGATGAAAATGTAGCTTGCCAGCATGCATCCCTGTCCATTGTTAATCCGTACGAACTATTGCGGAAGTACACGTGTGAGGAGTGTCAGGCTGTACTAACGTGCTCATGTGATGAGGAACTCGCCCTCTATGTGCTCCCCCATCAGGGTATGCGGAGCATTGATGCTCAGACTCGTATTCCTGTTCAAGTCACACAACCTCTGTTGGCTGGTGTGTGTCACGAGTGCCGAGGCGAGGAGCCGCCAGCATTCCCTACAAAGCCGCACCGTGGTGCTGCCAACCTGGTTCATCGGTACTACTGGCGGGAGATCTATAAGGAGACAAACCGTCGTTTCATCCAATGGGCGTCGAAGCAGGGCCTGTCATTGACCGCTTCTGACGGGCAGGGTGTAGTGATGGAACTCTCTTGCCAGCACAGAACCGAATATGAAGCCATTGAGCGAGCTGTCGTCCGTGATATGCGTGACCAGCATGACAAGAAACCGATTTATGACTTTACCAGGCCATCGGATTCGGATATCCTGATAGCTTGTGACGTGACTACGGATATTTATCCAGCATGTTATGTAACTCCGACTATCGGCCACGTGCAGGTCATTCCGATCGATTCGGACGATCTCGAATCTGCAGTCGGCGTGGAGGAGTTTGTGTCCCAGCGTCTGCGCCAAGCGGGTCGGAAGGTTATGTTGTGCGAGAGTCGCCCCTTCCAGGCGCTTTATGCCACGTTGATGTGGTTGTGGGTACAGGATCCAAGAGATTCTCGCAGCAGGCCAGCCGGTTTTGGTGGGCGTGACGGGGCTGACGTTGGTCAGGGCGATCTCATTTGGACGATGCTGCCAGAGGATTTCGGTAGTCCGGTGCACGCTACCCGTCGAGCGGGTGCACTAGAGGAGCATCTCGCGAGTCTTCCGCGCGCGATGGAGGAGATGCTGTGGGTTTTTGACTACTGGACTTCGTACGCTGAGGAGTTGCGGCAGTATCTGTGGGCGTATAGCCCTGCTGACGTTGAGCGTGGCCGCAGCCTAATTCAGATTTTGGGTCCGGAGCAGGTTAATAAGGTCCTCCGGTTCCTCGCAGATGACTACTGGGGTAGGTATTTGGGCTGGCCTGATCTGGTTTCCTGGAGTGAGGCCGAGTTTGGAGCCGAAGACGTTGAATTCATCGAGGTCAAGTCGAGTAGCGATAAGCTGAGCGAAGATCAACGCGACTGGATCCTGAATAATAGTAAAATTCTAAAGTTGCCCTTTAGGGTCGCGAAGGTGCATAGGGCGCAGCGCATTCTAAGGCCGTAATTTCAAGACGGCGGGACGGTGCGGTCATATTTTCGGCACTGTTGGCGAGCCGCTCTAGTCGCGGGAACGGCTTGGGTGGTTGTGGCGAGGAGCCTGCCGTCATGTCAGAGCCTTGTGCTCACGCCTCAAGCATTACCATCAGGCATGACTTACCTGTCCTTGAGGAAGAGCCGGATGGTCTTGGTGGGCGGCGGGTTAACGTTGGGGTGCTGCTCAAGTTCCGGAGGGAGTTGCGTTGATGCATCGAATTCAGTCTCCAGGAGTTGCTCCACTGATAGCTTCGCAGGCGTCACGTTGCAGACTAGGTCGGCGTTCCGTAGATCTGCGTTCTTCAGCCGGGACCCGGTGAAGTCAACAGCGCCCAGTTTCGCGAAGGTGAGAACTGCACGACGGAGATCGGCGCCGCCGAGTTCGGTACACGTCAGGTTCGCATTGCGGAGGTATGCGCCGGACAGGTCAACGCGTCTGAGATTCGTGAACGAGAGATCGAGTACTTGATGTTCCCGTCTGTCGGGACGACGCCCAAGGACAGTGAGGGCAGCCTGCACATCGTCTGGCGGCCACGGAATGTCCAGATCATCAGGATCCGGTTCACCTGGATCGGGAAGTGAGGCGTTCTTTCGGACAAAGGCCGCTAGCACCTGGATCACAGTCTCATGATCTTTTGGAGAATCTCGCATGATGCGCTCAAGGGAATAGATTCCGCCGAGCCTAGCCATCATCTCAGTTCTATCTGACGTCGAGAGAAGCTTGATCGCCTCTGTATAACGTTCTGTGAGGTGCCCTTCGCGCGTCAGGTCTGCAAGTTCTCGATCTTTATCTCTGGCATGGGCAAACTGCTCTTGGCTCTGTTCGTATAATTTCTCGGCATGTTTATGGCTGCGATGGGTGTAGTACAAACCCAGGGCGGCGATAAAGCCTGCACCGAGAGCGACAACAGCGGTGCGGAAGCCAGTGATGACGACGCCGTCCGCAGGTTGAAGGTCCTTGGTACGGAGATGAGCGCCGTCGACCCACCAGGGTCCGCGCCATAGGAGCAGGGCATAGCCGACGGATCCGAGTGCTGCGAGCACGGCGAACAAGTTCCGCTTCGTCATCGTCTTCACACCGAGCAGCATGACTGGCTCCGTGGCACGTCGTACGGTGAATCGTCAGGATCCAGAGCAGGACTGAGGTTCACCGTATTGAGGCCGCAGACGGACTTGGCCCTCATGCAAGATCAAGGCTAGAGGCGATCCCCTACTTCACGGCTGCTTCGCCCGGGAATTTCGTGTGCTTGCGCGCGAGGGTATCCGGCGACCTTCGTCAACCAGTCATTAACTTGACCATGGTGGGGCTCGGTTGCGTCTCGGCCTTCTGCTCAACCTGTCTGCGCTACCGACGATAGTTCCCTGCGATCGATAGGCGCGAGGTCACGGGAGGCATCTCCTGTGACCTCGTTCCGTAGAACCCGGTATCCGCGTCAGACGGCTCCGGCGAGACCGGCCGCGTCACCTATGGCCTTGAGTTCATCTGTCCACGGCTTATCGACCATCAGCTCGTTGAAGGCGATCATGCCGAAGAACATGAAGAAGAAGGCGATGTAGGGCGACGCCTCCATCGGGTCGCCCTCGATGCCGTACGTCGGTGTGAGGAACAGTTCGAGATGCTCGTCCGTCTCTCGGTAGAAGGCCCCGGCCGCCACAAGAGTGGCGTGCGAAAGCTGCGTCTCGCCGAGCCAGGACTGAAGCAGCCCACCGCCCAAACGGCCAAGAAGGTTGCTGGTGTTGTTGTACGTGTTGGTCGGGTTGCCCGGGATCACGGCGTCGCGTACTGCGTCGGCCGCCTCGGCGTCGTACTGGTATCCGCCGTCATCTGCAGCCTTACGCAGCCCACCATGCTTGTGCTGGTGCGCCTTGTTCATGGAGTCCACGACGTCGTCGCCGTCCCGGACGAGCCACTGAAGGTGCGCGACGTACTCGACCATCAGCCGCCTGTTCGGGGCGGCTTCGTGACCAAGCCCCTGATCATGCAGGACGACCACGGCGGCGGCCTGCCGGTGAAGCGCAGCCACCATGCCCCAGCCGATCTGGAAGGGGCGGCTGTCCTCGGAAGCCGGAGCATGGTAGGCAGCGCCGCCGACCAGCAGCTCGGTCAGAGCTTGCAGACCAGGCACCGCCAACCTGTTGAGCTCCGCGAGATCTACTGTCATGAGTAGATCGTCCCGCACACTGTGCGCGGTGCGCACCGGAATTTCCCATCTGCCATGGAATCGCCTCCGGCCTCGGGGAGACAACGATCGGGGGCGGACTATGTCAGGCGGCGATGGCCACCCAGAACCGGATCGGAGCCAAAGAGGTACGCCCGGAAGGAGGCGTGGGCGTTCCTATCGCTAGCCGTCGAGGGCAGTGCGTTGGATCTCGATGGCAAGGGCGCCAAGCGCCTCCTTCTCGGGCGGGTAGATGGTGCGGATGTTGGTGAGCTGCTGCTCGCGAGTGGCGGCTGGGTTGATGTTGGCCGGTCCCTCGCCGTCGAGCAGTGCCTCGAAATCGAGGTACTTGGTGACCCGCTTGACCTTGACCTCACAGGTCTCGTTAGTGCCCTTGATGCGAAAGCGGACGACGTCGCCGGCGGCGAGGTCGGCGAGGTGCGGGTATTTCACTCGTACCTCGACGGTCTTGGTGCCCACGGCAACGAGGTCGAAGTACTGACGGTAGAGGTTGAGTTCGCGGACACGGGGGGTGGTGTTACTCATGGGGCGAGAATGCTCCTGGCGGCTGGTGCGGGCATCATGCGGCTGATCTCGGAGGCCGAGTACGAGCGGAAGAAGTGGCGGGGCTCGGACAGCAAGGTATCGGTCATGGCCAGCAGTTGCTCCGCGTACTCGGCGATGGTGCCGGGCCACTGCCGGGTGTCGTGCATCCAGGCGGCCGCGCCGTTGGGCAAGGGCGCATGGCCCTCGCGGATGAGGGACTTGGACAGTTTGGCGCCCGTGCCGGTGACAACCTGGGGGCAGAACAGTCGGGCGGGGAGCTGGGCGCGGTTGAGGCCGACGGACTGGTGAGCCTCGTCGACGAGATGGGAGCCGAAGACCCAGTCGCCGCCCTTGACCATGACGTGGAGGGTGCCGCGTGGGCTGGTCAGGGCGAGTTCCTTGACGAGGTTTCGGTACAGGGTGGCCAGGTCGAGATAGGCGCCCGTGGTGGGCGTGACGGTCACCTCGTAGGGGCCGTGGTGGACGCAGACGGCCTTGATCGTGGCGGTTTCTGCATCGGTGAGGCGGGCCTGGGTCCGTTCGGCGTGCTTCTCGGCCCAGCCGCAACCGAGGTGCGGGCACGGCACGCGCACATGCGGGATGCCCGAGGAGGGGGCAAGCCACCAGCGAGCTGCGTCGATGCGGGGCAGAAGTTGCAGCCAGGTGCGGCGGAAGGGCTCGCTGGCCTGTTGCTGGCTGTACGTCTCTACACGGTGCGGGATGCCCAGGCGCCGCGACAGCTCCGTGAACAACGGCTGGTACAGGGCGCTGACGAGGTCTTGGAGGGCCTGCCCACTGAGAGCTTGGGCGTAGGCGCGCTGGTAGAGGTGGCCGGTTGCCGGGTCGGTGGTCAGGTCGTAAGGGGCGTTGTCCAGCGCGCTGAAGTGAACCTCGGCGGGCAGGCCGAAGCGGTTGCGCAGACGGGCGGCCATGGCGAAGGCCAGGGACTGGACGAGCGAGGTGCCGATGTGCGGGGCACCGTTGATCTGGGTGCCGACGACCAATACGACCTTCTCGGGCGGTGTGGCCAGGATGCGCGGGGTGAGCACGTCCTCGGCATGGGTGATGGCGTTGGCCAGCACGGTGTTGGGTGAGACGGGGTGCAGGCTCACGGAATGTCTCCCTGTGTGGGGGTGGTGGGTTACTCGGCGCGGGTGTGGCCGAAGAGCAGGCGGTGGCGAAGCGCGGCTCGGTCGAGGCAGGCGTCGACCTCCGCGGGTGCCGCACTGAGAGAGAGCCCGTCGAGGCCCAACATGACGGCGACTGGTGTCTGCTGGTTGGAGAGCAGGGGCCAGGGCCGGCCTGCGGATATGCGCTTGCGATAGGGGGGTGCCGTCGAAGCGCAGGACCACATCAGTAGGAGCGATGCGTCGTAGACGCGGGCCGATGTCGGGTGGTGGTGCCGTTGCAGGGCCGAGGCGGAGGGCGGTCGCGACGGCCCGCATGCGCTGCTCGATCACGGCTGGCGTCTCGTAGGGGCTGCGTGGTGGCTGGGGTGCCAGGAGCAGGCAGCACAGGGTGGTGCCGGTCGGGTCGGTGTCGAGCCATGCCGCGGTGGCGAGGGAGACGATGCGGCCAGCGGGGATCGTGGGTTGATCGGTGCGCGCGGGGGTCAGCATGATGCCGTTTCGGAGTGGTGGAACGCGGCCCAGACGCGCTTCCCAGGGCCTTGGTGGGTGGCGACGCCCCAGTCGTCGGCCATGGCGGAGACAAGGAAGAGGCCACGCCCGTCGTCGCTGGTGTCCGGTGCCTTGAGTCGCGTCGGGGTTCCGTCGCCGGCGTCGTGCACTTCGAGCAGCAGCTGGGTGTCGCGGAGCTCCAGACGTACGAGAATCAGGCTTTCGTCGGGGTCACCGTGCAGCAGAGCGTTGGTCACCAACTCTGAGACGCACAACCGGATGTCGTCGAGGCGTCGGGTCATGGCCCACTGGGTAAGGGCCTCGGCGACGAACTGCCGGGCGGCGCGTGCCGCGGGCTTGCGCCGGACGAGGAGCGTCGAGCGGTGCTCGGAGCTGTCACCGTCCTCGGTACCACTTGGAGAGGGTGTTTCCGGCTTCTCGCGCGCTCTGCTGGCCATGCAAACAGCCAATCGTCATCACTCGTTTGGGTCGGGAGCCAGCGCGGGGGCCAAGCCGGGGGCCACCATGGGGGCCAGAGTCCACATGCTCTTGGGAGACGGGATGGGCGACACGGGTATCGGTGCCTTGCTCGTCCGGCTGCGCACTGCTCGCGGTTGGACCCAGCAGCAGGTCGCCGACAAGTACAACGCCCTGGAGGGGCGTGCCGCCAAAACCGGCAAGGAGATCGGGCGCTACGAGCGCGAGGTCCGCATCCCGGTCCCGTACACCAGGATCCACTTGGCGCAGGTCTTCGGCGTCGATGGTGCATTGCTTGATCGCGCTGTCGCTGTCAGCCGCGGCTGGTGTGGCGGTACAGACCTGGCCCTCGCTGCCGAGAATCAGGCACCGACTGTGCCGGCCCCACGCTCCGAACCGGGTGTCGTCTCGGCGGACGCCTCAGCGTCGGCAGAGTTCGCGCAGTTCGTCGCCACCAGGAACGCCGACGAACTGGTCGTCGAGCAACTGGAGGCCGATGTGGCGCGCCTCGCCCGCTCGTACGTCAGCCACCCCTTGCTGGAGCTCTACGTCGAGATTCGGCAGTTACGCGACGGGGTCTTCGAGCTCTTGCGAGGGCGACAACGACCCCGTCAGACGAGCGATCTGTACGTCTCGGCGTCACGGCTGTGCGGGCTGTCCGCCCATGTCTGCCTGGACCTCGGCCACTATGACGAAGCCGCTACTCACGCGCGTACGGCTCGGGCGTGCGCCGAGGCAGCCGGTCATGAAGGGCTCCTGGCCTGGGTTCGCGCCGTGGAGTCGCTGATCGCCTACTGGACCGGTCGGCACGAGCAGGCAGCGCGGCTGGCACAGGCGGGCCGGCACCATCGGTCAGGCGGCACCATCGGCGCTCGCCTTGCCAGCCTGGAGGCGCGTGCCCTCGCCATAGCCGGTGACCAGGCTGGTGCTGCAGCCGCACTCGTCGATGCCGAGCATGCCAGGGACACGATGCAGGGGTACGACGATGCGCCCGGTGTCTTCGCGTTTCCGGCTGCCAAGCAGTTCGCGTACGCCGGCACGACTCACCTCGCCATCGGCGGTCGTGATCATGTCCAGCAGGCAATTGCGAGCGCGAGTACGGCAGTCCGCCTCTACCGTAGTGCGGAGAACGATGATCAGTCGGTCGGTGACCTGTTCGCCGCGCACGTCGACCTGGCGCGCGGCCACCTGCTCCTGGAAGACGTTGAGGGTGCCGAGGCGATGCTCGGCTTCGTACTCGACGCACCCCCGGAACGGGTGTCGGCGAGCATCGTCCGGCGGCTCGTTGTTCTCGTACGCGAGCTGAACGCACCGCAGTACGGTGGAGCAGCGCAGGCGACACAACTGCGAGAACGACTCCAGCACACGGCCGTACTCGCGGCCCGTCCCGCCACTCCACCGGAGCTGACGCAGTGAGCGACTCCGCCACCCACGACGCCGCCGTGACCGACCGAGGCCGCCTTGCAGGAAGCGCGTACAACGGCGACCGTGACCTTGCGGCCCGCCAGTCGCTCTACCAGTGGCAGACGCCTCGCTATGACCTGCCCGGCATCGTCGTCGAGCAGCTCGGGGGAGTACGCCAGCATGGTCGGGTTGTCGATGTCGGCTGCGGAAACGGCAAGTTCGTCAAGCGCCTGTGTCAAGACCGTCCCGACCTGCGCCTGCTCGGTCTGGACATCGCACCAGGGATTCTGGCGGATGTGCCCGGCCCGGTCGCGGTCGCGGACGTGGCCCGTCTCCCGCTCGCCAGTGCAAGCACCGATGTGGCCTTGGCCCTGCACATGCTCTATCACGCCGGGGACATCGCCCGGGCGGTCACCGAGCTGTCCCGCGTCGTAGCCGATGACGGCCTAGTCATCGCCTCCACCAACAGCGACCGCGACAAGGCCGAACTCGACGAGCTGTGGGTTCGCGCGGCCGGCGATGTCCTGGGCTCCGGTCGCGGCCCTGCGCGGATCTCACTCAGCGCCCGATTTTCCCTGGAGAAGGCGCCGGCCTTCCTCGGGGAGGAGTTCGGCCGGGTCGAGACGATCGAACTTCCCGGCACCATCACCGTCCGCGATGCCGGGCCGGTGGTGGCGCACATGGCCTCGTACCAAGCATGGGCGGACCAGCACGAGGTGCCCTTCGAGCCCACGATCGAGCGGGCCAACACCATCCTGGACGAACACATCGCCCGGCATGGGGCGTTCGAGATTCACTGCCTGGGCGGCATCCTGGTCTGCCACCGCTGACAGCAGCAGACCAGGATGCGCATGATGCCCGTGCGGCGAGTCAGTCGTTTCCACGCTCCGGGCGACGCTGCAGGAGTTTGCGTACCTTGATGGTCTCGACGAGACGCTGGCACTCCTCCTGGTCATCCTCGGGCATCACGTCGCAGATCTCGCCGATCGAGCACTGGTAGCCGGGGCCTGGTCTATGTACTTCGATATCAGGGCGTCGAGTGCCTTCTGCAGTGCGGGGAGTTCCCCCTCCCAGTCGCCTTCCAGACGAACCTGCGTGGCTGCGGCGTCCCTCTCTGCCTGCGTGGCGGTGGAGATCAGCTCCAAGTCGGCGGCACTGAAGGACGTGCTGTCGCGGTGGTCTTGGCGAGCGCTGCCGTGATGGGAGGGGTCCGCATCGGAGAGGATGACGACGTCGGGGCGGGTGGAGGGACGGGGCATGGCCGGTTCCTCGTGGTTGTTTTGTGATCGACCGTGTCTGGTGGGTGGTTAGGGCTCATCGGAATCGATGAGGGCGGGACCGTGGTGGCTCGTGTGTGGCAGCTGCCGCCGACGTGACTTGCGAGGTGCCCGGAACACGGCTGCTCTGCGTACGGGCGGCTTGTGTGCGCCTGTTCGGTAGGGCAGTGATCCGCCAGGTGAGGACCTCGGCAGGGCGCTCAGCGGTGTCGAGTTCTCGGGCGGCGGCCACCTCGGCAAGAAGGATCCGAGCGGCGAAGCGCGGCGCCATTCGCGTCGAGCGGCAGCGGCTGCAATCCGGCCTGATCGGCCCGCCGAAGACCGGCAAATCACGGCGCACGGTCCCGGCCGGCGAGGTCGTCACCGACGCGCTCCTCGCGCATCTCGCCGCACGCCCCTCGAAAGAGTGGCTGTTCACGATGGAGGAGGGCGAACCCCTCAACTACCGCCGCTGGAAAACCGAATGGAACTGCGCCCGCAAGGCCCTCCAGGCGGCGGAGAACGAGGCGGCGGAGCGTGAGGGCCGCAAGCCCGTCGAGCTGCCGCACATGGTGACCCACGACCTGCCGCACTTCTACGCCTCCGCGCTCATCGCAGGCGGGGCGAGCGTCAAGCAGGTCCAGCTGGTCCTCGGGCATGCGTCCGCGGTCATCACCCTGCGGATCTACGCGCACTTGTGGCCCGGGGAAGAAGACCGCACCCGCTCCGTCATGGACGCCGTTCTCGGCGGCCTGCGGACCGGGTGCGGACAGGTAGGCGATGTGACCCGCGAAACCGCAGGTCAAACGGCCTAGCCATAGATCAAGCCTTCTTGGTCTCCCAGAAGATCTTGTCGATCTGGGCGATGTAGTCCAGCGCCTTCTGGCCCGTGGCCGGGTCGGACGAGCCCTTGGCGGCCGAGAGGGCCTTCAGGGTGTCGTTCACCAGCTGGTGCAGCTCCGGGTACTTCTCGAAGTGCGGGGGCTTGAAGTAGTCGCTCCAGAGCACCGACACGTGGTGCTTGGCGAGCTCGGCGCGCTGCTCCTTGATGCCGATGGCGCGCGTCTGGAACTGCGCGTCGTCGTTGCCGGCCATCTTCTCCTGGACGGCCTTGACCGACTCCGCCTCGATGCGGGCCTGAGCCGGGTCGTACACGCCGCAGGGCAGGTCGCAGTGGGCGCTGACCTTTACCTTGGGGGCAAACAGGCGGGAAAGCATGCAGCGGTCCTTCCTCGTGATCGTCTTCTCAGGTGGGACATTACTCCGTGAGAGACGTGTTTTCGCGAGTGCCCCCATGGGCTTAGGTCAAAAGTCCAGGGCGAGACTGGTACTCGTGGAGGATAGGACCGGGGAGGTGCCGGTGATGCCGGAGCTGTCGCAGGAGAGCGAACGGGGAAGGGCCATCTTGCCGTTGGGTGCGGCCGAGGTGACCGGCCCGTCGATGGTGCCCACGCTTTACCACGGGGACCGTCTGGTGGTGCAGTGGGGCGCACGGGTCCGAGCGGGTGACGTGGTGGTGCTGCGCCATCCGTTCCAGCAGGACCTGCTGGTGGTCAAGCGCGCCGCCGAGCGGCGCGAGGGCGGCTGGTGGGTGCTCGGGGACAACGCGTACGCGGGAGGGGACAGTACGGACTACGGCACGGTGCCCGAGGAACTCGTCCTGGGGAAGGTGCGGTTCCGCTACCGCCCGCCCCGGTTCGCGGCCGGTCAGCGCTCGCCGTTCGCCCTGCTGCGCTGGGCCGTCTCGGCGGCGCGGCCCGTGCTGGCCGACCGGTCCGTCTCCAGGCGCTTGCGGGCGCGGTAGGCGGCCACGTTGGCGCGGGTCGCGCAGCGGTCCGAGCAGTAGCGTCGGGAGCGGTTCGTCGACGTGTCGAGGTAGGCGTTGCGGCAGGGCGCTGCCTCGCACAGGCCGAGGCGGTCGACGCCGTGCTCGGTGAGGTGGAAGGCGAGGCCCATCGCGGCGATCGCGGCGTACCCGGACGTCGCGTTGGACGGGTGGTCCGCCAGGTGCATGTGCCACAGCGGGTTGCCGTCGTCGTCGCGGTCGTCGTGCCCCGAGATCTGCGGGCTGACCGGGAACTCCATGAGCAGTGAGTTCAGCAGGGAGACCGCGAGGGTCTCGTCGCCGCCGTCGGCGGCTTCGAAGACCCCCCTGAGCCTGGCCCGTACCGAACGGAAGCGGGTGACATCGGAGTCCGTGGCCCGCCGCGCCGCCTGCGAACTCCCTCCGAACAGCTCACGGACGGCCTCGACCGACGTCAGCGTGTCCTTGTTGCGACCTGGCTCCTCGCTGTTGACCAGACGTACGGCGTAGTCCGAGTAATAGGCCAGTTCCACTTGTAGTCCTTACCGGGGCGGGCTATCTTCGTCAATGCGTGAGTAACAGTTGCGCGTACTTCGAGGGTATTACGAGAGCGTATTACGTACGGGAGGGCTTCTGATGACGGAAACAGTGTCCACAACCGACTGGCGCGCCTGGCAGGACAGCTGGGACCGGCAGCAGGAGTGGTATCTGCCCGATCGCGAGGAGCGGTTCCGGGTCATGCTGGACATGGTCGAGGCCGTCGTCGGCACCGAGCCGCGCGTCCTCGACCTCGCGTGCGGTACGGGGAGTATTACGGACCGGCTGCTCAAGAGGTTCCCGGACGCCGTCAGCACGGGCGTCGACCTCGACCCCGCGCTCCTGGCCATCGCCGAGGGCACCTTCGCGGGGGACGACCGCGTCACGTTCGTGACGGCGGACCTCAAGGACCCCGACTGGACGGCGCAGCTCCCGTACGACTCGTACGACGCGGTTCTGACCGCCACCGCCCTGCACTGGCTGCACAGCCAGCCCCTCACCACCCTCTACGGGCAGATCGCGGGAGTCGTCCGCGACGGCGGCGTCTTCCTGAACGCGGACCACATGCCCGACCCCGCGACGCCCCGCCTGAACGACGCCGACCGGACCCAGCGGCACGCTCGCATGGACCAGGCCAAGGCCGAAGGCGCCCTGGACTGGAAGGACTGGTGGCAGCTCGCCGCCAAGGACCCGGTCCTCGCCGAGCCCACCGCCAAGCGCTTCGAGATCTACGGCGAGCACGCGGACGGCGACACCCCGCCCCCCGAGTGGCACGCGCGCACGCTGCGCGACGCGGGCTTCGGCGAGGCACGGACGGTGTGGTCCTCGCCCTCGGACGCGATGGTGCTGGGCCTCAAGTAGCCACAACGCGAAGGGGCGGTACGGAAACGCGAAGGGGCGGTACGGATCCCGGATCCGTACCGCCCCTTCCGCGCGAGCGCTCGTTACAGGACCTTCGACAGGAACGACTGCGTCCGCTCCTGCTGCGGGTTCGTCAGGACGTCGCGCGGGTGGCCGGACTCGACCACCACGCCCTCGTCCATGAAGACGAGGCTGTCGCCGACCTCGCGCGCGAAGCCCATCTCGTGCGTGACGACGATCATCGTCATGCCGGACTCCGCGAGGTCGCGCATGACGTCGAGGACGTCGCCGACCAGCTCCGGGTCGAGCGCCGACGTCGGCTCGTCGAAGAGCATCAGCTTCGGGTCCATCGCGAGCGCGCGGGCGATGGCCACGCGCTGCTGCTGGCCGCCCGAGAGCTGCGAGGGGTAGTTCTTCGCCTTGTCGGCCAGGCCGACGCGCTCCAGGAGCTGCCCGGCACGCTCCCGCGCCGCAGCCTTGGACTCGCCCTTGACCTGGACCGGCGCCTCCATGACGTTCTCGACGGCCGTCAGGTGCGGGAAGAGGTTGAAGCGCTGGAAGACCATGCCGATGTCCCGGCGCTTGAGGGCGACCTCGCTGTCCTTGAGCTCGTACAGCTTGTCCCCCTTCTGCCGGTAGCCCACCAGTTCGCCGTCGACGTAGAGCCGGCCGGCGTTGATCTTCTCCAGGTGGTTGATGCAGCGCAGGAACGTCGACTTGCCGGAGCCGGAGGGGCCGATGAGGCAGAAGACCTCGCCCGACTTGACCTCCAGGTCGATGCCCTTGAGAACTTCGACGTTGCCGAAGGACTTGTGGACGCCTTCGGACTTCACCATGGCGGTGGTCATCAGCGCACACCTCCCGAGCGGTTGCCGAGCGACAGCATGTTGGCCTTGATCTTCTGGAACGGGGTGTCGGGCAGGGTGCGCGACGAACCTCGCGCGTAATAGCGCTCCAGGTAGTACTGGCCGACGCTGAGGATCGACGTCATGATCAGGTACCAGCACGCGGCGAGCAGCAGGGTCTCCACCGTCGCGCCGGACGAGGTGCCGATGTCCTGGGCGTACCGCAGGAGTTCGTAGTACTGGACCGCCGCGACCAGCGAGGTCGTCTTCAGCATGTTGATGACTTCGTTGCCCGTCGGCGGCACGACCACGCGCATCGCCTGCGGAAGCACGATCCGGCGCAGCGTCTTGCCGTGGCTCATGCCAAGGGCGTGCGACGCCTCGGTCTGGCCCTCGTCGACCGAGAGCAGACCGGCGCGGCAGATCTCCGCCATGTACGCGGCCTCGTTGAGACCCAGGCCCAGCAGCGCCGTCAGGAACGGCGTCATGAAGTCCGACCACTCGTCCTTGTAGACGGGGCCGAGGTTCACGTAGTCGAAGACGAAGCCGAGGTTGAACCAGACGAAGAGCTGGACCAGGACCGGCGTACCGCGGAAGAACCAGATGTAGAACCAGGCGATCGACGACGTCACCGGGTTACGGGACATCCGCATCACGGAGAGCAGGACACCGCCGACGACGCCGATGAGCATCGAAAGGGCGGTCAGGATCAACGTCTCGCGGACGCCCCGCAGGATGCGGTCGTCGAAGAAGTTGTCGGGAATCGCGTTCCAGTTGATGTCGCCCTGGGAGAACGCGTAGACGATCGCGGCGAGCGCGCCGATGGCGGCGACCGCGGCGACGTACCGCCCGTAGTGCCGGACGGGGATGGCCCTGATGGCCTCAGGGCGCGAGGAGGACGGTGGTGTGTCCTCCGGGCCCTTCTTGGAGATGTCGGTAGTCACAGGAGTGGCCTTTCAGCGCCTGGTCGCGGTCACTTGCCGCCGTTGATCTTGGCCGCTTCGACCGCGCCGTCCTTGACGCCCCACTTCGCGATGATCTTGTCGTACTCGCCGTTCTTGATGATCGCGTCGAGTGCGGCCTTGATCGCGTCGCGCAGCTCCGGGTTCTTCTTGGAGATCGCGATGCCGTACGGAGCGGCCTCGACCTGCTCGCCGACCAGCTCGAAGTCCTTGCCGCCGCCCGAGGTCTTCACCGCGTACGCGGCCACCGGGAAGTCCGAGGAGCCGGCGTCCGCACCGCCGGAGCGCAGCCGGGTCTGGGCCTGCTGGTCGTTGTCGAAGGACTCGATGGCGATCTTCTTGCCGCTCTTGCACTTCTTCGACTCGGCCTTGGCCAGGTCGTGCGAGACGGTGCCGCGCTGGACGACGATCTTCTTGCCGCAGAGGTCGGCCCAGGTCTTGATGCCCTGGTCGTCGCCCTTCTTGGTGTAGATCGAGACGCCGGCCGTGAAGTAGTCGACGAAGTCGACGCCGGTGCCGATCTTCTTGCCGGTCTCCTCGTCGACGCCTTCCTGGCGGTTCTTGGTGTCGGTCATGGCCGACATCGCGAGGTCGTAGCGCTTGGAGCGCAGGCCGCCGAGCAGAGTGTCGAAGGTGCCGTTGTCGAACTGGAACTCCACGCCGAGCTGCTTGCCGAGGGCGTCGCCGAGGTCGGGGTCGATGCCGACGGTCTTGCCCGACTTGTCCTTGAACTCGACGGGCGGGTACGCGATGTCCGAACCGACCTTGATGACGCCGGCGTCCTGGATGTCCTGGGGCAGCTTGTCGGCGAGCGGTGCGTCGCTCACCTTTCCGCTGCCCTCGTCCTTGCTCTTGGTCTGGTCACCGCAGCCGGTGAGCAGCAGCGCGCCGGCGACCGCGATCGCGCCGACCGTGGCCATCCGGGACTTCGCGGACTTACCGGCGGTGGTACGACAGATGAAGCTTGCGGTCATGAGGGTCCTCCGGCGGATGAGGGAGTTGCCGAGCGGTCGTGCACACACCTTCGGGTGTCGCGACCTCGTGTGATGACCGCATCTTGCCATTCGGACCGTCCGATTCTGGGTGCCGGTGATGTCAAAATCGGATAACGGGTGATCCCCGAACCCAGACAGGCCGGGACAACAGGGCCGTACCGACGGGGAACGAAGTACCGCTATTTGAGATCTTCCGTGAATCTCGGGGCAATCTCGCGATGTGGACCGGCCTCGGGCGCACTTCGGGAAATTCGGGCATGGGGTCGTCGTCCGCCGTCGTCCGCTCTTGCCGGGACCACTGATCCGTAATTGTGGGACCACTACAAGGACCTGGAGCACCAGAGGTAACCAATCCCACTCGCCCGTGCCCGCTGCCGTCAGGTAGAAAGGTGCGTTACACCCCTCATCCGGGGCCCAGAGCGCGTGTGCGGCGCGCTCGCGTGTCTGTACCTCCCTCCGCCGACAGGCGGGGCACAGACGCGGTGCCCGCCCACTTCTCAACCAGGAGTGGACACCCTCAACTGATGATTAAGACTTAAGGGGTAAGACAAGTGGCAGCGGAGATCGTCAATCCTCGCAGCGACAGCAATACGGGTCACGAAGGCGGCAGCGAGCTTGTCGATTCCTTCGATCCGGCGTTCGCGCTGCACCGTGGCGGCAAGATGGCCATCGAGGCCACTGTGCCGGTGCGGGACAAGGACGACCTGTCCCTGGCGTACACGCCCGGCGTCGCGAAAGTGTGCACCGCGATCGCCGAGCAGCCGGAGCTGGTGAACGACTACACATGGAAGTCGAACGTCGTGGCCGTGGTCACCGACGGCACGGCCGTGCTCGGTCTCGGTGACATCGGTCCCGAGGCCTCCCTCCCCGTGATGGAGGGCAAGGCCATTCTGTTCAAGCAGTTCGGCGGCGTGGACGCGGTGCCGATCGCGCTCGCGACGACGGACGCGGACGAGATCGTCGACACCGTGGTGCGGCTCGCGCCGTCCTTCGGCGGCGTGAACCTCGAGGACATCTCGGCCCCGCGCTGCTTCGAGATCGAGCGCAAGCTCCAGGAGCGGCTCGACATTCCCGTCTTCCACGACGACCAGCACGGCACGGCGGTCGTGACGCTGGCCGCGCTGCGCAACGCCGCGCGGCTGACCGGGCGCACGCTCGGCGAGCTGCGCGCCGTGATCTCCGGCGCCGGTGCGGCCGGGGTCGCCATCGCCAAGTTCCTGCTCGAAGCGGGCCTCGGCGATGTGGCGGTCGCGGACCGCAAGGGCGTCGTGAGCCGTGACCGGGACGACCTCACCCCGGTCAAGCGGGAGCTCGCGGAGATCACCAACAAGGCCGGGCTGAGCGGTTCGCTCGAAAGCGCGCTCGCGGGTGCGGACGTGTTCATCGGTGTCTCGGGCGGCACCGTCCCCGAGCCTGCGGTCGCCTCCATGGCGCCGAACTCGTTCGTGTTCGCCATGGCCAACCCGAACCCCGAGGTGCACCCGGACATCGCCCACAAGTACGCGGCTGTCGTCGCGACGGGGCGTTCGGACTACCCGAACCAGATCAACAACGTGCTCGCGTTCCCCGGCATCTTCGCCGGTGCGCTGCAGGTGCGGGCCTCGCGGATCACCGAGACGATGAAGATCGCCGCGGCTGAGGCGCTGGCCGGTGTGGTGGGCGAGGAGCTGTCCGCCGACTACGTGATCCCCTCGCCGTTCGACGAGCGGGTCGCACCGGCCGTCACCGCGGCGGTTGCGGCTGCCGCTCGTGCGGAGGGCGTCGCCCGCCGCTGATTTTTTCTGGCCCCCGGGCCTTGGGCCCCGTCACTGTTGTGGCGGGGCCCACTGCTTTCCCGCACGCCCACCCGTTTCGGTCTCTTGAACGGGTGGGCGGTCCCTTGGAGCGGGACGCGTGTCACAGGGGCTGCTGGTTACGTGCGGGTAGGGCGCCCGCCTATCGTCTGCCTCATGTTCGCCGCCTACGCCGCCCGCATCGACCGTGACCAGCCGCTCAGTGGCCTTGAGTTGGGGGAGCGTCCCGCCCCCGATGCCAGGACCGGCTGGTCGACCGTGAATGTCAGGGCCGCCTCCCTCAACCATCACGACCTGTGGTCCCTGCGCGGGGTCGGCCTCCCCGAGGGGAGGCTGCCGATGATCCTCGGCTGTGACGCCGCGGGGATCGACGAGGACGGCAACGAGGTCGTCCTGCACTCCGTCATCGGCCAGACCGGGTACGGGGTCGACGCCGGCGAGGGACGCTCGATCCTCACCGAGAAGTACCAGGGGACGTTCGCCGAGCAGGTCTCCGTACCCACGTGGAATCTGCTGCCGAAGCCCAAGGACCTGTCGTTCGCCGAGGCGGCCTGCTTGCCGACCGCCTGGCTGACCGCCTACCGCATGCTCTTCACCAACGCCGGTGTGCGTCCCGGTGATTCGGTCCTCGTCCAGGGCGCGGGCGGCGGGGTCGCGACGGCCGCGATCGTGCTCGGCAAGGCGGCGGGACTGCGGGTCTTCGCCACGAGCCGCGACGAGGCCAAGCGGAAGCGGGCCCTTGAACTGGGTGCGGTGGAGGCCGTGGAGTCCGGCGCGCGGCTGCCGCAGCGGGTCGACGCCGTCATCGAGACGGTGGGGGCGGCGACGTGGTCGCACTCCGTCAAGTCCCTCAAGCCGGGCGGCACTCTGGTCATCTCGGGTGCGACCAGCGGGGACCGGCCCTCGCACGCGGAGCTGACGCGGGTCTTCTTCCTGGAGCTGAAGATCGTCGGCTCGACGATGGGGTCCAAGGACGAACTGGAGGACCTGCTCTCCTTCTGCGCCGTCACGGGCGTACGTCCCGTCATCGACGAGGTGCTGCCGCTCGACCGGGCGCGCGAGGGCTTCGAGCGCCTGGAGTCCGGCGACCTGTTCGGGAAGATCGTGCTGGAGGCCTGACGCCACTGCCTCACTGTCTCCCTCCCTCGCTGTCTCCCTGACTGTCTCCCTGCTTTCGTGTCAACTTTGATTGACACGCCCTTCCTGTCAACGTAAGTTGACAGGCATGACCGAAGCTACGGATCTCGCCGAGCGTGCGGGTGACCGTGACCCACGAGTCGGACTGCGGGCCGTCTCCGCACTGCGGAGGCTGGTGGAGCAGTTGGAGGCCGTGCAGGTGCGCAGTGCGCGCCTGCAGGGCTGGTCGTGGCAGGGGATCGCCGCGGAGCTCGGAGTGAGCAGGCAGGCCGTGCACAAGAAGTACGGGAGGCAGTGATGTTCGAGCGGTTCACGAAGGACGCCCGCGCCGTGGTCAAGGGTGCGGTGGAGCATGCCGAGAGCGAGGACGCCGCCTCCGTCGACGACGGGCACATGCTGCTCGCCCTGCTCGACCGCGAGGCGAGCCGGGCTTCCTTCGCCCTGGCCTCACTGGGGGCCACGCGCCGCCGGGACTCGATCGAGGGCGCGCTCGGCGAGGCGCGGCGCCGCGGGGGCCTCTCCCAGGCCGACACGCAGGCGCTGGCCGAACTCGGCATCGACGTCTCCGAGATCGTCTCCCGCGTCGAGGAGACCCATGGGGTGGGCGCGTTGGCCGGCGGACGCAGAGGGGGAGGCAGGGGCGGAGGCAAGGGCGGACGCTCCGGGCGCGGCTGGACCGCGCACCGGCCCTTCACCCGCGAGGCCAAGGACACCCTGGCGAGCTCCCTGCGCATCGCGACCGCGCACCGGGACCGGCACATCGGCGACGAGCACATCCTGTTCGCCCTGACCGTCCGTCCCGGCCCGGTCGGCGAGGTCCTCGCGGACCACGGCGTGACCCACGAGGCGGTGGAGAGGGTGCTGTACGGCGGGGGCGCCGCTGGGCAGGCGTGAGGCCGGGCGGGCATAAGGCGGGGCGGGCGTGATGGGGCTGCTCTCGCTGGACGGCGCCCCGCCTGGACGGCGCCCCGCCTGGACGGCGCCCCGCCTGGACGGCGCCCCGCCTGGACGGCGGGGGCGCCGCCGGGCAGGCGTGACGCAGGGCGGGCGCACGCCGGGCGGGAGTGACGGCGCTGCCCCCGCCGGACGGCGGTCCGGCGCCGTCCCTTCTGCTGACCGCCGGGGTCAGCTCTTCGGTGTGTGCAGGGTCGCTGCGATGTGGGCCGCCGCCGAGGACAAGTGGCGGCGGGTCTCGCGGAGTTGTTCCTCCGTGACCCCGCGGTCGCGGGCCGCGTCGCGGATGTCGTCCCGGAAGCGGTCCAGAAGTCGGTCCAGATCGCGGGCCGGGTTGCCGGTGGAGTCCTCCTGCGCCCACTCCGGCACGTACTCCGTGGGAACTTCGTCCTCGCGGGCGGCCGTGAACTTGGGGTCCTGCGCGGCGGTTGCGGCGGATCCCGCGCCCTTGCGGCCGAAGTCCTTGCCTGCGGAGCCCGCCGCGCCCGCGTTCTTGCCGAACTCGGTGAACTCCTTGGCCAGTTCCGTCAGGCCCTCGCGCACCCCCGTCGGCCAGTCGCCCCGCGTGAAGTGGTCCTGCACCTGGTCCTGGACGTGCCGTGCGATGCGCTGCACCTCCTCCTGCACCTGGGCGCGCGCGGTCTCGTGCGCGTCCTGGGCCTGGCGGCGGGCGCGCTGGGCGTCCTCACGGGCCCTGCGGGTCTCGTCCTTCGCGCGCCGCGCCTGCTCCTTCCACTCCTGCTTGGCGCGCTTGAACTCCTCCTTGGCCTGGCGCCAGCCCTCCTTGTCGCCCCAGGAGCCGTCGAAGAAGTCGGCGGGGTCGGGGAACGCCTTGCCGGCGCCGGCGCCGCTCCTGCCCTCGGACGTACCGGACGCGCGCGCCTCCTTGGCCGCCTCCCGCATCTCACGGCGGAGCTCACCTGCCGCACCCCGCACGCCGTCCCGGATCTCGGCGGCGAGCTCGGCGACGGAATCGCGGATCTCCAGCTCCAGATCGGCCAGCTCACCGCTGCGGTCGGCCAGTTCGGCGCGGCCCGCGTCCGTGATGGCGTACACCTTGCGGCCGCCCTCCGTGGTGTGCGTGACCAGGCCCTCGGCCTCCAGCTTCGCAAGGCGCGGGTAGACCGTCCCCGCCGAAGGGGCGTAGAGACCCTGGAAGCGCTCCTCCAGGAGGCGGATCACCTCATAGCCGTGGCGCGGAGCCTCGTCGAGGAGCTTCAGCAGATACAGGCGCAGTCGGCCGTGGGCGAAGACGGGAGCCATCTCAGAGCACCTTCTTGTCGGTCGGGGCGGCGTCGTCGGCCGGGGGAGTGTCCTGTGGCGACGCAGCCGGCGGGGCCTCGTCGAACGGCTCTTCCTCCGCCGGTGGCCTGCGCAGCAGAGCGATGGACCCCGATACCGTCGTCGCCCTCAGTTTTCCGCTGCCCGAGCCGAGCCGACCGGTGATCTTCTTCGCTCCCCACTGGCCGCTGACCCGCAGATCCTCGAACGCGTTGGACACCGCGCCGCTCGCGGTGTTCGCCTCCACGTCCGCGTCCGTCGGGTGGGGAAGCCGGATGGCGATCTCGCCCGAGACGCTCGTCAGGCCTATGTCGGTCGGGGCGCCCGTCGGATCGAGGTCGACGATCATCGAGCCGCTCACCGATTCGGCCCGGACGGAGGAGCCCGCGCCCTCGAAGACGGTCAGGTCCCCGGAGACGGATTGGAAGCGCAGATCGCCGGTGATGCCCTGGGCCTCCAGGCTGCCCGAAACGGTCTCGGCGCGGACGGGCCCGGAGAGTCCCACGAGGGTCGTGTCGCCGGTGACGCCCCTGACCTCCGTGCGGCCTTCTGTCCCCGAGACCACGGCGCCCGCCCCGACCACGCCCACCTCGACGCGGGTGCCGGCGGGGACGGCCAGGGAGATCACCGCGCTGCGGCGCCAGCCCTTGCGGTCGAGCCACTTGAGGAAGCCCTTCCAGGGCAGGTCGTCGTACGCGACGGACAGAATGCCGTCCGACTGGGTGACCGTCAGCGGCGGCCCGTCGATCTCGGAGACCTCGAGCCGGGCGGAAACTTCGTCGGTGCCCACGACGTTGACTGTTCCGTTGACGACGCGCACCTGCAGCGTCGACACGGGGGCGTCGAAGGTGAGCTTCTGGGGCTCGGCGACGGACCACTCTGACATCGGACTTACCTCCTCGATCAGGCTGGGCGGGGCGGGGCTGGGCTGAGTTGGGCGGGAAAACAAGAAACGCGCCATATCGCGTCTCTGATACACACGATATATCGCGGTCACGGAAAGTCAAGACACTGTCGCTTCTCTGCGCCAAATACGGGGATTTGTCCTAGCGTGGGGCCATGTCGTCCGAAGCTGTCGATCACGCCGATCACGCTGACCGCGCCGATCACGCCGCCGGTGCGCTGCTGCTCTGCCGGGCCGACCCCGATGTGGTCGAGCCCGTCGCCCGCCTGATGCGCGAACGGATGCTGCTCGCCCCGGCGGGGCACGAGTGGAGCGTGCTCGTGCCCGAGGGCAAGCCCTGGGTGCACGGTGACGAGCCGGTGGACCGGGTGCTCACCGGGTGGGCCACCGCGCTCGCCGTCGGGTCGACCTGGCCGGTGCTCGCGCTGTGGTGGGACTCGGACCGCTCCGGCTGCACCCTCGCTGCGGGCTTCCGGCGCACCGTCGAATACGTATGGCTGGCGAACGGCACCCCCGTCGGCGAGGACGAGGCACTGCGCACCTTCGCCGCCCGGCTCGGGCTCGACCCCGTCCTGGACGTGCAGGCCCTGGAGCCGCTGGGGCGCCCCGACACGGAGGCCGACGCCAGGGCCCGGCTCCTGGGCCTGCTCGCCGTTCTCGGGCGGGCAGGGGTGGCGCTGCCGGCGGGCGTGGGCCCAGGGGAGCCGGCCGACCGGCTGCGCGCGGTGGCGCGCGTGGCGCCGGGCGTGCGGGAGGTCGAGTGGTCGGGCTGGCGGGACGCGGTACGGGCGGAGCTTGACGTGGTCGAGCAGGGCCCTCTGGGGCCGTGGCTGCGGGGCCGCCGGGCCCGCGCGCTGGCCGTGGCGCAGATGGCCGCGGGGCTGCCGATGGCGGCATGGGCGTGGCGACGACGCAGCGGCGGCTGGGCCGCGACGGCGGCACTCCTGCTGGTACACGGCTCGCTGGGGCTCGCGTACGACAGGGTGCGAGCGGCTGACGGCGGGTTCGGGCGGGGCTGACGGCGGCTACGGGAGCGGTTGAAGGCTCTACGGGCGGGGGCTGACGGCGGCCCGCTACAGGAGGGCTGACGGCGGCTACGGGCGGGACTGACGGCCGCTACGGGAGCGGCTGAAGGCGTCTATGGGTGGGGGCTGACGGCGGCCCGCTACAGGAGGGGCTGACGCCGGCTACGGGCAGGGCTGACGGCGGGTTCATGCAGGGCTGACGCCCGCTACGGGAGGGGCCGACGGGCCGCTACGGGAGAAACCGAGCAGCGCGCCTACTCGTCCTCGTCCTCGTCGTCCAGACGGGCAAGCCACGTCGCCAGGCGTTCGACCGGGACCTCGAAGTCCGGGTTGAGGTCCACGAAGGTGCGGAGTTGTTCGGCGAGCCACTCGAAGGTGACTTCCTCCTCGCCGCGCCGCTTCTCCAGCTCCTCGATGCCACGGTCGGTGAAGTACAAGACAGGCTCCGCACAGGGGACGTAGGACGGGCCGAACGATGTGTTCGGTACGTTCAGGATAAGCCGGTACGCCGGTGGGCCCGGCCCCGGGTGACAAGCACCCGGGGC